>JBAWYN010000065.1:0-5697 GCA_037143535.1 Acidimicrobiaceae bacterium | reverse complement strand
ATTGCGCTGAGCCTTTTTGGTGTCAGCGTCTAATTACGGTGTAATACCAAGTTTGTTTAAGAACGGTGTAGCCACCGCCAACTGAGCGTCTGATGGCTTCACTGCCAAGAACTGTCTGAAGAGTTGCTTGGCGATCTTTGATTCACCGTAGGAATAAGCAACGATGGCTGAATAGAGCACGGTTGCTGGATTGTTTGGAGCAAGTGCGTAAGCATCAGAAATTAGTCGTGATCCTTTTGTAACGAGTTCTGCGTTCTTTGAAGAACTTCCGGCGCTGAAGTCGAGCCACCCAGCCTGTGTAAGTGCCGTGACATTCTTGGCATCGATTGCGAGGACCTGGTTGTAGGCATCGAGAGCGGTCGCAATTTTTCCGTTAGCAATGTCTGCTTCTGCTTCCAGTAGTAGCTGTTTTACCTGAGCGCTATTGCCAAGTTGCACTGAGCCAGTAATTGAAGTTCCTTGCTGGCGAGGAGAGAGTGCCGACCAGAGGATGGTTCCGATAGCGAGGCTAAAAGCAATAATCGCTACAACTAGTAGTCGCTTCTTTCTGACACGGCGAACCGCAACCTTGGGCACAGCGTTTGTAAGAGCACTGATCTTTTCGAGTGCTGTAGCAATTGCTTTTTCTTCACGAGTGCAAATTTGCTCAAAATCACTATGTGATAATTCCCCAGCTTCGAGCTCACGCTTGGCATCTTGGAGCGATGCTTCACGAAGCGTAATTTCGTCTCTCAGGACCTGTTCTTCACGGTTCACTTCGTCCTGCCTCTAAGTCGAAGACCGATAAAAACTATGGCCAACACAACAAGTAGTGGACCAAGCCAAAGAATGGTGCCGATTCCAGACGTTGAAGGACTGAGGAGAATCTGAGTGCCGTATCTATTTTCAAGTGACGTCAAGATCTCGGTATCAGTCTTTCCGCTCTTCACTGATGCAGCAATTTCATGGCGAACTGCAATTGCCGACGTGGAATTACTCACTGCAACTGAAATGTCGTCACACGATGGGCACTTCACCAGAGTTTCAAGTTTCGCTATTCGTGAATCAATGCTGGAAGTACTTGGAGCACTAATAAATGCAGCACTGATCACCAGCACACAGGCCGCTAGCCACGTCCAGAAAGATTTGATCAACTTCATCCGCGCACCCGCTTCACAACTTCATTTAGTTGCTTGGTGGAAACCGGCCCAATAAGCGTTGCCGCAACTTCGCCTTTGGTATTGAGCACGAACGTTGTTGGTGGCGAAGTCACGCCGTAACTATTTGCAATCAGCCCACCCGGGTCGATGATGGACGGAAAAAGATCGCCGTACTTCTTTGAAAAGGCAGTTGCCGAGCTAACTGAGTCATTAAAGACAACGCCAATAACTTGAACGTGATTATTTTTCTGCTCCCAAGCGAATGTAGAGATGTTCGGAGATTCAACTTGGCAAGGAACGCACCACGATGCCCAGAAATTTATGACAACAATGTCTCCGCGGTATTTGGAAAGAGTGAACGTCCCACCACGAGCATTTGTTTTTAACTCTTCACCAGAGAAATTTGGTGCCATTTTTCCTAACAGCGGACTCTTGACATCGGTCGCATCATTGACTGCGTGGCGAGTTCCAAGGAATACTGAAAAAACAACTACGACAGCGAGAAGCACAGTGCTCGAAATTGCAACACTGCGTCTCAACTTGCCACCTCATCGTTGTGCCTGCGTCGCAGAAACGAAAGGACACTTCCGAGTCCAATAATGAGTCCACCAATCCAAAGCCACGCAATAAGAGGCTCGACGGTGACACCAAGTACCACTGAGCCAGCAGGAAGGTCGTTTTGCACCTGTGCTCCAGAAGTTTGTCCGTTGCCACCAACGGCGTCAAAGGTTACGTACACATCTCGTAGAAGATTTGAATCAATGGCTGGGGTTCCAACTGCTTGGCTGGACCGTCCATTAAAAGTAGTGATGGCTGGTCTCAGTTCGTTGCGTCCGACCATCACAATCAGCTGCGTCGAAGTTCTGAGTGAATCCTTTACCTCGTGCATACCGAAGTACTTAACGTACTGACCACTCACCACAGTGCTCTGGCCTGGTGCCAGCGAGACTTCTTCTCTCGTGGTGTACGAAGTTGAAGTCACGATGCCAAGTGCCAGGATCACCACGCCAACGTGAGCCACCATGCCACCGAGGGTTGGTGCACGAAGGAACGACCAGGTTTTACCGCGTCGCTTCGCTGCAACAATGATTGAGCTAATCATGCGAAGCGCCGATCCGGCTGCAGCAGTGCCTAGGAAGTACGCAAGCAGCACTGCGGGCTTTCGAACATTGAATGCAATAAGTAGAACTGTGACGAGTACTGCGCTCCATGCACTGAAGCGAATTCGAGTCCAGAGAACTGCCTTATCAACTGTGCGCCAGCTCACCAGTGGGGCAAGTGACATGAGGAAAAGAAGGAGGATGCTCATTGGAGCCGCGATTGTTGCGAAGTACGGAGTTCCTACTGTTACTTGCCCGCCGTTAACTGCTTGATAGAGAAGTGGGAATACGGTGCCCAGTAGCACCACAATCGCGAAGCCCACGAACAAAACATTGTTCGCGACAAAGAGTCCTTCTCGAGAAAGTGGGTGGTCAACGCCAACTGGTGAGCGGAGTCTGTCCCCTCGCCACGCAATGAGACCGAGCCCCAGCGCAAGACTGAAAAGGAAGAATCCAATGAGCAGTGGCCCGAGCGTGCTCGCAGAGAATGCGTGCACGCTGACGAGTACTCCAGATCTGGTGAAGAACGTTCCAAGCACTGTTAGCGAGAACGTTGCAACAGCGAGTGAAAGGTTCCACACTCGAAACAGCCCTCGGCGGTCTTGGACAATGACTGAGTGAATGTAGGCAGTTGCCGTCAACCACGGCAGTAGCGCTGCATTTTCAACTGGGTCCCAGCCCCAGAATCCTCCCCAGCCAAGTACTTGATAACTCCACCACGCACCGAGAACAATTCCCACGCTGAGTAGTCCCCAAGCGAGAACCGTCCAACGACGCTGCTCTAGTGGCCAGCGCTCTTGCACCCGGCCCGTAATAAGCATGGCAATCGCGAAGGCGAATGGAATGGTGAAACCAACAAAGCCTGAGTAGAGAAGCGGTGGGTGGATTGCTACGAGTGGGTTGTTCTGCAGGAGTGCATTCGGACCAGCTCCTTGTAAGACTTTTGCGGTGTTACGAAGGAACGGATCAGCGGGTCCAGCCATGATGAGCAAAAAGAATCCACCGACCACGAACAGAACAATCGTGGCCCACGAAACAACTTCGTCATCAGCCTCACGGCGGTAGTAATAGATAACTGCGAAGGTGAGAACGCTCAAGATCAATGACCAGAGAAGCAACGAGCCTTCAAGTGCTGACCACATTCCAGTAATTGAGTAAATCAACGGCGTGAAGGTTGCGTTGTTCTCCGCCACGTACGCCAATGAGAAATTGTGAGTGATGAGAGCTGTCTGCATGTCACCTACTGCGACAGAAATACCCAAGAGAAGCAGTAGTGACCACTTCAGCGAATTGCTTGGCTTCTTAGATCTAAGCGCTAACGCCTGATTGGTAACGCCACCAACAGCTGCAAAGAAGGCTACGTAGAGCGCAATCCGACCTACCCATGAAATCATCGAACAGATCCATTCGGAGCCTTAACGCGCTTAGGGTTTTTTGCAATGTATGAAGCAGTGTGTTTCACCATGATCTGCGTGCCAGCAAATTTCATTGAAGTCTTTGTCGTGAAGCTGCCAACAACCACTACCGGGATGTTGTCTTGGAATAACTGTGGGGGTGTGCCCTTGGACGTAACAAATACTTCCCCACTAGAGCCCGTCACGTAAAACGAAGCTCCTGAAGAAGTTCTGATAATTGATCCAGGCTTTACAACACCTTCGAGGCGCATTGTTTCAGTTCCAAATGATGCTCGCTTTGCGAGGACTTGATCAACTGTTTCGAAGTAATTAAGCGAGTGAAGGATGCCCTGACTGAGTAGTGCAACGATTGCCAGAACCAAGACACCGATTACTCCGATAGTCCTCGTGCGATTTCTCTTTTTTGTTGCAGGAGGTGCAACTGGGCTTAAGCCATTTGTTGCGTCAGCGTCCGACACGTCGTCCTCGCCACCAGATTGAAAAGACATAGAGCCCAAGTCCTACGAATGTGAATCCATATCCCCAGTAGACGTAGTTCATTACTGTGTTCCTTCTCGTCTGCGTGATGCGAGGGCTTCTTCGAGTGAAGCGCCAGCAAGATTCTCGCGCTGAACTTCGAGACGGTAACGATAGCGAAGCAGCCAGAAGAACAACATCGTGAAGGCAATAAAACTAATGAGCAACGTCCACGCTTGTAATCCATGAATCAACAAATGGCGATTGGAATTGAATACCGTCGCGCCTTGGTGCAGTGTCTTCCACCACTGCACTGAGAAGTGAATAATTGGAACATTGATGGCAACGAGTACTGCGAACACTGCACTACGGCGTGCACGAAGTTGTACGTCATCGTTTGCACGTCGAAGCGCTAGGTAACCGAGGGCCAGGACTCCGAGGATTGCACTTGAAGTAAGTCTCGCGTCCCACACCCACCACACTCCCCACGCTGGGCGACCCCAGATGGATCCAGTAATAAGGGTGAGCGCAATAAATACAACGCTTACTTCCATTGCACAGTTGGCAACTCTGTCCATAACTTCAGAACGAGTGCGCTTCCATAGATAGAGCGCACTAGCTATTGCTGCCGTGCCAAAAGAGACGTAGAGCGCTACCCACGCAACTGATGGGTGAACGTAAACAAGTCGAGCAAGTTCGCCCTGGACTTGGTCAGGTGGAACGACCCAGAGGCCGAGGACAAGAGTCGCACCCATGGCAATGAGTGTGAGCGGTCCGAAAAGTCGTTGGGAGAGCTGTTTCATCATGATTCCTCCAATACACCGTAAAGGAGAATTCCAATTGCGGTGTACACGGAAAGTGCGACGCTGAGAATTAGCCACCATCGCCAGATTCCACCGTGATTTAGCGCAGCGCTAAATGAGCGTTCCCCGGCAATAAGTAATGGAGCAAATGCTGGAAGAGCAAGGACCGGGAGCAGGGTCGCTGCCCCGTCACCGCCAGAGGTGAGGGCCCCGTACAAAGTCCCCGCTACCGCCAGAGCTGCCAGTGTGACAACGACACTTGGCAGGGCCAGAATCGCCCCGTGCAGGCTCGTGTGAAGGATCACCACAGATCCACCGAGCAGGATAATTCCCGTTACCCAGAGTTCAGTTGCTAGGGCCAGTGACTTTCCCAGGAACACTCCCGCTGGGTCGAGGCCCAAGGTGGCCACTGACGCCTTCGTACCAGGAGTCTTCTCAACAGACTGACTGCGATTGATCATGAGCAGTGCCACAAGAAGTGTCACTAAATAAAACAGTCCAGGACCAGCTGATGAGTTTCCAGCGCGCGATGGCCCGAGTGCAATTCCGCAAAGAAGCAATGCCATAACTCCAAATGGCAGCACTTGCCACAACAGAACGCGACTGCGCATTTCAATACGAAGATCTTTTTTGAAAACAAGCAGCGCAGTACGGATCATGACTCGCTCACAATTCGTCCGCCACCTAAAACAATTGTGCGTGGTTGCAGTGCTTCACTTTTTAGTTTGTCGTGCGCACTGATTACAACTGTGGCACCACTTCTTAGAACGTCAGTGATAAGTGC
>JBAWYN010000064.1:0-5766 GCA_037143535.1 Acidimicrobiaceae bacterium | reverse complement strand
TCAACAACGTGGTGCTCGCCAGTTTCTAAGTCACCAACGCCTTCGAGGCGTAGATCCATGCCTGCATGGAACGCAAGTGCGTGCAACATGTGGTCATAGAAGCCCTGTCCTGTGTTCACGTACACACGACCTTCACCAGGTATGCGCAGGCGCACTGTCAGAAGTGTTTCTGCAGTAGCGCGGCGATAACGAAGTGGCGATGCTTCAACATCTTCACCCTTCAGCACTGCGCGAAGAGCGCTTAGCAACATGTCATCATCAATCTCGTCACGGATGCTGATTCGAAGTCCACCCTTAAAGGCGCGAACAATTGTGCCGTACGCCATCAACTTGTCAACAAGTTCCTGCGGATTCTCCATGGGAATGAAGAGGAAGTTCGTGTACGACTTCGCTGGAACCAGTCCAAGTGCTGTGAGCTCTTTCACCATTCGTTCGCGCTCAGCTATTTGACCCTCAATGTTGAGGGGGACTGATATCGCTGCAAGCGCTAGGGATGCCGAGAGTGCAGATACCGAAAGTGGTGCCTGTCTCGAGGTGATGACTGCGGTTAACTCTTTATTCGAAATGGCGTAGCCAACACGAGCGCCAGCGAGGCCATAGGCCTTAGAAAACGTGCGAAGGATGATTGCACCGTTGCTAACTTCATCAAACGCATCAACTCCTGCGTAGTCGGCGTACGCCTCATCAATTACGAGTTGACCTGGCACCTTAGGGATGTCAGGAAGCTCCCCCGTTGGATTGTTTGGTCGACAAACAAAGACGAGGTCAGCCTTCTCTGGATCATCAATGATCGTGGCGCCAGCCATGATGGCGGCGTACCTGTACATTGAGTATGAAAACGCAGGAACAGTTGCGACAGTTCCACCTTCAGCGAAGATACGTGTGAGCAGAACAATGAACTCATCACTTCCCGCACCAATGGCAACCTGATCGAGATCTACTTCGTGCTTATCTGCAATCGCTTGACGAAGTGACTCATAACGACCACGATCGTATTCATTTATGTCAGCTAGCGCTTTTGCGAGTGCGGCTGGTCGTGCCGTGGCGGGTGGCGTTGCTGGAGTATTGCCATCAAATCGAATGATGTTGCGTGGATCAATCCCCACTGAAGCTGCAATCGCTTCATTCGAAGGGGGCCACTGGTATGCCTCGAGGGCTTCTGGCCTAGTCACGACGCGCCGTGGCCTTGTGACTTGGAAGACCTTCTAGCTCTGCCAATGCTTCGATTGTTGGTGCCAATTTCTCAAGCCCTTCTTTGGTCACACGCTGAACGGTGACTGTTTTCATAAAGCTCTCAAGGCCAAGTCCGCCAGTCGACTTAGACCATCCGCCGGTTGGAAGAACGTGATTGCCGCCCGTTGCATAGTCTCCGGCAGGAACTGGTGAGTACTTACCAACAAACACTGAGCCAGCATTTCTAATTCGTGGTGCCAGTGACTCAGCTTTTTCGCCAAGCAGGAAAACGTGCTCAGCCGCATACTGTTCAACTTCTAACAGTGCAGCTTCAAGATCGTTGCCCACACGAACAATGAATCCTCGTGAATCTGGGCCGTGCTCCATTTGTGCAGCCATTTCTTGCTCGACGAGTGTCTCATCGACTCCGTCATCTGCGACCACAACAATTTCACTTGGACCTGCTGGAAGGTCGATTGCAACATCGCGACTAACAATCAGCTTTGCAGTATTGACCGCTGCGTTGCCTGGTCCAAAAATCTTGTCAACTGGTGCCATTGATTCTGTGCCGTACGCCATGGCGGCTATTGCCTGCGCCCCACCAATAGCCCACACTTCATCAATGCCGAGCAGCGCTGCGGCAGCAGCTACTGCAGCCGCGCCACTTGGCGGGGTGCAGACAACAATGCGCTCAACACCAGCAACTTGTGCCGGGATGCCAGTCATTATCAGTGAAGAAACAAGGTTTTTTGGTACGTAGAGTCCCACAGAACGCAGTGGTGTCCAACGACGCTCAAGAGTTACACCAGGAGTTACTTCCATCATGACGTCCTGGGGGCGCTGCGCTGCGTGCCAGGTTCGTACGTTTTCTGCAGCCGCAAGAATTGCTGCCGTTGGAATGTCACCATACGCTTCAGCACGTTGCGGCTTTTCATAGTTCGTACCATCAAAAAGATTCGTCCACTCAACTACCGCAGCATCACCGCGGCTTTTGACGTCATTGACAATGTCTTCAATGGTGAACTTGCGATCAACTTTTACTTGAGAACTCATCGGACCATTCTTTCTACTGGAAGGGTAAGGATTGAACTTGCGCCACTTGCTTCAAGCTTTGGTAGGAGTGACCAAATGTCGGCTGCAGGTACGAGTGCGTGAACAGAAACTGTGGTGCCGTTAGCGAGGTCCATGATTGTTGGAGAACCCTTCGTAGGAAGTAGTGCGGTGACTTTTTCAAGGTTTGACTTTTCAACGTTGCACATGAGATACCTGTTTGCACGCGCATTGATGACTGAGCCGAGCACTGTAGAAAGGGTACGGGCCGCCTCAAGGTTTGCTGAACCCACTCGGCCAACGAGAACTGCTTCGGATTCAAAGATTGTTCCTATTGAGCGAAGTCCATTCGTGCGAAGTGTGCTGCCCGTCGAAACAAGGTCAATCACCGCATCAGCCAATCCGAGACGTGGTGAGATTTCTACTGAGCCAGATACTTGAACAATCTCTGCTTTGATTCCGAGCTCACCGAGCACTTTGGCGACAATGTTTGGGTGTGACGTTGCAATACGGCGACCATTTAGGTCTGAGATTTGAGTTGCCGTGTCTTCCATTGGAACTGCAGCTTGGAGCGAGCATGTTCCGTATCCGAGTCGAAGGAGCACTTCGACGTTGCTGCTTCGCTCCGCAACGAGGTCGAGTCCAGTGATGCCACAGTCAACGACGCCGTCTTGGACATATTCAGGAACGTCGTCAGCGCGGACAAAAAGGAGATCAATGTCAGCATTGCGACAGTGTGCCTGGAGCACGCGCTCTCCTGGTTCTTGTGGTGAGACGCCACTCGCCTCAAGTAGTTGCCATGATGGTTCGCGAAGGCGTCCTTTTGATGGAAGGGCCATGGTTAGTCGATTCATTTGCGACCTTTCTTAAGTACAGCCTGATAACCGCCCTCGCCGTGGTGTAACCACTGTGCGACTCGAGTCACTGTTGCTGTTGACGCACCGGTGCGTCGTGAAATTTCTTGATACGTAATACCTTCATTGACGAGTCGAGCAACTTGTAAGCGCTGTCCCATTGCGTCAAGCTCAGCGCCAGTGCAGATGTCTTTTAGAAAGGCTGCAATGGTTTCTGGATCACGCAGTCGTGTGAAGGCAGCAACGAGTTCGTCGAAACGCTCGCCCGTCTCTGCCTTTTCGGCCGCTGGTATAACTTTGCCAGATGTCATGATGCTATGCTAGCATGCTAACACGCTACTATGCAAATAATCCCAGCCCTTGACCTCCTTGGCGATAACGCCGTACGCCTAGAACAAGGCGATTATGACCGCGTCCTTTTCCGCCAGCCAATTGAAGAATTCATGGGGCGCATCGTTGCAACAAAGCCAGAACTCATACACGTGGTCGATCTGCAGGGTGCGCGTGATGGGGCCCTGCGCCTCGAAGTCGTTAAGCGATGCTTAGCTGCATCAGCAGGTATCCCTCTCCAGGTTTCTGGCGGCATTCGTTCAGTAGACGCCGCCAAGGCAGCTATTGCTACAGGAGCTGCTCGTGTGATTGTGGGTACCGCTGCGTGGGCTGAGCCAACGTCACTGAAAGAATTTGCCGATGCGCTGAATGAACAATTGGTAGTCGCACTTGATGTTCGAGACGGTGAAATAAGTGTTCGAGGATGGCTGAGCTCTTCAGGTGTCAGTGTCGACGACGCCGTGGCCAGATGTGTTGATGCTGGAGTAACTCGTCTTCACGTAACAGCAATTTCACGAGATGGCACCATGCAAGGACCAGATCTGGCGCTGTACGAGCAGGTGTGTCGAAGTGAAATTCGAGTTGTCGCTGCAGGGGGCGTTCGAGACGAAAAAGACGTTGCAGACCTAGAAGCCATTGGCTGCGAGGCAGCAATCATGGGTCTTGGTTATTTGAAGCGCTTAGGCATAACACTGCCCGAGTAATTACGACTTAGTAGCCTGCCACTCACGGTAGAACACGTAAGCAACAATTCCAGCAGGAATTGCATTCCAACGCTCAAGCGAACTTCGTGACACTAAGTTCACAAAGAAGCTTGCGGCCTCTACATAAAAGAGCACTTTCACTGACCATGCTGGATGCACAGACATTCCTCTAGTCAGTCGCACATACACAATTGCCTGCCATACAAGGATCGCAAAGGTCAAAACGTACGAAATTCGAATCGACGCTGGGAATGAAGTGAACTGTCCCCCCGCTGCACGATGTAGTGCATACGATGCGCCAAAGACCACTCCAATAACGAGATACATGTTCCAAATCATGGAAACAGCAACTGCAATTCTTTCAATAATTGTCCTCATGCTTTTACTCTCCCACTACCAATGCCGTTGCACCGGTCATTCGTTGTAATTCGTCAAACGTCGTCGGATACACCGCGTGAGGATGTCCTGCCGCCGCCCAGACAACGTCGTAATCATTAAGTGCCACATCGATAAGCGTTTCTGGCTTGGTTAGCCAACCAACTGGACTAACGCCACCAATCGTGAAGCCTGAAACTGTTTTTACGTAATCAGCATCTGCTCTGAGTAGTTCTGCGATCCCTAAGTGCTGGGTGATCAGTGTGGTATCGACACGATGTCTTCCACTCGTAATGACCAGAATTGGAGAATCATCAGGTAGGCGAAAGATAATTGATGCCGCAATTTGACCAACTTCAATACCAAGTGAGTCCGCAGCTTCCTTAGATGAACGGGCCGAGCTCTCGAGAAGTTTTATCTCCCCTGTGTTTTCGCCACTGGCAAGAACACTGCGAACTCGCTCAACCGCTGGTCTCAGGAGTATTGGATCAATGGTCATTGCTTGAAAAGCCTATTTTCTCGGACCGATGAGGTCCCACTTGTTTCCATAAAGATCCTTAAAGACCACCACCTGGCCGTAAGTTTCACTTCGCGGATCTTCAGTAAAGGTAACGCCATTGCGCTTGTATTTTTCGAACGTTGCTTGAAAATCAGAAGTGTTCAGAAAGAATCCAACTCGACCACCAGTTGCGTTGCCTATTGCGAGTTCTTGCGCAGGAGTGCTGGCACACGCGAGAAGTAGTTTTGCACCACTCTCTCCGGGGGAAACGATGACCCAACGCTTCTCTTCAGTTAACACGGTGTCTTCCAGTAATTGAAAACCTAAATCACCTACATAATGCGAAATTGCTTTGTCGTAGTCATCAACAACAATTGTGATCATGCCAAGTGAGAGTTCCATCACTAATTTTTAACACCATTCGTCGTGGTCAAAACAGCTAAACCTACAGCGCGTCAATAATTGCGTTAAGCGTTGACGATGGGCGCATTGCTGCGCTTGCTAGTTGAGGATTCGGGTGGAAGTACCCACCTACGTCAGTACTCTTGCCCTGTGCTCCCAGAAGTTCAGCCAGAATCTTGTCTTCGTTCAAGGTCAATGCATCAGCGACTGGTTGGAACGAACTTGCGAGGGCTTCATCTTGGTGATGAGCGAGTTCCTGCGCCCAATACTGAGCGAGGTAGTAATGACTTCCGCGATTATCGATTGTGCCGAGCTTGCGTCCAGGTGAGCGGTCTTCATCTAAGAATCGACCCGTGGCACGGTCCAAAGTATCGGCCAA
>JBAWYN010000063.1:0-5811 GCA_037143535.1 Acidimicrobiaceae bacterium | reverse complement strand
GAACGGTCTTTCACTTGTGGTGGAAAAACGCCAAGCAGATACCCCATGAGAGCAACGATGTTTGGCTCATTAATAGTGCAGGCAATATCAATGTCTTCACCAAACTCTGTCGCCACAAGTTTTGCGTAGCTTCCCATCCACTCAGCAATATTCGGATTCTCGAAGCCACCAAGGTCAGCTACCCAGAGTGGCAAGGTGAAGTGGTGCAAAGTAACAACTGTTTGAATACCCTTGGCGTGACACGCTTTCAAAACATCTTTGTAGTGCGAGACTGCTTCTTTAGAAATGACACCTTGTTGAGGTTCAATCTTTGCCCATTCGAGAGAGAGTCTGAATGAATTGAGTCCAAGTGATTCAATTATTTCTAAGTCTTCTTCGTATCGATTCCATGAATCGCATGCATCCCCGCATGGCTCTGCGGCGATGGTGTCAGGCTTTGTTTCAAAGCGAGACCAGTCTGTATTGTCTCCGCCACCTTCAATTTGATACCCAGCGGTTGAAGTGCCCCACATAAAGTCGGCGGGGAAAGCAGTTTGGCGATCTGACATTTTCAGTCCTTTGATTAACTTGGTAAAGGTTTGAGCAATCAACTACAACTTTGGAGCATACTTACATCCATGAACAAAAATCATGTCCCACTAAGTAAAGAGCTAGCCAACAAAATGCTCGAAACTGCATACCAAGAAGCAGCACTTGGACTTAGCGAAGGGGGCATTCCCATTGGTGCGGCTCTCTTCACCAGAGAGGGTGAACTCCTTGGCGCAGGACACAACCGCCGAGTCCAAGAAGACGATGCATCGGTGCACGCAGAAACAGATGCGTTTAGAAAAGCAGGTCGTCGTCGCGACTACCCCGACTGTGTAATGGTCACCACGCTCTCACCATGCTGGTACTGCTCAGGGCTTGTTCGCCAATTCAATATCGGCGCTGTAGTTATTGGTGAAGCTGAGACGTTCCATGGTGGGCACGACTGGCTCGAAGAACTTGGTGTAGAGATCGTTGTCTTAAATGACAAAGCATGTATTGAAATACTTTCGAAGTTCACTCACGAGCACCCCGAACTTTGGAACGAGGACATTGGTCTCTAGTTAATGAACTGGAGCGCCAAAGAGTCGATCGCCAGCATCACCAAGACCTGGTGTGATGTAACCAACATCAGTCAATTTCGCGTCTAGTGCCGCACCAAAAATCTTGATGTCGGGATATTTAGAGAGCACGTAGTCAAGTCCCGGCTGCGCTGCAAGCAAACACAGCACTGTCACTGGACCAGGATTGCGCTGAGCGATGATGTCGAGCACGCAGACGAGTGATCCACCAGTTGCCAGCATGGGGTCACAAATAACAATTGGTGCACCACCAAGGTCTTCAGGAACACCATCGAGATACACGTCTGGAAGAAGTGTCTCTTCGTTTCGACGCAGACCCATCAAACAAACTCTGTGCACTGGAAGAATTTCTTGAGCCGCTGGACTCATACCCAGTCCTGCACGAAGGATTGGGATGATTATGTACTGCGTATCGGCTTTGACTGCAGGTGCTCCTTTGACAACAGGTGTGTCAACGGTTGTTGGCGAAACTTTTGCGTCACGGAATGCTTCGTACGCTACAAATCTTGCAATTTCACCGGCGAGGCGCAGAAAGTCTGCATTAGAAGTTTTTTCATCACGGAGTTGGCGAATCTTGTCAGCAACAAGTGGATGATCAATGAAATGAGTAGAAGCCACATCGACACAATAGGTCATGTTTCTTCGTGAATTCCTGCACAAGTGAGCAAGTAACATCAGGCAATGGCAATTTCACACTCCACTCGGCCTAGTGCCAACCCTCTTGGTGGAGTTCACTCGAAATACCCAGGGCCTCGAGCACTTATTTCACCCGACAGAAGTCTCACCTGGTGGCGCAGAATCCTTCCAGTTATTGCCTCGCACCGTTTTGCATTCATTACCTCAATAAGCCTGTCGCTAGTGAGCTTGGTGTTCCAAACACTCGTTCCAAACATGCTCAATAATGCAATCGATAACGGACTCATTCGCCACACCGGAAACCTTCACCGGACCGTGATTGAGATTTTGATCGTTGGCGTACTCGCAGGTATCACCGGAATTATTTCTCGTCAGTACGTCTACCGCACTGCGTACAACGTGGAAGCCGACCTTCGAGCTCTTATGTACAACCACCTCACGTGGCTCTCGTTTAGTTTCTATGACCGAGTTCAATCGGGGCAGCTAATTAGTCGATCGAACAGTGACATCAGAAGTGTCCAAATGTATTCAACGTTCGCTCCCCTAATTCTTGTTCAGAGTTTCATTGGAGTACTCGCGTTTGGATTCATGCTTTCAATCGATGTGCCTCTGGCCTTAATCGCAATGTGCATTATGCCGATGCTCTACTTCATTGGAATAAAAATGCGCCGCGTATTGTTTCCAATCTCGTGGATCCTTCAAGCCCGCCTGGCAGAAGTAGCAACAATTGTTGACGAGAACATAAATGGAGTCCGTGTTGTCAAGTCCTTCGCACAAGAAGGCGCTGAAGTTAACCGACTCGCTGATGCTGCTGAACGTGTCGCGTGGGGATATGTAAAAGACGCCGAGATCCGTGGTGTTTGGGGACCATGGGTTCAGAGCCTTCCCCAGCTGGGACTCGCGCTCGTGCTCTTTTTTGGTGGATGGATGGTGCTGCAAGGCAAGCTAGAAATTGGTGCAATCCTTGCCTTCAATGCCTACCTTCTAATGCTTCAAGCACCATTCATGATGCTGGGTCAACTCGTCATGATGGGCCAACGCGCCAAAGCGAGTGCTGAGAGAATTTTTGAAGTGCTCGACGAATCACCAGAGATTGTGGAGCGACCTGGCGTGTTCGATCTCTTGGGTGTCTCTGGAAAAATTGATTTCAATCACGTCAGATTTGCTTACGCCAATGGTGCAGAAATCTTGCACGATTTTGATGCACACATTGAAGCTGGAGAAACAGTCGCGATTGTGGGCAGAACTGGTTCAGGTAAATCAACAGTGGCTCGAATGCTGACGCGTTTCTATGACGTCAACGGTGGATCGGTGCAAATTGATGGACATGACGTTAGAGACGTCACACTCCAGTCACTTCGTGACACCGTTGGTGTGGTTCTAGACGATCCATTCCTCTTTTCAATTTCCATCAGAGACAACATCGCCTACGGTCTGCCCGATGCCTCAATAGAGGACATCACTGCAGCTGCCAAAGCAGCGAACGCTCATGAGTTCATTGTGAAGCTCCCCGAGGGTTATGACACGGTTGTTGGAGAGCGCGGCTACACGCTTTCTGGCGGACAACGTCAACGTATTTCGATTGCTCGAACACTGCTAGTTAACCCACCAATCCTCATTCTCGATGATGCAACGAGCGCCATTGACGTTCACGTCGAAGCTGGCATCTACTCGGAACTCACCAAGCTGTTAACCAAGCGAACCACCATCGTGATTGCTCACCGAATCTCAACCATTGCGCTCGCGAGTCGAGTAATTCTCTTGGACGAAGGTCGCGTTATTGCAACAGGGACCCACGAACATCTCCTCGCTACATCGCCTCTCTATGCAGAAGTTCTTGCCCAAACGACATCGGACGGTGCGTAATGGGTTGGGGTGGCGGCGGAGGCGGTTGGGGTGGGCCTGGTGGTGGTGGAATGTTCCAAGCCAGTTCCAACACGGGCCTTCCTTTTGGGGGTATCCCGAGTGAGCTCATGGAAGAGGCGACGAAAATTGTCTCTACCGAACCAAAGCGCGAACCATCGTCGATTGCTTTTAGCCAGCTTCCTAGTGAGTCTGAGAAATTACCTCTCACGCTGTATCGAATGGTTAAGGCATTTCCTGGTTATGTCCTTTGGGGATCGCTCCTCACCATTGTTATAAGCCTTGCCATGCAGGCGGGACCAAAACTTACTGAGTACGCAATCAATAATGGAATGACCAAGGGTCATCGTTCTTTGACGGTCATAAGTGTCTGTGGCGCTCTCTATCTCGTGCTCGCAGTTGGCAGCGCTGTCTTGCAACGACTACAAATCAATGTGACCGGTCGACTTGCTGCACGAGTCATGCACGAGTTGCGTGTTCGTGTCTTTACACATTTCCAGCGACTGAGCCTGGACTTTTTCACTGAAGAAAAAGCTGGAGTTTTGATGAGTCGCATGACGAGCGACATTGAAAACTTGCAGCAGTTGATCCAAGACGGCATTAGCTCCTTTGCACTCCAAGGGCTCACCATGGTCACGATCACAATTATTCTCTTCTCCACCAATGTCGTACTCGCGACGTGGACGATTCTTTTAATTGTTCCGCTTCTCTTTGTATTTTCCATCTGGTTCCACGTGGCTTCAGAAAAGGGATACCTGCTTAGCCGCGACCGCATTGCGAATGTTCTAGCCGACCTTTCAGAGTCGCTGTATGGAATTCGAGTTGTAACTGCAAACAATCGCCAGAAGCGAAACGTATTGAATCACCAACACGTAGTTGGTGCTTACCGTGACGCCAACATGTACACCGGTCGTGTCAACGCAATTTATGGTCCGTCAACATCAATGATTGGAATCCTTGGCCAAGGCATTCTGCTCAGTATTGGCGGCAACATGGTGCTCGATCACAAACTCAGCATCGGTGCTCTCATTGCCTTCTTCTTGTACCTCAACCGATTCTTCAACCCGATTCAGTTGCTGGTCCAGCAGTACAACGCACTGCAACAAGGCCGCTCTTCAATTATTCGACTTCGTGAACTACTCCAAACTCCTCCGAGTGTTGATGAAGAAGTAAACGCCCCAGACCTACCGACCATCGAAGGAAGAATGACCTTCGAAAATGTGAGCTTCGGTTACCTCGAAGGTCGACCTGTTCTAGAGAACATAAATCTTGAAATCGCTCCAGGAGAATCAGTTGCGTTCGTTGGGCCAACTGGTGCAGGTAAATCAACCATGGCAAAACTGGCCAACCGTTTTTATGATCCAACCGCAGGACGCGTTTTGCTTGACGGCGTTGACATCAAAACCGTTACTCTTCAATCGCTCCGCTCACAACTAGGTGTTGTTCCTCAGGAAGCATTCTTGTTTGCAGGTTCAATTAAGACAAACTTGAGTTTTGGCCGTCAAGGGATCACTGACGAAGAGATTGAAGATGCAATTGATGTAGTGGGACTAAGAGACTTGATTGAACGACTCCCCCAAGGCATTGACACAATTGTTCATGAGCGTGGACAAACACTCGCCGCTGGTGAACGTCAGTTGCTGGCCCTCGCGCGCGCGTTCCTTGCTCGCCCGCGTGTGCTGATCTTGGATGAAGCAACATCGTCACTTGACCTTCGGAGTGAAACAATCATTGAACGTGCGCTCGACCGCATCCTCGAAGGAAGATCAGCAATTCTTATTGCCCACCGTCTAACAACAGCTCAGCGTGCGAATCGAATCGTAGTTATTGATCACGGTGGCATTGTTGAGATGGGAACTCCCAAGGAGCTCCTAGCAAAAGGCGGTGCCTACGCAGGTATGTACAACGCTTGGCTCGAGTCCGGAGGACGCGACGCCACTCGTAGTGATGTTTAAACCATGTCCTTAAGCATCTCGATCATCTGAGGCTTTGTCTGGTCGCCCAACGTGACTGGGTGGATCTGCAAGTGAGTAATGCCAGCTTCTTTGTAAGCAGCGAGACGTTCTTTCACGTAACCCTTTGATCCACAGATGGTTGTGAGCTCCAAGAATTCTTCAGGGACAGCAGCCTCTGCTTCAGCCTTCTTGCCACTCAGGTAGAGCTCTTGAATAATCTTGGCGTCATCGCCGTAACCGTAACGAGTTGC
>JBAWYN010000062.1:0-5829 GCA_037143535.1 Acidimicrobiaceae bacterium | reverse complement strand
AATGAGATTCTTATTTCTTCTTTTTCGCAGCGTTGCGCTTTGCAGCAGCTTTGATCAAGGCCTTGAATGCTGTTGCTTTAATCTTTTCACCTTCAGAAATGTCAATCGCGCGACGAACATTTCCTTCGAGACTCGAATTAAATAGACCAGAAGGGTCATCAAGCTCGGCACCATTTGCAAAAGTTAGTTTCACAATGCTCTTATACGTTTCACCAGTGCAGATCATTCCATCGCTGTACCAAACCGGCACTCCACGCCACTTCCAGTCTTCGGTGACTTCTGGCAGGGCTTGCTTTATAAGTTCACGAACTCGAGCAAGGGTTTCACCACGCCAATCCCCTAATTCCTTGATTCGACCATCAATCAGTTTTGATGCAGAGATTTCTTTCTTTGGAGTGGTGTTAGACATCTACTAATTCTACAGAACGTGTTGTTCGCTAAGGAATAAGTCTGGGGAATGTATTGACGGGTGTTCCTGCACCGTCACCATCTCTTTTGAGGCGAATCACTTGGTCAGCTAAGTCAGGACGTGTCCACATCATGTAACCCTTGTCATCTAAATACCTAGTTATCTCAATACCAGGAATACCAACTGGGCGAAGAATGAATTTCTTATCTTCGAAGTGTGCAGTGACATGGATTGGAGTCGTGTAATCGAATGCCGATACATCGTGGACGCCGTTTTCTTCAGTGCCGTCAGCCCTAGCGTCAGCGATAGTGCCACCACCCATGTCAATAATGCGATTCCCGCATTGCTCAATTCGCTCAACATAGGCATAAAAGCGATCGCTATTGTCTACGAGCTCACCACCGCGCCACACCTGCACAACTCGCCACAGTCCGCGTAGATCTGGAGCGTCATCTGAAAGCGCTCCGCCACAGCCACCAAGAACTAACTCAGGAAAGTTTTCGCGAAAGCCACCTTCTGGTGTGTGGGCGACTGGAACTTCTGTGGTGCACATGACTAGTTACTTCCGGGCCACATTGGATCACTTATTTCGAAACCAGAGTCATTTCCCCACTGATTTCGGTAGGAAACCTCATGCGCAGGACGACGCTTCGCAACACCCCACGCACCCTTCGGGTATCCCATGGTGATCATTGCGGCCATTTGCCAGTTTTCATCCGTCGGGACACCGAGGATTTCGTAGGTTTCAGCGGGATGAAAGAAATTAAGAGCTGCAGTCGGTGCACTTCCCACACCATGTGCACGTGCCGCCAGTTGTGCGTTCCATAGTGCTGGCCAAATTGAACCGCCAGAAGTATCTCCTCGAATAAAGCCAAAGAGAAGAAGTGGAATACTTTCAAAATTGTCTGCAGCCCACTGCACGGAGCTCACCATCTTCATCATTGTCTTGCTCGCCGGAGCTTCAGGGTCCGCAAGTGCCGCTTGGTAGCGGTCTGCGTAGACGGTTGCCCAGAGTTGGCGAACACAGTCTTGATATAACGGCACAATTTTTTTGATAACTGCTGGATCGTCAACTAATAGAAAACGCCAACCCTGGCCGTTCCCTCCCGATGGTGCGCGCACCGCAGCATCAAGAATTTGAGCTTGGACTTCCATAGGAACTGGGTCCGGCTTAACGCGCCTCATCGCTCGAGTCGTATACAGCGCTTCAAATACATCCATAGACACTTCCTTTATTTGAAAAGGCAAAAGTACTCCCGAGCAACAGTTAAGCATGAGAAGATGAATGAGTGAGTGCGCTTATTGCAGGATTCTTAACCGGGCTGTCGCTCATTGTCGCCATTGGCGCTCAGAATGCCTACGTGCTTCGCATGGGGCTAAGCAAACACCACGTGGCAGTCGTTGTAGGTATTTGCACCGTCTCTGACATCACGCTCATTCTCTTAGGAATTGGCGGAATTGGCGGCATAGTAAAGAGCGCTCCGAGCTCGCTGCAAATTCTTAGATGGGTTGGAGTTGTGTATCTCTCTTACTTTGCAATTCGATCATTTATGAAGGCAATGAAGCCTGGATCGCTTTCACCATCAGACGCAGATAAGCCATCATTACGAGTTGCGGTAGCAACAACACTCGCATTTACCTTTCTCAATCCTCACGTCTACATCGATACGGTCTTGCTGATTGGCTCACTTGGCAATCAGTATGGTCACTCACGGTGGATTTTTGCGACTGGTGCAGGAATCAGTTCAGTACTGTGGTTTTCGTCGCTCGGCTTTGGTGCACGCTACGCATCACGTTTTATGGCAAAGCCAATTACGTGGCGAATGCTTGACAGCGCAATCGGCGTTGTGATGGTGCTCATTGCGCTGAAGCTGGCAATCACACCAATTGCAAATTAGCTAACGCTGTATGAAGTCATGGAGAGTGATCCCATGACGCATCCCTCAGCGAAAACATTCACATCGCTTCCAGTTGAGCCAGCAATTCCCGCAATGTACGCCAGCGGCAAAAAGTGCTCTGAGGTTGGAACTGCGAGGCGAAAGTCATCGTGATCGTTTAGTTCAGCGAGAGTAAGCGGGTTGCTCTTCATAATTGAACGTGCATCATCATCAAAGCGGTGTGCCCAGTCAAACCCCTCGTTGGTCGCTCCCCAGTTCATTGCTCCTAGATTGTGCACCACGTTGCCACTGGCAACAATCAAGATCTCTTCATCCATTAGTGGTGCGAGCTTGGCGCCTAAATCCATGTGATACGAAATTGGCTTGCTCGCATCAATAGAGAGCTGAACTACAGGAACATCGGCTTCTGGGAACATGTGCGCGAGTACTGACCATGTGCCGTGGTCAATCCCCCATGTCTCATCGTCGAGCCCTACCCACGTGGGTTCAGCCAAAGTCGCAAGCTGGCGAGCAACATCAGGAGAACCGGGTGCGTCGTATTGAAAGTCGAAGAGCTCTTGTGGGAAACCGTAGAAGTCATGGATGACTCGTGGCTTCGCCATTGAAGTCACCGCAGAGGCGTTAATGAACCAGTGAGCTGAGACTGCGACTATTGCGCGCGGCTTTGGGATTGAGCTCGCGAACTCAGACCATGCATTAGTGAAACGATTCGTTTCTAGCGTGTTCATTGGACTTCCGTGGCCAATAAATACTGCGGGCATCTTTGCCATACGAATCCTTTATTCCAGAGACTCCAATGTACCTGCTTTACAAATAAAAACGCCCGCTCTCTGGATTCCTCCAGAGAGCGGGCGTTTTAGTTCTGTTAAAGGTTTTGTTCAAACTCCATGAGTACCGCGTGACGGTCCTCTTTTGTGGGAGGTATGAAGTAAGCACTTCCCTTAATCCAGTAGTAGGTCATTGGAATAATTCCGAGCGCAACAGCACCAAGTCCAACAACCTTGGTGGTGGTGTTCAAGTTTGGAAGTGCCTTCGAAAAGATGAAGATCATAAAGCTCGCACCAAGAAGTGGCCACAGACCCATAAAGATGAAGTTACCTACCGACTTAAAGAGTTGACGACGGTAGAGAACCACTACTGAAAGTCCAGCGAGTCCGTAGTAGATACAAATCTGAAGGCCGATTGCGTTGTAACCGTCATACAAGATGTTGGAAATTGATCCGACGTATGTACTTCCTACGAAGAGAAGAATCGAAAGGGCTGCTGCTACAAAAGTTGCAACGAGAGGCGTCTTTCGAACTGAGTGAGTGCGTCCAAGTGCTGATGGCAGCGTGTGGTCACGACCCATAGTGAAGAACGTACGAGTTACTTGAATCAAAGTGGTTTCGAGCGTGGCAACTGTTGAGAGAAGCACCGCAAGAACTATTAGTTTTCCACCGGTTCCTGGCCATACCGCCTGTCCCAGTACAGAAAGAATGTTCGCAGCGTTATCCGGGTTGTTCATTTCGCTACTTGTGAGAACCATGTTTGATCCAATTGTGAAGAGTTCAAACAACATGAACACAATTAGTCCACCAAGTAGTCCACCGAGCCCCGAGGTCTTTCGTGGATTCTTAGTTTCTTCACCAAGGTTTGCAGTTACATCCCAGCCCCAGTAATAGAAGGTTGCAAGTAGGGCACCAGAAGTGAACGTCTGCATGTCCGGGAAAACTGACGGAGATAACCAGTGCCACGAGAACGGTGTTGCGTGGTGAGCGTGAAAGATTGCGAGAAGTGCAAAGAGGATCAAAATTACGACCTCAATGCACGACATGATGATTTGCACCGTGACTGTAACCGTTACTCCCGCTGCAACAGCTCCAACCATAAGTAGGAAAAAGAAAGAACCAAAAATCGTTACTAACGTTTTATTCGAAGAAGCCGAGTGCGAGAACAAGTCCAGAATTGTTGATCCGGCGGGGAATGTTGCCACAACCATAAAGATCAGCGCAGAGACAATCAATGACCAGCCAGCAAGAAACCCGAAAGCTGGGTGAAGTGCACGGCGAACCCATGAATATGTTGCACCAGCGTGACTATCTGACTTAGAGAGATAGTTGAAGGCGAACATGATGCCGAACATAAAGATTCCGCAGTAGAGAAGTGCGGCGGGACCACCGAAACCAACGGCGGCAAACAAAGCGGTAGTTGTTGCAGCGATTGAATATGCTGGCGCGGAACCTGCGACCGCCATAACGACCGAGTCAAAAAGACCTAGAACTCCTGATCTGAGTTGATTCTCGTCAGAATCTGTTCCAAGCGTTGTTGGGGCGTCGGACATGACTACCTCTTTCTTGTTGTGGTTATCACCTTCAATAGATAAAACTTCAGCAAAAAACTAACACGGAGAACCCTTCAACGAGGGGGTTTTTCAATGCAAATGTGAAGATGTTGAAAATTGGCTGTGTTGAGCCTAATTACGAGGTGACATAAGTAAAGTTGTTCTATCTTGTTGAGCTAACAAGTCCTTACTGAAAGTCACTGTGTGAACACTCTTAAGCGATTTGATCTCGAAGGGATGAAGCAAATTCCTGATTCAGAGTTGAACAAACGCTGGAAGAATTTCTTTGTCGAGATTCGCTCACACTCCAGCACACCCTTTGGACGTGCGATGCATCGTCTTTTTGGATCGGAAGATACTCTTCGCCACAAAATTGCTCAAGTGCCGGGCAGGCAAGTCCTTAAGTTGGCACGCGCACTACGTGGACCCAAGAATTTAGGAAACGAAGCAATAGTTCTCACCGAGTTTCCTATTGGCTACTCCCCCTCAACAACAAATTTTGATGAAATTGATGTAACAGACACGTTCAGACTGAAAGATGTTGAAGTCTTCGCATTCAATGAGGCTGAAGCTTCAAGCGCTCAGACGATAGAAGCACTCAACGAAAAGATTGCCAAGTCGCAAGCCACATGGCTCTTCATAGTTGATTCATCAATCAATGAAGCCGCAAGGACATTCACGCTTTCTCGACTTTTGAAAAATGCTGAAAGTGTCAGTGACGTTGTCTTTTCAGATGAGACGAACATCAACCCACTTTTTCCAATTCTGAAACCAAATACCGTCGGACCACACACACTTCTCAGCTACAACGTGGTTGGTCGACCAGCCTTGCTTAGCATTGCCAAGCTTCGTATGTTCGGGGGATTTTCCACAACTGCTGGCTGGGCATTCGAACACGATTTTTATTTACGCCTCAGCGAACAGCGCGGAATCTTTCAGCACGTTTCAATTATTTTGCCAGCAGGACGAACGCAGATCAGCCTAAATGCTGAGCATCTGAACAATGACACTTGCGCTGTTGTCAATGCAGCACTCACCAGAAGAAAATGGAGTGGCGAGGTTTCACAAGGCGCATTACCTGGACTGGTGCAATGGAAGCTATCTCCGCCATCACCTCAACCATCTATTGAGATAGTTATTCCAACCAGGGATCGGCTTGAGCTGGTGCTGCAGTGCATTGGTGCAGTTGAAGAGAAGACCAC
>JBAWYN010000061.1:0-5905 GCA_037143535.1 Acidimicrobiaceae bacterium | reverse complement strand
CCAACAATCCCAAAATTCGCTTAGCGAATAGGTCGCTCGTATCATCGGGTCTTACCAGCCCGGCGTTCTACGACTGGCCAGCACATTTGCAAGGATTCTTAAATCAATTCCATCCAAAATTGGTGACAGTATTTTTTGGCGCTAACGACACTCACTCAATAACTGTTGATGGAGTCTCAAGGCCAATTGGAAGTCCTGGATGGAAAAAAGCGTACTCAGATCGAGTGCAGAAAATTGATGCAGAAGCAAACTCTGCTGGTGCAGCAGTGTTGTGGATTGGCCTGCCAGTCATGTTCTCGCCAATTTATGCATCAATGACACGGGTGATTAATGCAACTGTCGAGAGTGCTCTAGCGAAGTCAACAAACGCAACGTATTTGAATACGCAAAGCGTTCTTGCGAATTCAGCCGGGAAATTCGCGTTTGCTCAAAAGGTTAACGGTGTAACTCAGTACATCCGAGCCAATGATGGCATTCACATAAATACCGCGGGACATCTAGTGCTCGCAACGTATGTTGTGAAGAAATTGAATGCTATCTATGGGCTGCCAGTTACTCCAGCTCAGCCAACGACAATTTCTTATTAATTAAGCCCTCCGCCGAAGGCGCCGTAGAGATACGTAATTGCAAGAGTTGTGCCTACGCACGCTGCAAAGAGGAGCAGAGCCAAAGACTGTCGTTTAGTAATCCGTTCGGATTTGCGAATTGGCATTTCAACAAAACGATTCGAAAGTGCTGCGCACAGAAACGCACCCGCCACCTGGGCGAGTCGAACTCCCGGCGACATCACTGTTGTTGACAAATTAATTGTCATGGCGTACTGGAGGGGCAGCATTAACCACACAAAGTGCCATAAGTAAAAGGAGTAAGAAACATCTCCTACGTAGACAATTGGTCGCAGGTACTTCATAGCTCGTTGACTCGTGGTCAATGAATCATTTGAAGCTATCAAGACCAAAGCGGTGGCTGCACATGGTATCCAAGCCAGGAACCCTGGGTAAATACTGGCGCTCGTTAGAAGAAGTGCAGACAACAAGATTCCTGCAACACCAACTGCGCTGAGAGCCTGTCTCACTCGAACTGAAAACGCTGAAGGGATTGGTGGAAGTTGTGTGAGCAACGCACCAAGTGCGAGCTCCCACAGACGAGTGAAGGGTGAATAGTAAGCAGCGACAGCGTTGCTGGTGGAAATGTGAATTGACCACCATGAAGAAGCAACAATTACGAGAAGTAGGAACAAGACAATCGCTATTGATCTGCCCGCGTTGAACAGCTTTCGCAAGAGTAAAAAAAGTATTGGAAATGCGAGATAGAACTGCTCCTCAACTGCGAGCGACCAAAAGTGTGTCACTAGTGAGGGTGGAACACCTGGGTTGAAATAAGTACTTCCAGAAGCGATGAAGTGAAAGTTCAATGAGAAGAGAGATGCAAAACGTACGTCACTCAATAGTGGAATTCCAAAATTGGGCCCTAGAAAGAAATATGTCACTACAACTGTTGTGATCAGTACTAGTGATGCGGCTGGAAGTAAGCGACGGATTCGCCTTGTGTAGAAATTAGCGAGCTGCTGGAATGAGTTCTCTGTGGGGTTGCGCTGTAAAACATTGGTGATGACGAAGCCACTTATTACAAAAAATACATCGACGCCAATGTAGCCACCACCAAAATGCGGCACGCTTGCGTGATAAAAAACAACGAGTACAACCGCTAGGGCTCGAAGCAATTGGATGTCAATTCGATACTTACTGGTGTGCAGGCCTTCAGATGCGCTAGAAGAATTTGAAGAGTTCATCTGGAATACCTTAATTTTTTAAATGTAGTTTTTATGGCAATTGAAGTGTTTTCTGTTGTTGCTCTTCGTGGATGGATTAGGGCAACATCTTCTGGAGCAAGACCTCACAATCGCTGCAATATCTTGAATTTGGAGCGCATTTAAACCTTGTGTAAGAAAGTAACTTTTGTCGTAATTAAGTGAGAGAATAGATAGCCATGAATTCTCGTCGCCCAGGCTTTCGACCTCCAGCTCCACCACGACCAACTCGCCTTGAGTCCGTGGTGTACTTGCGACGACGTATTCTCACGGTCGCTGCAATCCTCACAGTGCTAGTTGTTGGCTATTACGGCGTTACCTTGGGCGCGGCACTTACTAATCCATCACTTGGTGCTAACACATCCGCTCGTGCGGCTGAATGGGGCCGTGAAAGCGGGCTCGGATTCATGGTGACGTGGGCAGAAAACATTGCCTACAAACTCAGTCCACCAAAGGTTGGCGGTGAACCTACAAGTTCTCAATTCGGATCCGGCCCTACCGCGGTGAAAGTTCCTGCCGGAGGACACCTACCGGCGCCGATCAACATTGTTTCTCCTGCTGCAAATCCACTCCCCGGTGAAGGCGTCTGGCACATCGCGGGTAGAAAAACTGCCAGTGGCATTCCAACAATGTATGAAGCCTTCGTGAGACCAGATGCGGTGCACACGAGTTATGTCGTTGGGGCCGTGTGGATGGACCCAACATTGCTGAAGGCACAGCTCTACTCAGGATCACAAATTCCTGGAGGTGGACCGTACAAGTTCACGGCACCTGTAAAGCCAGCTGACTCAAAGAATCTTGTTGCCTCATTTAATGCAGGCTTCAGAATGAAAGACGCCAAGGGTGGTTATTACACCCAAGGGAAAACAGTGATTCCACTAGTTATGGGAGCGGCGTCAGCAGTCATTTTTAAAGATGGAACTATGACTGTTGGTAAATGGGGACGTGACGTCTATACAAACCACCAAATTGCCTCAGTTCGTCAAAATCTCGTGCTCATCGTGGACAATGGTAAATCCGTACCAGGAATCAATTCCAATAACGCCAGCACGTGGGGCGCAACGATTCACAATGCGTATGCGGTATGGCGATCTGGCGTAGGTGTTACCAGAAACGGCGCAATCCTTTACGTGGGCGGGCCCTCAATGTCTATTGCGGACTTAGCCAATGTGATGGTTCGTGCAGGTGCGTATCGCGCCATGGAAATGGACATCAACACCGACTGGGTAACGTTCTCATCATTCACCGGTCCACTTAACAAAGTGACAACTGGAGCTAATGGTAAGTCACTTCTTCCAGCAATGAGAGAAGCACCGAGTCACATCTTCGCCTCGTGGTGGCAGCGAGACTTCTTCACCATGAACCTGCGCAGTAATCAAACTGTCACAAAGGCCAAGCGCTAACGCTTCATCAACTTGTGCCAAAACTGATTTGGCATCAGACGCATGGCAACAGCAACGTACTTAAGAATCGGTGGACTCCAAATAACCAAGTCTCCACTCGCGAGACCACGCATTGTGTTCTCAGCAACTTCATTGACACCAGTGGTGAACGGCGCCTCTTTTTGTCCAGTTGTCATCTTTGAACGGACAAAGCCTGGGCGGAGCAGTTGCAAAGAAACGCCCGTGCCCTTCAGTGACTCAGCGACACCTTGGCACAAACGGTCGAGTCCAGCTTTGGCACCAGAGTAGAGATAGGCGTCGCGGTAGACGCGTACCGATGCAACTGAAGAAATAACCAGAATTCTTCCGCTGCCCTGGGCCACGAGACGACGGCGAATTTCTCCCAGTGCAGCAACTGGCCAGGTGTAATTCACATCTGCCATGCGCGCTGAACCGAGCGGATCGTTTTCAATTTCTCGCTGATTGCAAAGCATGCCAACTGCAATGATCACGAGGTCAACGTTTTCTCCAACTTTGTCGAAAGCTGCGGAGACCACTTCTCCAGCCTTAGCAACTTCTTCAGCCTGGAAGAGGAGCGTGTCAGTCTTCGTGGCACCGTACTCTTGAGCTTCTTTAGCGGACTCGTCGAGGAGCTGCTGGTTTCTTCCAGCGAGCACGACTGTGTGAGCACGTGCGGTGCAGAGTTTCTTAGTGATGGCTCGTGCGATGTCGGAGCTTCCTCCGAGCACGATGACGTTTTGTGGCTGACCAAATGCATTTTCCATGTTGTTATCTTCCTATGTGGAGTCGACGACTTAGATCGCTTATAAGGCGATCTTCAGGGTCGGCTCGATTTTTTACGTTAAGAAATTCATCAAGACGTGGGTACATCGCACGCACTTTTTCGTGACTGAGTCTGGAATCCTTGGCGAAGTAAATACGACCACCAGCACTGAGCACCATTTCATCGAGGTCATCTAATACCTGAGGCAATGCACTTGGCCCAACTGGTAGGTCAAGAGCAAGTGTCCAACCTGGCATCGGGAACGACAGCATTCCTTCATTAGAAGCGCCAAAGCGCTTTAGGACTGCGAGAAAGCTTGGCACTCCAGAAGAAGAGAGTCGCTCAATTGCCTTCGTGACTGTTTCGCCGGCGCTGTCTGGAACAGCAAATTGATACTGCACAAAGCCACGCTTGCCGTAGAGACGATTCCAATCACGCACGCCGTCGAGTGGGTGAAAGAATGCTGACAGTGATTGTGGTTGGCCGATTTTCTTTTTCGGCGCGGCGCGGAACCACAGTTCATTGAAAGCCTTAATAGTGAAGGTATTCAACAGACCACTTGGCGCATTAAAGGGAACAAAAAGCTTTGCGGGCTTGGGTCCTTCGAGACGTTTCGTTGAGTCATCCTTTGCAGCATGGTCACCTCTCGTGAGGATTGCGCGCCCCATAGAAGAACCCTTGGTCATGCAGTCAACCCAGGCAACGGAGTACTTGTAGGCATCGTCGCCACTTTGCATGGCGGCCATCACTGCGTCAAGGTTTGCAAATCGTTCAGTGTCAACGAGCACTTGAGTTGATTCAATCTTCAACATTTTTAAGGTGACGGTGGTGATCACACCTGTTAGACCCATGCCACCAACCGTGGCCCAGAAGAGCTCGGCATCATTGTTTGGAGAAATGGTTACTGCGCCCTTTGGAGTAACGAGGCGCATTTCAAGAACATGGTTTCCAAATGATCCATCAACGTGGTGATTCTTTCCGTGCACGTCTGCAGCCACGGCACCACCGAGTGTTACTTGGCGAGTTCCGGGAGTTACTGGAACGAACCAACCCTGGGGGATTGAGAAACTTAAGAGCTCATCAATAGATGTTCCGGCACCAACGGTTACAACTCCGTCATTTGAAATCACACCAACGCCGTCTAGGTCACGATTGTCAATAACTGTGCCGCCGCCAAGTTGTGCAGCGTCACCATAACTACGACCAAGTCCGCGCGCAATATAGCGCTTAGCGGTACTCATGTCTTTTATAACTTCTAGTTCTGTGGCGGGACTGACTACGTCGCTCACTGAAGGCGAAGTGCGTCCCCATCCGTACAGGGTTTCTTTACTCATCCGTAGATGCCTATGTAGACAAGTGCGATCCAGATGAGACCGAGAACTTGAACAACACGGTCGTGCAGCACGAGGTCTTCTGGCGACTGACCATTACCTGCTTCAGCAGATCTCATTATGAAAAGAATTGCGAACACCACCGGGATAACGGTGAGTCGAATAGGAACAATGTTGTGGTGCACCGATGAAAGTCCAGTTGAGGAAGTGTCAAAGGCCCAGAGACAATATCCAGTAACGACAACCGTTGCGCACAAGGTGAGTGCTGAGTGCAAGAACTGCGGTGTGTACTCAGACAGAACTTGTCTAGTTCCACTTACCCCCACGCTCTTCAGTTCACTCGACCTCTTACCCGTTACGAGGAACAGCGCACCAAAAGAAATAACGACGAGGAACCACGTTGATACAAAAAGGTGTGACGCAACTGCTCCGGCGTAGGCACGCAAGAAGAAGCCACTCGCTACTGCGCCGAACTCCAGTACTGGCACTTGCTTCAAGAACATTGAGTACGAAACTGAAATTACGAGATACAACCCGAGAATCAAGAGCAGTCCTTGTGGGTGCCAGATGGTGGACGCAACTGCGAAGGCGATAATTG
>JBAWYN010000060.1:0-5929 GCA_037143535.1 Acidimicrobiaceae bacterium | reverse complement strand
CCGTTGAGTAGTTCTGCGCTCTGGGTGTCAACAACAACCTTTACATCACCGAATTCACGAAGTACATCATCTGTTGCGAATTCTGAATCAAAGAACATGTCGTAGTTAAATCCTGCACAGCCACCAGGCTTCACAGAAACACGAAGCGCGAGTACTTCATCAGCAGCTTCAGCAGCGATGAGCTCAGCAACTTTGACAATGGCAAGATCAGTCAGTGTGATTGGGTTAGTTGCCTTTTTCTTGAGATCTACGTTTGTTGTAGTGGCGTTTGACATGTCACTCCTTTAAATAAGTGTTCCCTCCATAGTAGTAAGGGAAATGGCCTTTGAACACCCCTTATTTAAAGGGCATTAGCGTTCAGGTATGCAGCAAATCGACCAGATACGAGAACGACTCACCCGGGTCCTCGACCCAGAGCTTGGCGCGTCCATTGTTGAACTCGGGATGGTTGGCGAGATTCGTATCGAAAATGCCACCGCATTCGTCAATGTTGCTCTGACAACTTCTGGTTGTCCACTTCGCTCACAAATCGAGCGAGACGTGAAAGAAGCAGCACTTTGTATTGATGGCATCAACAAGGTTGAAATTGTTATTGGCATTATGGAACAAGATCAGCGTGCAGAGCTTATGAAGCGTGCTCGCAAGTTCGCACAAGAGCGCGCGCCAGAAACTTCAATTCCTTTTCAAACCCCTGTACTCATGATTGCCTCAGGTAAAGGTGGCGTTGGTAAGTCATCAGTCACTGCGAACCTCGCAGTTGCTCTCGCACAACTTGGTCACCGAGTTGGTGTGCTTGACGCAGACATTTGGGGCTTCTCACTCACCAGACTTCTCGGAATCCAAGGTGAAGTCACCGCTAAAGACAAGAAGATGATCCCGCTCGAGAAGACAATTGGAAAAGGAAAAATAAAACTTCTTTCCATGGGACTACTGGCTGAAGAAGACCAAGCGCTCTTATGGCGCGGACTCATTGTTCAAAAAGCAGTTGCCCAGTTCATTGAAGACGCCGACTGGTCAGACATTGACTACATGCTCATTGACACCCCTCCAGGAACTGGCGACATCGCCATGACGCTGGCGCGAATACTCCCGCAAATGGGACAGCTCGTTGTTACTACTCCTGCCGTCGCAGCGCAGCGTGTTGCACTGCGTGCTGCTGACTTTGCTCGTAAGTCGAACATCCGCGTGCTGGGTGTCATTGAAAACATGAGTGGACTCGTGTGTTCATGCGGCGAAACGCACAATCTGTTTGGTGAAGGTGGGGGAAGCTCACTGGCCATAGAACTTGATGTGCCACTGCTCTGTGAGATTTCACTCAACCACGAGATCGCAAGCGGTGGCGACATTGGTGAGCCTGCCGTCTTAAAAGAAGATGCCAGTGGTGTCTTTCATGTACTCGCGAGGCGAATTGAAACCGACATTGCTCCACCAATCGGGATGCAGGGTTGTTCAGCCAGAATGCTCGACGCCTTAGACCGCGCAGTTGCTAGCGAGAGCTAGTCGTCAAAACCGTCGTCGCCGGGCATAAGAATTACCATCTCATCGTTTATGGCCTTAATACGTGGCTCAATACGTGGAATTTCTGTGAGCGCATTCGCGTAGTTAATAACTTCACGCGACGTTGTGAAGTGGGCAATGTCTTTCAAGTTCTTAATGGTTGGAAAAATCATTTCGAGTTCTCCACGTTCGTGCATCGCCAGTGCTTCGAGTGGGCGCACCCACTGATCGGCAACCGTTTCACCAGCGTCGTGCGTTGCAACTTGGTCAGTTGGAGCAAGCGCAACAAAGAATCTGGTGTCATACCTGCGAGGTGGCCCAATTGGAGTTACCCAGTGTGCGCTGTAGGCAAGCCCTCTGAGATCAAGAAACAATTCTTCTTGTTCCATCATGTCTATGAACTTAAGTTCGTTCGCATTCACTGCGCGTCTGTGTGCCGCCATTCGTTTGATGGTCTCTGGGTCACTAAAGCGAACTGGGTTGCCATCTACATCACACGCCACAAGAAGACCTGCTTCTTCAAACAATTCACGTAGACACGCTACGAAGTACGCGAGACCTCCGCTTTCTATGCCCAGGCGTTTTGATGCTTCGGCGTCAGTGATGCCAATGGATAGCTTTTGTCCCGATGCACCCGCGTCGCCAACGTCAACGCCACCACCCGGGAAGACATACGCCCCTCCAATGAAGTCACTATTTAAGTTCCGCTTAAGCATGAGAACTTCGAAGCCCTCTGGGGCGTCTCGCAGGGTAACAACGGTGGCTGCGGGTCTAGGAGTCAGAATTTCGGCCATAAAGCAAACTACCTAAGAGTTTCCTAACGAAAGCGCCTATTTGCCACATGTCCACTAAGTTTGTATATCTAAACAGCAATAAGGAGCATCGTGGCAAAGTCACCCGCTAACAAGAAGGCCCAAACCCCAGCAAAAGGCGGACGACCCGCCGGTCTCTTCACTTGGATTGCCGTAGGCGTCGTTCTAGTGATCGTTGTTGGTCTCGTTGCAATCAAAATGACTAGTGGATCACCTGCAGCGAAGGCTTCAACAACCTTTGAACCAGTTGATGCCACAACAATGAGCCAAATTTCTTCAGTACCGGAATCAGTATTCAATACTGTTGGAATTACTTCACCCGTTGCTCCAATCTCTGCCCCTTCGCCACTGAGTGGACAGCCTGCACTGGTCAAGACTGTTAACGGGAAGTCACTTCCTCTGATTCAATACGTCGGAGCTGAGTACTGTCCGTACTGTGCAGCAGAGCGCTGGACATCGGTAGTTGCACTGAGTCGTTTTGGAACATTTAGCAATCTGGGATTCGCACAGAGTGGCGCAACAGATGTCTATCCAAATACAAAGACGTTTACTTTCCGGCAGTCTTCCTACAGTTCGCCATACATTGCCTTTTCGGGTGCTGAAACGTACACCAGCATTCCAAATCCTTCAACAAACTTCTACTACCCATTGCAGAAGTTGACAGCGGCACAAACCGCACTGGTAAAGAAGTACGACACGATGAAGTACATCCCAACATTCACTTCGACCCAGGAAAACGGATCAATTCCATTCATTGACATGGGTAACAAGTTCTTGTCGGCTGGAGCGAGCTTTACCCCAGCTGCACTCGCAGGTCTTACCCAGGGACAAATTGCTTCAGCTCTAAGCGATGCAACGAATCCAGTCACACAGGCAATCATTGCTTCAGCGAATGAGCACACTGCTGCTATCTGTGTTCTTACCAACAACAAGCCTGCAGCAGTATGTTCAAGTGCTGGTGTTAAGGCCGCCAAGAAAGCGATGAAGATTAAGTGAGTCGCACAGTAGAGAGTGTTCCGCGCTGGGCCGTTGTAACAACGTTTGTCCTAAGCGTCATTGGGCTCGGATTTTCTATCTACCTCACGATTACGCACTTTCAACCTCATGCGTTGGTGTGTGCCGACACAGGCACCATTAACTGCGCCAAAGTAACCACCTCTGCGCAGTCCTACTTTCTAGGGATCCCAGTCGCAGTTCTTGGGTTATTCAATTTCGTTGTAATGGTCGCCATCAACTCGCCATGGGCGTGGCGTGCAAAGAACTATTTGCTACACGTTGCGAGATTTGCCTTCACCGTTGCTGGCATGGGCTTTGTACTCTGGCTTATTTACGCCGAGATCATGATTATTGGCAACATCTGTCTTTACTGCACAGGTGTGCACATTGTTACTTTCGCGCAACTGATTGTTCTAACGCGAGTAACACCAACCCAACTTGGTTGGGTTGATTCAGCGCCTCTGGAGTGAGCGACGCTCAATCTCATTGAGTCCGCCCCAAATGCCATGCGTTTCGCGGCGCTCAATTGCTGCATCTAGACATTCGGCTGTTACTGCACATCCGGCACAGATTCTCTTGGCCATGTGCTCTCGCTCAATGCGATCTTCTTTGCGCTCACTGGTATCAGGAGAGAAAAAGAGTGATCCCTCACCCCCTCGACATGCCGCTAAAAGTGACCAGTCATCCGGTGCTAATGCCATCAGTCTCTCCCCCCAGTTCGACTAGAACCGCAGGTTACCCACGTCCACGTCCTTCTAGCAAGACGGCACGTCAGAGGGGGTATTGGCCTTGTCTTATTACAAAAAGCGGGCTCCACTACGCTTGTAGATATGTCAAACGTACTTATCGCTAGTGACCTTTTGAGCCTTCGAAATGAGCTCCGCTCAATGCTCGAAAGCCCCGATGTTGTTATTGAGGAAGTAGCCACTGGTCCCGAAGTCATTACACGCGTAAAGCAAGGCGGCATTGACCTTGTTATTACTGATCTTCAAATTACGAATATGGGTGGCATGGCAATCACCTTGGATCTTAGAAACGAAGAATCCTACGGAGCTGCAGAACCAGTTGCTGTTTTAATGCTTCTAGACCGACGTGCAGATGTATTTCTTGCACGTCGCAGTGGAGCCGAAGGGTTCATTGTTAAGCCTCTGGATCCACAGCGTGTTCGTGCTGCGGTTCGTGCACTGCTTCGTGGCGAAGGCTACGAAGATCAGTCGCTTCGTCCTGCAACTATTCGAGCCAACTAAATAACCAACTTTTAGGGTTCTAATCCCGTTGGAGATCATCAGCAGAGAATGATCAACTGTCCCGGCTAAATTGAAGTTCGTGGCTAACAAGGGTCAAATCATTGTTATTACAGGATTACCTGGTGCAGGTAAATCTTCAACTTCGGCTCTTCTTGCACAAAAATTCGAAAAAGCTGCTCACATCGAAGCAGATCGAATACAACAGTTAATAATTAGCGGGGCAGAACACCCAACTATTGATGGAGCGAGTCCAAAGGCAATCGATCAATTGCAATTGCGACTTCGCAATTCTGTGCTGCTCGCAAAATCATTCAGTGAGTCAGGATTCACTGCAATCGTTGACGACATAGTTCATGGGAATCGATTCGACCAATTGGTTGAAGACCTGCAGAAAGAATCTTTTTGCTTTATTGTTTTACTTCGCGATTTGGAAACACTGAAACAAGAGTGGCGTGACATGAACAGTCCATTTGCAGAGTCTTGGGATTGGATTGATGAAGACTTGCGGGGAAATACTCCGCGCGTGGGTTTGTGGCTTGATACGACAAACTCGACCTTGACTGAGGTCGTTGAGCAGATTTTGATTCGTTTGGAAGAAGGACTTGTAACTGTCTATTCCTCTTAGGTAGTTGGCCCAAGCGAGTTCATAGAGGGTCTGCTAAACATCTCTTTAGCAACGAGGGGGATTTGTGAATCGTACCGAAATTGAAATTAAGCTGCACGAGAGTCGAGTCTGGCTCTTAGAGATTCTTTCATCACTAAGTGAAGCGACTTTGCATCAGCCTGTGACTCCAAGTGAGCATGACCCCACTAATTACTGGACGCCGCTCGATCACGTAGCGCACCTCGCACTGATAGAAGACAACTTCGCACAGATGGTTCGACGACACGTTGCTGGAAACGCGAATCCTGTCGGGCTACTTACTAATGAACAAGGTGAGCCACAATCGAGAGAGCAGATCATGATTCGCCTACACGCCATGACTGATGAGTTTCAGCAAAAACATCATGGCGATTCACTTTCAGAAGTGATTGCCTTGACTGCGAGCGCAAGATCACGAACCCTGCAGCTTGTCAGCGAGCTCTCTGATGATCAATTAGGCGAAAAACTCCCTGGTGCTCCATGGGCCGACGGCACCATTGGTGGCGTGCTTGCAGTCAACGCTGATCATGCATTAATGCACTGGAAGTGGGTCACCGACACCAACCTCGTCAGCTGATCCGTTTCAGTTATCAAAGTATTGTTTGTCTATGACTACGATCCGAGAACTAAACGAAGCCGACAAAGATGAATGGCTGTTTTATTGGCGAGGTTACATTGACTTCTACAAAACAAGCATCCCAGAGTCTCAGTATGAACTGACATGGTCAAGGTTG
>JBAWYN010000059.1:0-5969 GCA_037143535.1 Acidimicrobiaceae bacterium | reverse complement strand
TTCAATCTGAATTGCAGCCATTTCCGACACTCCTTGTTATACGAACACTTGTTCGTTAACTATAAAGCGAACAGACGTTCGTATGCAAGTGAAATTTTAAAGATTTATAAAATACCTGATGAAAGCTTATTTAAGCAGACTCACCTAGGTAGACAGCACGAACACGAGGGTCATTTAGTAGGTTTTCAGCCTTATCACTGAAGGCAATTCGTCCATTTTCCATGACGTAGCCACGATCAGCAAGGCGAAGCGCTTGGGCGGCGTTCTGCTCAACGAGAAAAACTGTAGTGCCAGCATCTCGGATATCTCCAATAATTTGGAAGATATTTTCGATAATCATCGGAGCCAGCCCCATTGATGGTTCATCAAGCAGTAAAAGACGAGGATGCGACATCAACGCACGAGCAATGGCGAGCATTTGTTGCTCACCGCCAGAAAGGTTTCCTCCCAGCTGCTTCCTGCGATCTTTCAAAATTGGGAACATGCTGAACATTTTCTCAATATCTTCACCATACGAGTCCTTGCGACTGAACGCGCCCATGTCAAGATTCTCTTCAACCGTCATTTGAGGAAAAATTCGTCGACCTTCGGGGACGTGACTGATTCCAAGCGTTGTGAAGTTGTGGGGCTTTGTATTCGTAATGTCATTGCCTTCAAAAAGAATTTGGCCTTCTGATGCAGACTGCAAACCAGAGAGCATCCGAAGTGTCGTACTTTTACCAGCGCCATTTGCTCCGAGCAACGTGACAATTTCACCCTTATTCACTTCAAGAGAAATACCGTGCAGCGCAGTGATTGCACCGTATCGAACTATTGCGTTTTTAACTTCCAGCATTAGTTTGCATCTCTCGTAGTTGTTCCCAAATATGCATTAACAACATTCTGGTTTGCACGAATTTCGTCTGGAGTTCCTTCAGCAATCACACTTCCAAAATTCAAAACATAAAGACGCTCGGCTAACGACATAACTAATTTCATGTCGTGTTCAATAAGAAGGATCGAAACTCCCATTTCATCTCTAACCTTGCGAATTAAATCTGTAAGTTCAAGCTTTTCTGATGGATTAGTCCCCGCAGCAGGTTCATCTAGAAGAAGTACCTCAGGATTGGTAGCAAGACCTCTAGCAATTTCTAAGCGACGACGCTCTCCGTAGGACAGTGATGACGCAATGTGATTAGCTTTTGCGCGTAGTCCAACAAAATTAAGGAGTTCCCATGTGCGAGCATCAGAATATTTCTCGTCTTTTCGCGTTGCTGGACCTCTAAAAATCGCACCAAGTGCACCAATCCCCTTGTGAGATTCAGCACCAATCTTCACGTTCTCAAAAGTTGTCAATGCATTGAACATTCTTGAAGCCTGGAAGGTACGCGCTACGCCATTATCTGAGATCACGTGAGGCTTCTTTCCAATGAAGGAAACTGGCTCCCCTTCCTTCGGGATGAACGTAATTGATCCCTCTTGGGGCTGATACACACCTGTGAGTGAGTTGAATAACGAAGTCTTGCCAGCTCCATTGGGTCCAATCACTGCAAGAATTTCCCCTCGCTTTTGGTGGAGAGAAACATCAGACAGTGAGACAACACCGCCAAAGCGCAACGTTACGTTTGAAACTTCAAAAAGATTAGACATTGCTGTCCTCGAGACGTGAAGCATCGCTGTCTGCACGATGTCTGCGACGAGCTGGGAATAGTCCTGCAGGTCTAAATATCATCATGATGACAAGTAACGCACCAATGTAGATGTAAAGGTCTTGTGCCTGGTACCCAGCAGGTGGCGAGTGAATCAAGTACATGGTGATTGTCTGAATAACTATTGCGCCAAATACAACACCAAAGATTGATCCCATACCACCAAAAATAACTAGCACCAAGATGTTGATGGACAGATACAAGGTGAAGGTAGCTGGAGTTAAGTAGTTCGATTGTGCAGCAGTCATTACGCCGGCAAATCCTGCGCTCGCAGCACCAATAGCGAACGCCATAACTTTATATTTAAGTGGGTTAATGCCCAGTGACTCCGCAGCTACTTCATCTTCACGAATTGCAGTCCATGCACGCCCCACTCTGGAGTGTTCAAGTGAGAAAAAAATGAAGATAAAGAAAATTACGAAGCCAATCACTAAGTAGTAATACGGAGCAGGATCGAGTCCCCAGATGTATTTAAGCGGCCCCAGATGCAACGAGAAGTGCGGAATCTGCTTTGTGCCTTGTGCACCGCCAGTTACTCCAGTCAAGTTATTCGCAAATAACGTAATTATTTCTCCAAAACCAAGCGTAACAATTGCAAGGTAGTCACCACGTAGACGAAGTGTTGGAATTCCCAAAATAACGCCTGACACCATTGCAAGACCAATCGCAATTGGAATGGTGAAGAATGGATTTATATGCGAGCCAAAGATGGGTGGCATAGGAAGTGCGCCAGTACACCAAGCGGTTGCGTAAGCACCAACCGCGTAAAACGCAACGAACCCTAGATCAAGTAGCCCAGCGAATCCAACAACAACATTTAGTCCAAGCGCAAGAAGAATAAAGACTGCGATTTGAGAAACCATCGCCTGACGCCAGAACGGGTCAGAAATAATTGTTGGCAATAAAATTGCAAGAATCGCGACAGCAACTAGTGCAAGTGGTTTGAAATATTTATTATCAGTTATTGAGTTATAGCTTGAACGGAATGTCTTCAGCGCTGATGTTTTGGAGTTAACTTTTCTGAGCGATAGAGCTACTACGTAGCAAGCAATCCCAATGGCATAGAAGAAAATCCATCGACCAACAATAAATAGTCCGAAGAATGATGTCTTCTGTGTTATTGAGCCCTGAACTCCTGACCATGGTGCATCTGCACTACCTGGAGGGCCCGTGATGACAGCTGCTAGCTCGCTCAATAAAAGAATGGTGAGCGCCTGAGTTGAGAATTTTTTAATAGTAGGAAAATTCATTATGCCGACCTACCAATGAGTTCACCGAGTATTCCAGTTGGCCTAAACATCAAGACGAGTACAAGTATTGCGAAAGCTACAACATCGGTATATGCACCACTAAAGAAGACAACAGTGAAGCTTTCAGTGACCCCAAGAATGAGTCCACCAATAACGGCGCCACGTAGATTTCCAATACCGCCAAGTACCGCCGCAGTAAATGCCTTCAGGGCTGGTGTGAATCCCATTGAATACAGCACGCCAACATTCATTGCGTAAAGGAACCCAGCAGCTCCACCCAAGAAACCACCGATAACGAACGTCATAGCAATTGTTTTGTCTATATCCACACCCATTAGAGATGCTGTTTCTGAGTCCTGCGCAACTGAACGAATGCTTCTTCCCAATTTCGTTTTGTTTACGAGTCGGTCAACAATTATGAGCATTATTCCAGCGGAAATAAAAATAATGATGTTGTACATTTGCACTGTCGCGCCAAAAATGGTGAATACAGTGTGATTCTCGTACGGCTGGGTGATTCCCCTACCGATTCGTCCGAATTCTTTCGCTGCAATGTTAAGTAAGAAATATGAAGCGCCAATTGCGCTAATGAGATATGCAATCTTTGGTGCTTTTCGAATACGTAGCGGTCTATAAGCAACACGCTCAAGCACCACTGCAAAGAATGATCCAGTGAGACCACCTGCAAGGATGCCAACGACTATGAGGAGTATTGACGTGATTCCTGACGGCGATGAATCACCAATGAGGTAGTTAAGTGTGAAATAACCGGCAAAAGCACCAGTCATAAAAATCTCAGAGTGGGCAAAGTTGATTAAACGGAGTACTCCGTAGACCATTGTGTAACCAATGGCCACCATTGCGTAAATGATTCCTGATCCGATTCCACCAATTAAGAGGCCCCAGAATTCGAGACGTAGAGCATGAAAATGTGCATGGAGGTAACTGAGAAAACCGTGCAATGTATGCCCTTTCTTAGGTAATCGAAATCCTAATTGAAATGAGAATGCGCTGGGATTTCCCCAGCGCATTCTCAATCAAATCTTTAAATACTTAGTAGCAAGAGTGAGCTGTAGGCAGCTTCTTTCCAGTTACCTTGTAGATAGCAATGTTGCCCTTACCAGTACCGACAAGGTTTCCGTTTGCCTGGAACTGAATCTTTCCAGTTACACCAGACCATGAGCCAGAGTGCAAGTAAGAAATAATTGCAGGACGGATTGCAGATACTCCACCAGTTAGGGAAATCTTCTGGAGAGCAGCTACAAGGATGTTTCCAGCGTCATATGCCTGAGCGTCGTACAGTGCAGCAGCTGGCTCAATGCCAGTCAACTTCTTGTATTGCTTAGCAAGTGTGCCAGTCAAGTTACCTGTTGAACCACAGTTTGCTGCGCTCAAGTAAGCGCCAAGAGCAGCGCTCTTAGGAGTGGTTGTCTTTAGCAAAACAGCGTCGTACGATCCGTCACCTGACATTACAGTTCCCTTGTAACCAGCACTCTTAAGTGCAGGAAGAAGGTTTGCAAAGTCACATGCATAGCCACCATAGAAAACGGCGTCTGGCTTAGATGTCTTGATCTTCGTAGCTTCAGCAGCGAACTCACTTACAGATGCAACGCCACCGGAGCAGCTTGAAGTCTGTGGAAGTGCGTCTGAAGTTACAGTTGCACCTGCAGCCTTTGCAGCACCAGAAACAACACCAGCAATACCTGCACCGTAGAATGAACCGTCACTAATTACAGTAACTGTCTTTGCACCCTTAGTCTTTACGAGGAAGTTTGCATCGGTAGTTCCCTGAACGTCGTCACCGAAAACCATGCGGAAGAAGTTATTCTTACCAGTTGCAATTGTCACAGCAGTAGCTGATGGAGTAATTGCAGCGATGTGTGAGTTGTACCAGTACGGCATAGAAGCGTGTGTTGCACCAGAGAATGCTGCTCCCACAACTGCAACAAGGTTTGGAATTGCAACTTCAGCTTGAGCTTGTGCTGGTGCCAATGTTGGGTCACCCTGGTCGTCGTATGACTTAACTTTCAAAGTAAACGGAAGCTTTCCAGTTGCGTTCGCATTGTTAATCGCAAGGTTTAGTCCACCAAGCTCGTTTAGTCCGTATTGAGCGGCAGATCCAGTCAATGGTCCTTGATATCCAATTACATACACTGGCTTAGCTGCTGCGCTAGATACTGATGAAAGACCGACTACCGGTACCCCAACAAGCAAAAGTGCACCAGTTGCCAACGCTGCAACAGACTTATTCAAACGAATCTTCATTGTTCGTTCCCCTAACTTTCATTTAGAACTCGCGTTCAACACGGAACATATATCGATCTGTGGTTACTGGCATGAATTCCTGGTCAATCTGACCTTGAGGAACTGTACATCACAACGTATTCACAGGAAAAATCAGAAAATACGAACAGGTGTTTGATTTATGGCTGAATCTACGATAACCTACGAACATCTGTTCGTCCTAGGAGGACCCAATGGCTGAAGTATTAACCCCAGTTCGTAGACAAATACTCGAATTCATCGCTACCTGTCAGCGTGAACGCAACTTTCCACCAACTATCCGCGAAATTGGCACACACGTTAGCTTGGCCCCCGCCACAGTCCACACCCACATCAATGTCCTAAAAGAAGGTGGGTTCCTCGTAAGCAATCCCCAGCAGCCTCGAACTTTGATTGTTCGACTTGATGCTGAGAACCCAATGCCCGACCAGCACATTCGTCATATTCCATTTGTAGGTGACGTAGCTGCTGGTACTGGAGTACTCGCCGCTGAAAATACTCACGAACTCATGTCGATTCCAGAACAATTCGCTGGACGTGGAGACAGCTTTGTCCTGCAGGTACGTGGTGAATCAATGATCGACGCTGGGATTCTTCCAGGTGACTTCATAGTTGTTCAGCGTCAACAGACGGCTAACAAGGGTGAAATTGTTGTTGCAGGTATCCCAGGAGACGAAGCAACCGTCAAGCGTTACTTCCCACAGGGTTCAAGAACAGTACTTAAGCCTGAGAACAGCTCAATGGAGCC
>JBAWYN010000058.1:0-6029 GCA_037143535.1 Acidimicrobiaceae bacterium | reverse complement strand
CTGGAGTGGCAACAATTTCGTACTGAGGGTTCAATATGACTGCTTCACGTCGAAGTGAGGAGACGGTACCTCGAACTAACAAACGTGTTCCACGTTCAATGCCTGGGACTTCACTTCTTCCTTGAAAGACAAGTGTCACTGACCCGGTGTTGTCAGCAATCGTGCATCGAAGTTCGTTTCCGCCACTCTCGTTAGAAATCGCCATAGCGCGAACTCTTCCTGCGATCTCAACGAGCTCACGGTCTTTAAGACCACCAATTGGATCTGCGCCAACAGAACGCTCAGCAAGCTTCACGTCAGCTTCGAGGTGTGCGTCTTCTCTGACACCGCCGCGCTTAACTTCATCACTCATTGGTGCTTCGACAGTTTTGTTTTCCGTGAAGCGAGCGTCGCCCATGCGATAAGGAATAATTGTTGCGGCGGAGCGTGGAATGTGCATTACGGCATCAGCAATCGTGTCTGCGGTGCGGTCGTGTAGCAAACGCTGCAGCCTTGATGAGAATCCTCTGCGTGGCAAGATCACCATGCAAAAAACATCTGGGTCGCGAACGACGTCAGCCACTAGTTCGAGTGCGGCACGGTCAACACGACGGTCTTCACAGTCAAACACTTCTAGGTTGATTGATGCAGATGCAGAATTCTCAGATCCCCATGCTTCTTCAAGTCGCTTTGTTACAAGCGGGTCAATGTCAAAGTGCACCGCACGAATTGAATATGGATTCAATGTTGCGCAGTATTGCAGTGCACGCTCAGTCGCAATGTCGTAACTATCGACAAAGACAACAACTCTGTGCAACTTAAATTTCGCAACAGCTGAACCGCCTGAACGAGATGCCTCAAAGACAGCATTCTCTTTTTTGTATGACTTATTCATCTGCAGCAGTCCAAGGACCATGATTGGTCCAGCGACTACAACAATCCATGCACCTTCAGAAAACTTAACGACTGCGAAAACAAGAGCAATGATGAGCGTCACCAAACACGAAAGTGCATTGATTGTGAATCCACGCTTCCAGTGCACGCCCCGTTCGTTCAAGTGCTTCTTCGCCATTCCAGCGCCAGCCATAGTGAATGCGGTGAACACGCCAATTGCGTACAGCGCAATAAGACCATTGACTCGAGCCTGGAATACCAAAACAAGTACTAGGGCCATTGAACCAAGCACCAAAATTCCGTTAGAGAACGCTAAGCGGTGACCACGTTTGGTGAGTTGACGCGGCAAGAACTGGTCGTTCGCTACGAAGTTACAGAGATACGGAAAGCCATTGAAGCTTGTATTTCCACCGGTATAGAGAATCAACATTGTTGCGAGTTGCACAAGATAGAAGATGATGTGGCCGAAGCCATGTGAGCCAAAGACCGCAAGAACTTCTTGACTCACAACTGTTGGTGAGCCGGCAGCGTAAGGAAGTGCGTGAGTCCACTTAGCGAGAAAAGTTGTGCCCACGAGCAAGAACGCCAAAGTGCACGCCATGACCACCATGACGATTCGTGCGTTACGGGCTTCTGGTTTCTTGAAACTTGAAACACCATCAGAGATCGCTTCAAGTCCCGTGAGCGATGACCCACCATTTGCATATGCGCGAAGCAACGTCAAGAACGCAACGCCCATCAAGAAGCCGTGTCCACCGGTACCCAAGCGGCCATCAACAAGAAGATTTGTTGCTGGCTGAGCTAAGTGGTGCAGTGATCCTGAGAAGTACTTGGTGACTCCGATAACGATTGTTCCTGTCATCATCGTGATAAAGAAATATGTTGGGAACGCGAAGAAACTTCCTGCTTCCTTAATGCCTCTCAGATTTCCATAGATGAGCAATACGACTATTCCGACGGTGATTACTACGGTGTACGGGACTAGTGATGGCACTGCACTGGTCAAGGCTGCTGTTCCCGCACTGCATTGCACTGCAACCGTAACGATGTAGTCAATTAAAAGTGCAACAGCTGTTACTGATGCAGTCTTCGGGCCGAAGTTCTCTCGAACAACAATGTACGAACCGCCAGTGATGTTGTAATAACCAATTACATCGAGATACGACAACGTCACTAGAAGCAAAACACCAAGAATTACGAACATGATTGGTACTAGAAGCGAGAATGCCGCAAGACCTATAAATGGGGTCAGTTGCGTCAAAATTTGTTCTGCACCGTACGCAGAAGATGAAATGCAGTCCGGTGCAAGTACACCAAGTGCTACTGGCTTGTTAATTCGCTCACCCGCTAATTGTTCAGAAACAAATGGTTTTCCTAAAAATGCGCGCTTTAAGCGGTACCCGCGAGTTTCTGGATAAACGGTGTCGATATTTGCGTGCGATGTAAGCACCTTGGTGTTGCTTGAGATCTGCTTATCGGCTTCTGACACGTAGACAACACTAAACCAACTCGATGCATTTAGCGTCAATACTTGCGTTTTATGACGAAAGTGTGGTCAACTGGCGTAATGCACATCGTTGTCGTTGGCTGCGGCCGAGTCGGATCAGAACTCGCAATGCAGTTGTCTGAAGAAGGTCACTCGGTTGTCGTTATTGACAAAAACCGTGATTCATTTCGTCGCCTAACGCGATTTAGTGGCAAAACACTGGTTGGCTCAGGCTTTGACCGAGAAGTCTTGCTCCAAGCCGACGCCAGTCACGCTGACGCGCTCGCTGCAGTTACCAGCGGTGACAACTCAAACATTCTTTGTGCTCGAATCGCACGTGACAATTATCAAATCAAAAATGTTGTTGCACGAATTTATGATCCGCAGCGCGCCGGCATTTACATGAAACTCGGTATTCCAACAGTTGCTACTTCACTATGGACGACCAAGCAGGTAAAGCGCTGGATTATTCCTTCCGATGATGCAATTGAGTGGAGTGATGGCACCGACACACTTCACTTGGTTGAGCGCGTCGTACCCGACCACTTAGCTGGAAAGCCAATCAAGTCCTTCCATGACGAAAATGACATAAAGGTTGTTGGAGTTGTTCGAAGCGGCTCAGGTCGTCTTGACGTTGATGAGCTCTTCTCACAAGAAGATGACATCATTCAGTGCATGGTGACAACTAGCGGACTCGCAAAACTTAAAGCTGTTCTTGAAGGAGGACAGTCATGAAGGTTGTAATTGCCGGTGGCGGTTCAGTTGGTATTGCCATTTCACTTGACCTTATTGACCGTCACCACGACGTGACGTTGATGGAACAGTCAAACCCTGTCGCTGAAAAGATCAAGCAGCAGCACCCAGGCATCAATGTCGTTGCGGCTGACGCCTGCGAATACGCAAGCCTTTCGGCAATTGGGCTTCGATCAGTTGACGTAGTGATCGCAGCAACCGGAGACGACGAAGACAACTTGGTTGTTAGCTGGCTCGCGAAACAGGAATTCGCTGTTCCTCGCGTTATTGCTCGCATTAACAATGCACGAAACACCTGGCTCTTTAATGAGTCATGGGGTGTTGATGTATCTGTTTCAACACCTGCTCTAATCACTTCTCTAGTTGATGAAGCCGTAGAAGTTGGATCAATCATCAACTTGATGTCTCTCGCCAGCGGCAAGATGCAACTCATCGAAGTAACACTCGCATCTACTGCGCCAGCGATAGTTAATAACAGCACTCTTGATGAACTGCGTCTCGATGGCTTAGTGCAAGTTGTTGGAGTTGTTCGAAGTGGCCAGGCAATTATTCCAACACCAACTATGCGCTTCTTGGAACACGACCACGTAATTTTGATGGCACAAGAAGGCGCCACGAGCGAGTGTTCAGCCGCCTTCATTGGTTAATTCTTTTTAGTACCCCTCGGTAACTTGGCCAAAGAGGCCTAGCATTAGAGACGTGCGCGCTGCTTTCTTCGATCTCGATAAGACAGTTATTGCCAAGTCATCTCTGGTCGCACTCGGCCCCGAGTTTCACGCTCGTGGAATGCTTCGACGCAGAACGCTCGCGTGGGGCGTTATCAGTCAGATGCTCTTCTTGCGATTTGGTGCTGATGAAGAGAAGCTAACCAAGATTCGAGAATCTGTTCTAAAGGTCACTAAGGGCTGGGACGCGAATGAAATTCGTGAGCTCGTTGCAGAAACGATTACCGAGCTTATTGAGCCACTGATTTACGCAGAAGCGCTGGAACTCATTGATCATCACTTAGGCCAAGGCGACGAAGTTTGGCTGGTGAGCATGTCGCCAGCCGAAATTGTTGAACCTTTCGCAGAACTCCTTGGAATTACCGGAGCAATTGCATCCAAAGCAAAGATTGATGCGCAGGGAAAGTTCACCGGTGAGATGGAGTTCTTTGCCCAGGGCGAAAATAAAGCGGTGGCCATCCGTGAACTCGCAGAAAAGCGCGGCATCGACCTTTTGGAATCATTCTCATATTCAGATTCGGCAACAGACATCCCAATGCTCGAAGTTGTAGGTCACGCCTTTGCGGTAAACCCAGATAAAGAGCTCGCTAAGACTGCGCATGAAAAAGAATGGCCTATTCTCAGCTTCTCGCACCCGGTTCGTGCGCATGACCGTCACAAGTCACACACACCATTCTTTGTGAGTGCAATTGTTCTTGGTGGATTCGCCCTTGTTGGGCGACGAAAGATGAGAAAGCGCTAGAGCGTAAGAAGGTCGCGAGCACCGGTGTCTGATGACGGGTGGCGCAACTTACTCATGGCGCGAGCTTCGATTTGGCGAATGCGCTCACGCGTCAAGTTCATTTCAGCGCCCACATCTTCAAGGGTACGGATTTCTCCAGCGCCATCAAGCCCGAAACGCATGCGAAGAATCTTCTGTTCACGCTCGTCGAGTGGCATCAACAACTTCTCAATCGCTGCTGGCATCATCTTCACTGCAGCAACATCGAATGGAGACTCGGCCGAGCGGTCTTCAACAACGTCACCTAGTTCAGCGTCGCCATCTTCGCGAAGTGGTTCTGAAAGTGAAATTGGTTCTGAACGGAAACGAAGTGCCTCGATCAACTTGTCTTCAGGCATTTCACACTCATCACAAAGTTCCTTGATGGTTGGTGGACGACCGAACTTAAGTTCGAGGCGTGACTGTGCCTTTTGAACACGTGCGAGTGTGTCACCAGCGTGAACAGGTAGACGAATAGTGCGACCAGTATTTGCAATACCGCGAGTAATTGCCTGGCGAATCCACCACGTTGCGTAAGTTGAGAATTTGAATCCCTTGCGCCAGTCGAACTTCTCAACGGCGTGCATTAGGCCAAGGTTTCCTTCTTGAATCAGGTCAAGAAGTGGAAGACCAGATGCCTGGTACTTCTTCGCAATAGAAACAACGAGTCGAAGGTTTGACTGTACGAAGTCACGTTCTGCAGTTTCTCCACGGTGCACTGCACGCTTCAGTGCGAGCTTGTTGCTTGGAGTGATCTTGATTTTCTTGTCGTTCTCGGCGGCTTCAATCTGAGCCTTCGCTTCGCGACCTTCTTCAATAGTCTGAGCGAGGAATACTTCGTCGTCCTTCGTTAGAAGGGTGTACTGACCAATGTCCGAGAGGTAGAGACGTACAAGGTCTTCGTCATCTCTATCTACGCGATCCTTAGCCATAATGCCCCCCTACTGCTTTGCGGTGAATTCCGTACTACTAGTTATACGGCGGTAGGTAACTTAGCGGGAAAAGCCTTGAAAACAAACAGTTCTGGCCAACTGGGCCAAAAACTACATTTTCTCCGGGCGAAAGGCATTGGTAATTGGCATGCGACGGTCTCGACCAAAGGCCTTCTTCGAAATTCGAACACCCGGTGGCATCTGACGACGCTTGTACTCACTCAAGTCAACAAGACGAGTGATGCGAAGCACCAGTGCTTCGTCGTGTCCACGAGCGATGAGTTGCTCTGCGGTTACGTCTTCTTCCACGTAGAGCTCTAGAAGTGGATCGAGTTCTTCGTACGCCGGTAGTGATTGATCATCACGCTGATCTGGTCGTAGTTCTGCAGATGGAGCTTTGGTGAGCACCGTGACGGGAATTGGCTCTGGGTCACCGTCTTGCACTGCTTTTTCATTTCGGTAACGACACAGCTCGTAGACAAGCGTCTTTGGAACGTCTT
>JBAWYN010000057.1:0-6150 GCA_037143535.1 Acidimicrobiaceae bacterium | reverse complement strand
AAGAGCGCAGCTCACAGCGCAATGGCAGTAGCGGCTCGTGAATTTAGGACTAAGAAGATCAACGTGCTGGACATTCGTGCCCCGCACACAGAAACTGGATTAGTTACCAGAGCACTATTTGGCTCAGCTCCAAAGATGCCTCAAGGTCTTGAGCCATCATTTGTAGCCAACAGGATTCTGAGCGCTATTTCAAGCGGTGAAAAAGACTTGCCAGCGGACGCATTTGCGCAGTAGTCGCAGGTCTAAAGCACTTGAAGAAGTGCCAGAGTCGTGCAGAGTGCGCCAAGCAACCATGAAATTGTTCGCAGCACGTGTGTGAAACGAAGCTTTCTCAGTAGATCTGCATTAAAGCCCTGAGAGAGTTTCTGGTGGATTGGAACTGCACTGAAAATTGTTAGCCCCACAGCACCTAGGGCAAAGAGTGCACTCGCAGTCCAGATGGCCAAGGTTGATTGCGGGCTTGAAAATAACCAGATTGCCAGTCCAGCCGCTTGAACAATCCATGCAGGGCCGACTGCCCAGCTAATTCGATTCGAATGATGCTCGTGGGATCGTTGCCACTTCTCGCCATCAAAAAACTCAAACGATGGGTACACATTCAGCGCAACCGTGACTGAAAGTCCTGCTAAGTACCAACTGGAAATGAGTGTGACCACGATTGCGTATTTCATATCAAAACACTAGGACTTAATCATGCTCGCATGAACTCAACATTTTTTCCAAAACTTCGAACATCAACTACGTCAAATTTGTGCAACGCACTTTTAAGGTTTCTTTCACGACCCTGATTTACAGCATCTTTACCAGCAAAGACATCCTCACGTGGTCCGAGCAGAACGCTCTTAGCCCTTCGCAAGTTCAATCGCATCTCTTGCATAATCAGCGAGGTTCATTTCGCTGATCTCACTAAGCGAGAACCATCCAGCGTGATCGGTGGTGCCGTGAACTTCGTGGCGAAGCTCTCCACCAGCTAGTTCAACAGTGAAGAGGATCCTTACGGTGTGAAGCTTGTCGCCGTTATCTCTGCGGCGAAGATCACTGGTTGTGCCAATGAGCTTCGGATTCTTGACCTCAAGTCCAGTTTCCTCGACAAATTCACGGAGAAGGGTGTCCTCAGGAGATTCACCGAAGTCAATGCCTCCACCAGGAAGCCACCAAAGAGGTGGTTGGTGCTTGGGGTTACTTGATCTAACGAGTGCAACATTGCCTTCATGAATCAGCACGCCGTATGAACGGACGCTGGTGTGTTGTTTGCTCACGATTTCCTAACGAGTTCTCGGGAAGCCGAGGTCAATTTGAGATTCAGATGGTTGTGGCCAGCGTGTGGTGATTACCTTTGCGCGGGTGTAAAAGGTGAATCCTTCTGGGCCATAGATGTGTGAGTGGCCGAACAGTGAATTCTTCCATCCACCGAATGAATAGCTGGCAATTGGAACTGGAATTGGAACATTGATTCCAATCATTCCCACTGTGACTTCTCGACTGAAGAGGCGAGCAGCATTTCCATCACGAGTGAAGATTGCAGTTCCGTTTCCGAATGGGTTCGCGTTAATCATGCCAACTGCGTCTGCGTACGATGCGACACGTGCAACACCAAGAACTGGTCCGAAGATTTCGTCGTCGTACGACTTCATTCCAGGCTTCACGCCGTCAAGAAGACATGGGCCTACATAGAAGCCCTTCTCACTTGCCATTGCTGTTCCGTCGCGAACAACCTGCACACCGTCTGCTGGTGCATTTACGACGTAGCTAACAATGCGGTCACGGTGTTCTTTCGTGATCACTGGACCAAAGTCAGACTTTGGATCATTGCCAGGTCCAACGGTGAGCTTGTCCATGCGCTCGGTGATCTTCGCAATAAGAGGCTCTGCAACGTCACCCACAGCAACAACCACTGAGATTGCCATGCAACGCTCACCAGCAGAACCAAAGCCTGCGTTAATGGCGGCATCTGCAGCAATGTCGAGGTCAGCATCAGGAAGAACCACCATGTGGTTCTTAGCGCCACCAAGTGCCTGAACGCGCTTTCCATTCTTGGTTCCAGTTTCGTAGACGTGTTTTGCAACTGGAGTTGATCCCACGAAACTGATTGCATCAATTCCCGGGTGAGTAAGAATTCCGTTCACGAGGTCTGCATTTCCGTGGAGCACATTAAATACTCCGTCCGGGAGCCCAGCTTCTTTCAGAAGCTCGGCGAGTCGAACTGAAACCGACGGGTCTCGTTCAGAAGGCTTCAAGATAACCACGTTGCCTGTGGCGAGTGCATTAGCAGTCATCCACAGTGGCACCATGATTGGAAAGTTGAACGGTGTGATTGCAGCAACTACACCAACTGCTTCGCGAACAGAGTGGACGTCGACGCCGTCTGCGACCTGGCTGGAAAAGCCGCCCTTCATGTGCTCAGCGAGGCCACAGGCGTATTCCACGTTTTCTAGTCCACGAGCGATCTCGCCCTTGGCGTCAGCAATGGTTTTTCCATGCTCGGCGGTGATGATCTCGGCGAGTTCGTCAGTGTGCTTTACAAGCAATGCACGGAAGGTGAACAGGATGTTTGTACGAACTGAGAGCGAAGAATTGCGCCATGTGGCTGCGGTCTGTTGAGCCTGGGCAACAACGTCGTCAAGTAATTTGGCATCAGCAATAGGGGCGCTGCCTGATTGCTCGCCAGTTGCGGGATTGAAGACTGGAATATCGCCAGTTCCATCAACTCGTTTTCCATTAATAAAGTGCTGAATCGTCGGCATTTTTCCTTCTTCCTAGGGTTCTAATCTACAGCCATGACCGTGCGCTGTCGTAAGGTTGTCAGATGAATACGATCAGACCCCTACGTGATGCCTGTGCAGTTGAACCGCTCGGAGATGGCAGGTTTAGCGCCGTTTTATCCGATTACTACACAATCACCGATGGACGACCAAATGGTGGGTACTTGCAGACCGTTCTAGGTAGCGCGGCACTTGCTGCTGCCAGCGCGCAGGGCTCAGCTCATCAACACGTGACTGCTCTTACGACTAATTACATTGGCGCTCCGCGTACCGGTCCAGCAGAACTTCACACTGACGTCAGAAAAGTTGGGCGCGGTGTTTCATTTGTCCACATAACCCTCCTTCAAGAAGGCGTTATCACGAACGAATCAATCGCGACGCTCGGAACCCTTGGCGCAGAGTCTGATCTCAGATATGCCGACACACCCATGTTTGACATTGCCCCACTCGAAGATTGCCGTCGTTCTACTGGTGGAGATGAAATCAACATTGCAAAGGTTGTTGATCAACGTTTTGACCCAGCAAGCTCTGGGTGGCGCGATGGTGAGATCTCTGACAGAGCCGAGCTAAAGATGTGGCTGCGACTTGACGATGACGATGCATTATGGTCACCGCACAGTCTGTTGTTCGCAACAGACGCCATGCCACCAGCAACATTCGCGATTGGCTCTTCTGGATGGGTGCCAACATTGCAACTCAGCTCATACGTCCGACGCGTGCCAGTAGGAGAGTGGCTACGAGCTCGTCAGTGGTGTGTTGTTATTGCCGACGGTCTGGTGGACGAGCGCTGTGAAATGTTTGACGAAAGAGGCGAACTTGTGGCGCTGGGTAGTCAACTCGCGATGGTTCGTTTTCCCGAAGGCAAATAGACATGTCGGGGCCGCGCGTAAACGCCGACGGCTCGCTGTTTATTCGCTCCAGACTCACAATACCGTTCAGCGAAATTGAACTTCGCGTCACAACTTCAGGTGGACCTGGAGGACAGCACGCAAATAGGTCGCTCACTCGCGTCGTCGTTTCTTTCCACGTCAATACATCAGAAGCGCTGAGTGAAACCGAGCGTGCCTTGCTAATTGAAAAAGTTGGCACCGTCGTTCGCTCTAGTGCGAGCCGTTACCGCTCGCAGGCACAGAACAAGTCGGCAGCTCTTGAACAATTGGCATTAAAGATCGCAACTGGCCTTGCGCGCCAAGCTCCTCGTAGAGCAACAAAGCCCACCAAGAGTTCTAAAGTTCGTCGAGTTGATGAAAAGAAAGCTAGAAGTCGAGTCAAAGAGAACCGACGTCGCCCAGTGTCGGACTAGTTGGTTTCCTTCAAGTGTCGCTCAATAACGCTGAGCGACATGTGCATCAGATCACTGAGTCCCATGTCTGTTTCTTCGTGAGGCCCACGAAGCGGTGTGAGTGAGGCATAGCCTGCGGCAATCAATGCACCATCCTCATCAGCTTCTTCATCACTTACGTCACCAAGTTCTGGGGTTGCGGCACCAAGGCGAAGCGTGAGCTCACCTTCGTCATCGAGTGGTCCGCCAGTTCCAGATTTTGCCGACTTCACAATTCCCGCTGTAGAAATTCGTCCTCGCTTCACACCCTTGATTTCATTTCTCGGGAGGTTAGGAACATTGAGATTCATGAGAGTTCGCTGCGGCGCTTGGAGCATTACTTCGAGAACCTCTATTGCGATGTCTGCAGCTGGCTCGTAGGAAACGCCCTCGCCCCAGTTTGTTGAAACAGCAAGTCCCGATAGTCCGAGCTGAGCTCCTGTGAGGATTGCTCCAACGGTTCCCGAATGCAGAACGCTTCTTCCGACGTTGGCACCCGCATTGATGCCAGAGAGAATGAGGTCAGGTTGAAAATTGAAACTTCCGATCGCTCCAAGAATGGCGCAAAGGGCTGGGGGAGCATCGAGGGCGTAGCCCTGAATGTTGTCTGCTCCTTCGATCATTTGCTTCTTGTACTTCACTGAAGGTTTGTCGAAAACGTCGCCAACGGCTGAAGACATACCTGAGTAGTTCCGGTTTGGGGCAACGATAATTGCTTCGCGAATTTCGCCTTCTGGGCACCGCTCAATCCACCTTGAAGTTGCCCGGGTTAGGGCCGCTATTCCAGGGGCATTAATTCCATCATCATTAGTTATCAGTATTCGCATATTTCTAAGGCTAACTGTCGTAAGTTACATGTCAGTGAATAGAAGGAAAAATAGCTAATGCTTCCATCAGGAGAACAGATCGCGATTGCCCATGGCGATCAGCGCGCAATTATCACCGAAGTCGGTGCCACCCTTCGCGTGTATGTAAAAGGCGGGGTTCCAGTAGTTGAAGGTTTCGCCGCTGAAGACATCCCGGACTTCGCTAGAAACCAGGTTCTTTACCCATGGCCCAACCGCATTGGCGACGGCGAGTGGACTTTTTCAGGTCGTACTGGATCGGCCAAAATTGATGATGTTGTGCACGCCACTGCCAATCACGGACTGGCTCGTTGGCGTCCATTCGACATTGAAGTAGCGAATCAAAATCGTTGCGTCATGTCACTCGTTCTCCACCCACTTCCGGACTATCCATTTATCTCGAAGTTGACACTCGACTATCACTTAGGACCTAAAGGCCTCACCACAACTGCAACAGTGCAAAACCTTGATGAGGTTCCAATTCCGTTCGGCCTCGGTTACCACCCATACTTCGCGGTGACAACGCCAACAATCGAGGGTGCAGAGTTAACAGTTCCAGCTAATGCGTACGTTGCAGTGAATGATCGCAAACTTCCTACGGGCGAAATTTTGCCGGTGGCGGGAAATAACTACGACTTTCGAACTACAAAGTCAGTGAATGGGCACAACCTTGACGTTACGTACGCTGAGCTCAATCGTGATGACACTGGAATGTGCACTGTCTCGCTGAAGGACTCCAAGGGATCAAACATTGACGTTTCAATGGACCGCAACTTTCCCTACCTACAGGTCTTCACGGGTGACAGCTTGCCCGTTGGAAGGCGCCGTACGTCAGTTGCCATTGAGCCAATGACGTGCCCGCCTGATGCGCTTAGGAGTGGTAAAGATTTGATCATCCTTGAACCAGGTCAGCGCTGGACTGGTTCCTACAGAATTGCGAGGACCTCATAATGAGTCGCGTTGTACTTGTCACTGGATCTACGAGCGGGATTGGTGAAGAAACTGCACTTCGATTCGCTGCGCTAGGTGACCACGTAATTTTTAACTCAGTGAGAAGTGTCGCTGAAGGTGAAGCACTGAGTCAAAAGACGCCAGGTTCGTTTTACATCCAAGGCGACATCTCCAATGACGCAGACTGCGAACGAATGATTGCCATGGTGCTCGAGCGCTACGGAAGACTCGATGTTCTCGTAAACAATGCTGGAGCCACCAAAGTTATTGC
>JBAWYN010000056.1:0-6433 GCA_037143535.1 Acidimicrobiaceae bacterium | reverse complement strand
AGTTCTTCGGCGAGTTTGCTTACGTCGAGTGACGTGTCTTTACGCAGTCGGTCCTTAGCCAGGTCAAACTGCTTTAGAGGCACCAAGAACGCGTCGTAGGTCATTGATTAATGCTAGACACTCTCTACGTACCCAGATACCTATGACTCTTGAAACGAACGATCTACTTGCCTTTGAAAGGCCGCTTATTGCGCGAGGAGAAATTGTCGTTGGCCTCGACGAAGTTGGCAGAGGAGCACTCGCTGGTCCTTTGACTGTGGGCGCTGTAGTGCTTACAGAAATAACCGATCCACCGACTGCACTAACAGACTCAAAACTGCTCACAGCAAGTCGCCGTGAGGGGCTGCAAGAACCAATAAAGCAGTGGGCGAGTGCGTGGTCGCTTGGTTCAGTTAGCTCAGAAGAAATAGATGAGTGGGGACTTCGCCTGGCGCTTGCTGTTGCTGCAACCAGAGCGGTGCAGGGCCTTGACGTGATGCCAACCCATGCGCTCATCGATGGTTCATTTAACTTGCTCGACGCTCCGGCTGACGTGAAATTTGGAAGCTCTCCGCCACCTGAACTGCGCTATTCAAAAATTCCTCACACCACAATTGTTAAGGGTGATCAAAAGAGCGCAACGATTGCCGGCGCATCGGTGCTCGCCAAAGTTTCACGAGATGCGTTCATGACTGAGCTAAGTGAAGAATTTCCTGCCTACGGATGGGCTGGGAACAAGGGCTACGGTGCTGCGGGACACTTAAGAGCGTTGAGCGAATTTGGTGCAACTGTGTATCACCGAAGGTCATGGAATTTGCCTGAGTTTCAAGGTAAAAAATAGCCCCCCACCTCTTTGTTTCAAAGGCAAAAGTCTGAGGAGTGACACAAGATTCGCATTACACTTGTCAGGTGACCAATGTCCTATCTGTTAAAGACTTAAAGACCGAATTTCACATGAGAACCGGCAACGTTGTTGCCGTTGATGGTGTGAGCTTCACTATTGGTGAAGGTGAATGCGTAGGGCTCGTAGGAGAGTCTGGCTGCGGTAAAACCACCATTGGAATGTCAGTCATGGGACTGCTCCCTGGCACCGGACACGTAGTTGGTGGCTCAATTGAGCTCCTCGGACAAGACATTGCCGGGTTTGACGAATCGCAGATGCAAAAGGTCCGTGGCAACCAGGTAGCCATGATCCCTCAAGACCCAATGACCGCTCTAAACCCGACTATGACAATTGGTCGCCAAATCGCTGAAGGCTTCATCTGGCACCGTGGGTGCAGTGAAGAAGAGGGTCGCCAAAGGGCGATTGAAGTGCTTCGCATGGTCGAAATGCCACAGCCAGAAGAACGTCTTGATCAGTACCCACACGAACTATCTGGTGGACTTCGCCAGCGCGTGATGATTGCCATGGCACTCGTGTGTGAACCGAAACTGCTCATTGCTGATGAACCAACTACCGCGCTTGACGTAACAATCCAGGCTCAAATCTTGAACCTTATCGACCGACTTCGACGCGATCTAAAGATGGCAGTTCTTCTCATCACGCACGACATGGGTGTGATTGCTGGTCGCACTGACCGTGTTGTTGTTATGTACGCCGGTAAAAAGGCAGAGCTTGCAGCAACTCGCGATCTCTTCGCCGAGATGCGCCACCCCTATACCCAGGCACTCCTTAGCTCCGTACCTGACATCAGCTCTACTGAGAAGCGTCGCCTTCTTTCAATTTCAGGACTCCCACCTGACCTTTCCAAGGAACTAGTGGGATGTCGTTTTGCTCCACGCTGCACATTCGCAACAGATGCCTGTCGTCAGAGTGAGCCACCACTTAGCCAAGACGGGCTGCACGAGTTTGCTTGCTTTAATCCAGTCAAGGGACTCGGCATCAAAGTTCAGCAACGCCTTATAGAAACATCATTCAATGATGAATCATCGGCGACACTTCTCGAAGTTAAGAACTTGGTCAAGTTGTACCCACTTCGCTCCTCAGGTCTTTTTTCTCGCAGCAAAAAGAATGTAAACGCAATTAGTGATGTTTCTTTCTCCTTGCGCGCAGGTGAAACCTTTGGTCTAGTGGGAGAGTCTGGTTGCGGTAAAACTACGACCGCCAAGGTGATTGCTGGACTTGAGGCGCCAACAAGCGGCTCGGTGAATTTCGAAGGTAAGGCTTTGGAAAGCCTTAAGGGTAAAGAGAGACTGGCTGCACGTAGGAACGTGCAAATGATGTTCCAGGATCCTTATGCATCGCTCAACCCTCGCCAACCCGTTGGCTCAATCCTCGAAGAGCCCTTCATTATTCACGGCGAAGGAACTGCCAAAGAACGTAAAGAGAAAGTCATCAAGTTGCTGGACCTCGTAGGTCTTTCAAAGAACGCGATGCTTCGTTACTCACACGAATTTTCTGGTGGTCAGCGCCAGCGAATCGGCCTGGCACGTGCCATTGCCCTCAATCCAAAATTGTTAGTTGCCGACGAGCCTGTGAGTGCGCTCGACGTATCCATTCAGGCTCAAATTCTTAACCTGATCAAAGACCTTCAGTCAGAACTTGACCTGTCGCTTCTCATCATTAGCCACGACCTGGGTGTCATCCGCTACATGGCGGACACAGTTGGTGTTATGTATCTTGGAAAGCTGGTTGAAGTTGGGCCGTCCGAGAGCATTTACATGAACCCAGTGCACCACTACACGCGTGGACTGCTCGATGCAGTTCCACAGCCTATGGATGCTCTGAAGGCACAGGAAGGCTCTACGAAGCTGCTCAAGGGTGAACTGCCATCGCCGGTGGACCCACCATCAGGATGCAGATTTAGGACTCGCTGCCCAATGGCAACAGACATTTGCACTAACGAAGAGCCGCCGATGCAAGAGTTCGGACCGAACCACTTCTCAGCGTGTCACTTCCCACTGCGCCAGCCAGTGAGTTTTCGTTAATTAACGCTTTTGAAGGCGGACTTCGAATCCGTCTCTAAGTGCGTCACCAATGTAATTAAGTGAGAGCACGACGAGAACAATGCACACTGCCGGTGGAACAATTTCCCACCAATAGCCCTGTGCAGCAAACGGAACTCCGTTATTGAGCATTGAGCCCCAGTCGGTATTTGGAAGTGGAATACCGAGGCCAATGAATCCCAGTCCCGCAAGTGCGAGGATGGAGTCGGCAACTGAGAATGTTGCAATTACGACCATCGTTCCGACAGTGTTTGGCAGGATGTGACGAAGGATGATTCTTCGAGACCCTCCACCCATTGTCTTAACTGCAGAGACAAACTCACGCGACTTAAGACTGAGAGTTTCGCCTCTAATAAGTCGAGCAGATCCAAACCATCCGGTGAGTCCCAGGGTCAAGATGATGATCGTGGTTGACTGACCGAAGAGCACAACAATCACGATGATCAAAAACAGACCAGGAACTGAAAGTCCAACGTCCACGAAACGCATCATGAAGCTGTCGAGCATCTTTCCGCGATAACCAGCAACAGCACCATAAATTGAGCCGACAGAGACTGAAATAACACCTGCCAAGAAGCCAACAGTTAGTGCGGTGCGCCCACCAAGCATCAAACGTCCAATGACATCGAATCCTGACGGATCTGTTCCAAGAATTGCTGAGAATGAGTGGAACCATGGGAAGTTATATGGCGATCCACCATTGATCAGCGTGGAGGAGATTGCGAAAGGGTCGCTTTGATTGGTGCGGTAGATGAACGGTCCAACAAATGAGAACAGAATCATGAAACCAAGTACGAAAAGTGAAGCTACCGCGAGTTTGTTCTCACGAAAGGTTCTCCAAATCAGTGTAAGAAGACTTCCTTCATCGCCAATAGCTCCCGCATCCTTGTCCTGGATGACATCGGTGTTGTTAGTAACGTCGCTCATTGCTTAGTTCCCCTTGCTTCCGATACGAATTCGAGGGTCGGCAACCGCGTAGAGAAGGTCAGCAACAATTGAACCGAGAACAGTAACGACGGTCGCGATAATTGTTGTTCCAACCACCGTTGGCATGTCTTGTGATGTTGCAGCTCGAAGGGTGAGTAGTCCCATTCCAGGAATGTCGAAGAGTGTTTCCGTAATGAGCGCTCCTCCAACCACTGCTGGAAGGCTGAGTCCAATAATTGTCACGATTGGGAGCATTGAGTTTCTGAGGGCATGTTTACGAATCACAAGCTTCTCAGGGAGACCTTTTGCACGAGCAGTCTTGATGTAATCCTGGGTCAAGGTATCAAGCATTGAAGAGCGCTGGAATCTACTGAGACCTCCAACACCCAGGAGCGAAAGTGTGAGCACCGGAAGTATGTACTGGCGAGGTGAAGTGAACAGCGAGAACACACCAGTGTCAGTAGCAACCGTTACGGGGAAGATGTGTAGCTTGATTGCGAAAACTGAAATCAACGTTTCACCAATCAAGAACACTGGCGTTGCATAAAGAATGAAAGTAATTAGCGTTGCGAAGTAGTCAACTTTTGTGTTTCGACGCTGAGCTTGGAAGATTCCAAGTGGAATTGCCAAGAAGAACTGAATGATGAGAGAAACGTTTACAAGCACCAATGTGTGGCCAAGGGCAGACTTGATGAGATACCAAACAGGTGCACTTTGGGTGATTGAGTTCCCGAGACGAAGTTGAGCGATCTGCATGAGGTAGTGCCACCACTGATAAATAAGTGATTTATCTAGACCATTGTCAATGTTGAACTGTCTGATTGTGCGTGGATTAGCGCGGTTTCCGAGGGCAACCACTGCGGGTCCTCCGGGCACAAAATGTTCCAAAATAAACGTCAAGGTCACAACGATTAGTAGGACGAAAAACCCTTGATAGATGCGTTTGGTTAGGTACGAAAGCACATTGCAACTCTACTACTAAATGCAAAAAACCCTCCGGATTGCTCCGGAGGGTTTTTTGTTTCTAGAACTAGCTAGAAGTTACAACTTGTTACTTCTTGTACCAAAGTTCAGAGCGTCCGTATCCAGTTGCCTGAGGTACGTAGCCACCGATGTTGTTCTTAACTTCAATAAGACCAACAGTCCAGTTCTGCCAAACGTTTGGTGGGTCCTTCTGAAGTGCTGTTTCGTACTGAGCAAGAGTTGCTGATCCATTGATTGTTCCAAGGATCACCTTGTCGATTGCAGCATTTGAGAAGTCACCTGAGTTAGATGCAGCACCTGAGAGCCATAGTGGCTCACCAGTTGGGAGGAATCCAGGTGCGTAAATCCAACCTGATCCTTCGTACATGTCCCAGTTGGTTGTACCAATGGTGTCGTTACCAACAGTCGTGTTGAATGACTGAGTGTTGATTACAAGAGCAATACCGTTCGCCTTAGCAGAAGCCTGCCAAAGTGTCATAGCTGCCTGACCTTGTGTGTCACCGAGTGTTGTGGTGTCAACCTTGACTACGAACTTGGCTCCAGCGGCGATGCCGTCTCCACACTTCGAAGGTGTTGCGCAACTCCAAACACCGTTGTTGTCAAGAACCCATCCGTGAGCCTTCATTGCAGGAGCAATGTTGCTGGTCTTGTATGGGCTGACCTTCTGGTGTGAGCTGTACTTACTTACTGGGTATGGAGGAAGTGGTCCAGGTGTTGGATAGCCGTATCCACGGTAAGGACCGTTGATAATTGCTGCTCCTGGGTACGAGTCATTCAGCGCCACACGGATGTAACTCTGAGCGAAAAGTGCACCACGTGGAGTGTTGTCGCCGGCACCAAGTGTTGGATCGTTGTCTGCACCAGTGCGCTTCGAGTCCTGGTTGATTGGACCGTATCCAACTGACCATGAGTATGAAGTCACGAGGTGGTAGCCACTCGCCATTCCTGAAATCTTTGCCTTTGGTGCCTGTGACAAGTTAGTAATTGGGTTAGCACTTGAACTTGGTGCTCCACCAATGTCTACTTGACCACTTAGGAGCAAGTTAAGGCAGTCACCAGTTGATGACTGGCAAGGAATTACGTTGATCTTTGTAGGTGACTTCGCGTTGCGTGGTCCACCGTACTGAGGGTTACGCACTTCGGTGTAAGCACCAGTTGCATAGTTCCATGTGTCGATCTTCCAAGGTCCGTTGATCACGCTGAAGACCTGTCCAACAGTTGTTGACATGTCGCCAATGTGTGTTGGGTCGTAGCCAAGCGCGTTCATTGTGTTACGAACTTCGGTGCATGTCTTAGCCATGTCGATGTTCGCAGCTGGAATGATTGTTGGCTCACCGTAAGGGTCAGTGAATGTTGAAGTTGGACCAGAAGCTGTTCCAGCACCAATAAATTTTCCTGACCAGCAACCAGCAGTCTTCGTGGCGATGTTTCCACCGTTAGCGCTAGCGAGTGTTGAGGTTGTGTATGGCTTGGTTGGGTCCCATGATGCAGGAATAATGTCCCATGCCTGTGGCAGTGGCGTTACTTCTGAAAGTGGGTTGTAAAGCAACCATGTTGGGTCAACTGGAGAAACGAAGTTCATAACAATCGTGTTCGA
>JBAWYN010000055.1:0-6443 GCA_037143535.1 Acidimicrobiaceae bacterium | reverse complement strand
AGTATTTGCGGTTAAGGGTGTAACCCATGTTTGGAACTTTTTGGTCAATGCCCCAGAAGAACTTTGATGAGACTACGTATTCATTACGCTTCCATCCGAGGTCACGGAATGCTTGTCCCATTACTTTTTCTGAGTTACCAGATTCGTAACCTTCAGCGTTGTCGAAGAAGTTAACTCCAGCGTCTTTGGCTGCCTGTAAACATTCAGCGGCGTCCTTCGCGGTTTCGAGCTGTGACTTTTTTCCGAAAGTCACCCAGCTACCAAAACTGAGAAGACTCACCTTTAATCCTGATTGTCCAAGTCTGCGGTATTGCATCTCTGCCATTTTGTTCTCCTTTTTAGAGTTACTGCTCTGTTTTGCGAGGTACTTCTGGCCAAGAGTCATAGGAAACTGGGCGATTTACAGATGGTCGCTTAACAATCATGACTACTCCCGCAACGGCTGAGCCGAGGAGAACTAAAAATGACAATTTGAGAAGCGCCTTCATGGATAGTCAGGTTAGTGCCCCAGCAATGGGGCCATTTCGGGGAGGGGGTAGAATTGCCATAGGAATTACGTGAGAAGGGATGGTGACTATGAAAAACCCACAGAAGCCATCTCCCATGGCGTGGCAGAAGTACCGCGCCACAATTCCAGTAGAACTTCCAGACCGCACCTGGCCAAGTAAGCACCTCACTAAAGCTCCGCTTTGGTCGAGCGTTGACTTACGCGACGGCAACCAGGCACTCATTGATCCAATGGACCTTGAGCGAAAGAACGCAATGTTCGCCCAACTCGTGGCAATGGGCTTTAAAGAAATCGAAGTTGGTTTCCCATCAGCAAGTCAGCCGGACTTTGATTTTGTGCGACACATCATTGAAAACGATCTAATTCCAGACGACGTCACTATTCAAGTGTTGACACAGTGTCGCGAAGAACTTATTGAGCGCACCTACGAATCAGTAAAGGGTGCGAAGAAGGCAATTATTCACTTCTACAACTCAACCTCTACGTTGCAACGTCGAGTTGTTTTTGGTCTCGATAAAGATGGCATCAAGAAAATTGCCACAGACGCCGCGGCGTACTGCTTGACGCTTGAAGCGACTTCTCCAACTACGCAGTTCCGTTACGAATACTCACCAGAGAGTTACACCGGTACTGAACTTGAGTACGCACTCGAGGTTTGCAATGCGGTAGTTGACGTCATCAAGCCAACTGCAGAAAATCCAATCATTCTTAACTTGCCAGCAACCGTTGAGATGTACACACCAAACCTCTACGCCGACTCCATTGAATGGTTCCTACGTAATGTGAAGAATCGTGAGTCCGTGATTCTTTCGCTGCACCCACACAACGACCGTGGCACTGGCGTTGCTGCAGCAGAGCTTGGTGTGCTCGCAGGAGCCGACCGAGTCGAAGGAACGCTGTTTGGTAATGGAGAACGCACTGGAAACGTTGACATTGTCAACCTTGCACTGAACTTGTTCTCACAAGGCGTTGACCCTGAACTCGACATCAGAGACATTGACAAGGCTCGTCACGTTGCTGAGTACGCGAACCGCCTTCCCGTACACATGCGTCACCCTTACGTTGGCGAACTTGTCTACACCGCATTCTCTGGATCACACCAAGACGCAATCAAAAAGGGAATGGCCGCTATTGGTGATTCCTATGAATTCTGGGAAGTGCCGTATCTTCCAATTGACCCTAAGCACACTGGTCGCACCTATGAAGCAATCATCCGTGTCAATAGCCAGTCTGGAAAGGGTGGGGTTGCGTACTTGCTTGACTCAGAGCACGGACTTGATCTTCCACGCGCAATGCAAGTTGAATTCTCTAAGCGCGTTCAAGAAGTTACGGAAAAGACTGGCAAAGAAATTTCCCCTGCTGATATCTGGAACGTCTTTACAACAACGTATCTACCTGAAAACCCGACGCTGCAACTTATTTCTAGTGAAGTAACTGCTGATAAGAACAGCACACGAATTTTTGCGCAAGTACTCGTAGACGGTAATCACATCACCGTAAAGGGTGAGGGCAATGGTCCGATTGATGCAATCATGTCTGGACTTCGAGATGAGATTGATGTCAACTTCAAAGTCCGTGACTACCACGAGCACGCGCTCACTTCCGGATCTGAAGCTTCAGCAGTTGCTTACGTAGAAGCTGAAGATGCTGAAGGCAATACATGGTGGGGCGTTGGAATGAGTTCTTCAATTCTTGACGCTTCACTTGAAGCTGTAATTTCTGCTGCTAATCGTCGTAGGTAACCCCGTATCTAAGTAGCCTTACGTACGTGAAGGCCACGACAATTTATTTTCTCTGTGGCTGGTCGGCAGTTATCCTTGCCGTGATTGGCGCTTATTCTCAGCAGCAAAGAGCTCGTCGAGTGAGCATTGAGGGTATTTCGCTAGCCACGTGGATCATGTTCACCGAAATGGGAGTTTTTTGGATTCTCTATGGCTGCTTTGCACACTCGTGGCAAGCAATCATGGGTTCACTTCTTATTTTGCCGCTTCAAATTGATGTCATCATGCGGCTGAAATTCTGGGACGACTGGAAAACAGTTGCGAAGAGCTCCGTATTCATTTTTGTGACATGTGTGCTGCCAGCGTTACTTTGGGGCTGGTCGGGTGGAATTTATGGCACCGCATTCGCCATGGTGATTAATAGGTCTCCGCAATTAATAAAACTTATAAAAGTCAGAGACGCAACTGGTGTTTCGGAGGCGTACTGGCTAAACGCAGTGATTGCCTCAGTTTTGTGGGTTACGTACTATCTGGGTAGCGACTACCTTGCAGCTGGTGTGGCAACAATTTGCTCAGGGACAACCAATGTTTTTATTTTGTATCTCGCATGGTTACGCCACCGACAGTTTGAAAAAATAAACCAAAGTAACTGAATCAACGACGTAGCGAAGTAGCCTCGTTCACCATGGGCATTTTCGAAGGTTTCACGATACTTAGCTGGATCTGTGTCCTCCTTGGCTTTGCCATGAATTACTCGCAGTACTACCGAGCAAAGACAGTTGGAATTGATGGGATCTCAGTAGGGACGTGGTCGATCTTTGCCTGGATGAGTGTCTTTTGGATCCTCTACGGTTTCGCTACGCATAACGCACCTTCATCAATTGGAACCATAATCACCGCCCCTTTGCAATTTTCACTGCTGGCGCTCTTAGGAGTTAGAGAGAATCGCACCGTACTTTTGAAAACAGGTGTGTACGTGCTTGTCTTTGGGGCCGTGCCAACCATGCTTGGTGGTTGGGCCGTAGGCGTTCTCGGCATGGGATTCGTTGCGGCAACAAATCGCTTCCCGCAAATTATTCGCTGCATTAAAGAAAAAGATGTTGAAGGTGTGTCGGCGGCTGCGTGGGTGTGGAGCGTTACCTCAAATGGTCTTTGGGCTTTTTATTTTGCAACGCAACATCGTCCTACCGCGGTGATTGTGAACATTTCATCAGTAGTTATGAACGCAATAGTGGTGGGCCTCACTACCTGGCGACACTGGCAGTGGAAGCGTGATCATGCAACATCGAGCACTAATTAAGAGAAACTCATCTTGACTGTATTAGTGTCGATCCAGTGAGTACATCGACCGTCGCTGCAGCATTTGGATGGTCTGGGATAGTTGTAGGAATTCTCCCCACATACCAACAACTCCGTAGAGCAATAAAAGTAAGTACCAATGGGATTGCAATTGATACCTGGTCGATTTTTACGTGGATAAATTTCTACTGGATTGCCTACGGACTTGCACTTCATGGTGTCGAAGTGTGGATTGGTGCCGTTGTCACCTTGCCACTTCAAATCGGTGTTGTTCTCCAGCTGGAACCGAGAAAGAACCTAAAGCGCATTCTCGCAACTGGTGTCTTGCTTTTTATGACGTGCTGGCTGCCAACATTTATCTGGGGCTGGAAAATAGGAGTTCTAGGAATTGGCCTGGTGTCGGTAGTTAACCGGATACCTCAAATCACAGAGTGCATTCGTGAAAAAGACGTTCAGGGTGTTTCAGTCCAAGCATGGCTTTGGGGGAGTGCCTGTAACAGTTTGTGGTGTGTTTATTTTGCGTTGCAACACGACACTTCAGGCTTCGTCGTCAACCTAATAGCGGTCCTGCTTAGTTTGTTTATTGCCTACTTAGCGTTTCGACGCCAACAACAGTGGGCAAAAGAACACCCAGTCGCAATTTAGCGAAGCGTATGACCGCTGGCGTCAAAAATGCCGTTCAGCGTTGGTGAGTGAGACTTCTTTTCGAATGTAGTGATTTCATTCTCGCGCAGCATGGTGAGACCAATGTCATCCCAGCCATTCAGTAGTCGCTCGCGTGTCATTGGATCAAGCGTGAAAGTTCGTTGCCATCCAGTTTCGGCGACTTCCACTGTTAGACGCTCAACATCAATTGTTAGCTGCAGAGCTGGATTGCCCTTCACCAAAATATTTAGTTCTTCGACGTCGCCTGAAGGCAACTCAACGATTACGAGACCTTGCTTTGAAGAGTTGTTTCTAAAGATGTCACCAAATGATGGAGCAATAATTGCTTCAAAGCCGTAGTCCATGAGAGCCCAAACAGCGTGCTCGCGTGATGAACCAGTTCCAAAGCGTGGTCCCGCCAGCAACACAGTGGCCCCTTGGAACTGCTCTTGATTAAGAACGAACTCTGGACTGTCGCGCCATTCACTGAAAAGTCCGCGACCAAACCCAGTTCGCTCCACACGCTTTAGCCAGTCTGATGGGATTATCTGGTCGGTGTCGACGTCAGATCGCTCGAGTGGTACTGCGCGGCCTTGTATGACGTGAACAGCTTTCACTACGCCACCTCGTCTGGGGTAGCGAAACGTCCCTTGATGGCGCTTGCAGCTGCGACGACAGGAGAAACAAGGTGAGTCCTACCGCCTCGACCTTGGCGTCCTTCGAAGTTTCTATTTGATGTTGATGCGCTTCGCTGTCCTGGGCTCAACTGATCAGGATTCATACCAAGGCACATTGAACAACCTGGTTCACGCCATTCAAATCCAGCATCAATAAAAATCTTGTCGAGTCCTTCTTCTTCGGCCTGCTTCTTCACGCGGTGCGAACCTGGAACAACAAGAGCGCGAACATTGGCGGCAACTTTTGATCCTTTAGCTACTGCTGCAGCTTCTCGTAGATCTTCGATGCGTGAATTTGTGCATGAGCCAATAAAGACAACGTCTACGGGGATCTTCTTAATAGGAGTACCGGGTTCGAGGCCCATGTACTCAAGGGAGCGAGCCGTGGCATCTTTTGAATCAGCGTCACTGAAGTCATCTGGTGATGGAACAACACCATCTAGGGCAACGACTTGGGCTGGGTTTGTGCCCCACGTAATGAAAGGAACTAATTCTGAGGCGTTAATGACAACTTCCTTGTCAAAGGTTGCATCATTGTCGCTCGTTAGTGTGCGCCAGTACGTAGCGAGTTTTTCGAATTCTTCGCCGTCGGGAACTCCAGCACGACCGCGCAAGTAGTCAATTGTTGTTTCATCAACGGCAACAAGCCCCGCACGCGCACCAGCTTCGATTGACATGTTGCAGACCGTCATACGTCCTTCCATGGAAAGGTCACGAATTGCTTCGCCGCGGTATTCAACAACGTATCCAGCACCGCCACCAGTTCCGAGTGTGCTGACAATCTTTAGAACAATGTCCTTAGCGGTAACTCCTTTTGGAGCCTTACCTTCTACGGTGACTGACATGGTCTTTGCTTTTTGCTGGGGTAGTGTTTGGGTGGCTAGTACGTGTTCAACTTCACTAGTTCCAATGCCAAACGCGAGTGCACCAAATGCACCATGAGTTGATGTGTGAGAGTCTCCACAAACAATTGTCATTCCTGGTTTAGTGACACCAAGCTCTGGTCCTATGACGTGAACAATGCCTTGGTTTTCATGGCCACGTGGAAAGAGCGTGATACCAAACTCTGCGCAGTTCTCATCGAGCGCTTCGAGTTGTCGGCGAGAAATTGGATCATTGACCGGAGTTGAAATTGGATCAGTTGGAACGTTGTGGTCTGCAGTAGCGAGTGTGCGATCAGGTCGTCTTACTTTTCGATTGCTAAGACGCAGGCCGTCGAAGGCCTGTGGACTTGTTACTTCGTGAACGAGGTGAAGATCAATGTAAATAAGTGTTGGCTCACCAACTGGCGAAGCGACAACGTGCTCATCCCAGATTTTTTCGAAGAGCGTTTGTTTGCTCATTAACGAATTCCGACAATCTTGACGGTGATCTTTCCAGCTGGTGCGTCGTACGTGACGTTGTCTCCAATTGCTTTTCCGAGCAGTTCTTTTCCGAGAGGTGAAGTTGGCGAGGAAACGAGAACCGAGGGGTCTTCAGGCTTCTCTTCGATTGATCCAATGAAATAATCTTGGAAGTCGTCGTCGGAGTCGCCTTCGTAGACAATCTGAACAATTGACGCGTACTGCACTGTTCCAGCATTTTCGTCACGCT
>JBAWYN010000054.1:0-6493 GCA_037143535.1 Acidimicrobiaceae bacterium | reverse complement strand
AATCACGGATTTGTCACATGAAAGCCATCTTGAGACTATCCTCGGCACTATCAAAAGTCTGCTTGCTTGTTGTCCTGTCGGAGACTGCATGTACACAGAATCGTGCTGTAAATAAACCAATAGGAGAAAAATATGGGGAAGTTCCGTCGCATTGGAACATTGCTCGGGTCTAGCGCGCTAGTACTCGGCACCATGACACTCGGAGTAACCGGAAGTGTAATTACTTCAGGTGCTGCAAGTGCCGCTGCAAAACCAGCCGGATGTGTTGTTCTTGACACCGGTGGAGTGAATGACAAGTCATTCAACCAATCAGCATGGCAAGGAGCTCTGGCTGCACAGGCTGCTAACAAAGCAATCACTGTTAAGTACTTGACTTCAACCTCATCAGCTGACTACACATCAAACATCAACACATTCATCCAACAGGGCTGTGGAATCATCGTCACAGTTGGATACTTGATGGGTGATGCAACGACTGCAGCTGCAAAGGCAAACCCAAACCAATTGTTCGCAATTGTTGACAGTGGCCCACCAGCACCAATGAACAACCTGCTTAGCCTTTCATACCGTACTGACCAGGGTGCATTCCTTGGTGGTTACTTGGCTGCAGCTTCATCAAAGACTGGAAAAGTAGCAACATTCGGTGGAATCAACATTCCACCAGTGACTATCTACATGAACGGTTTTGTTGCTGGTGTTAAGTACTACAACAAGATGAACAACAAGTCAGTAACAGTTCTTGGATGGACACCTTCAGCAGTATCAGGCGGAGCTGGCACAGGAACATTTGCTAACAGCTTCACTGACCAGACTGCTGGTAACACCATTACTACTGGTCTATTTGCACAGGGCGCAGACATTGTGTTCCCAGTTGCTGGTTCAGTAGGACTTGGATCACTTGCTGCTGCAAAGACAGCTGGTAAGGGTCACCAAGTTCTATGGGTTGACTTTGATGCAAGTACAACTAACGCTGCAGACGTAAAGAACGGATGGTTCCTCGGAACTGTTCTCAAGGGTGTAAGTGCTTCAGTAAAGAACGCAATTACAAGTGCTAAGGCTGGAACATTCACTGGTGGAACGTACACAGGTACAACCACTAACGGTGGAACAGGATTTGCTTTCAACGACGCAAAGACTTCAGCTGCACTTAAGGCGAAGATTGCCGCTATTGCGAAGGGAATCGCTAACGGTTCTATCTCAGTAGACCCAGCTAAGAACTAATACTTCTTACAAGTTTTACTAACAACAAAGCCCGGGCAATTTCGCCCGGGCTTTGTTGTTAGTACGATGAAATCAATGCATCTAGAACTCCGCAACATAACGAAGCGATTCGGGAACTTCACCGCCAATAACAAAATCAGCCTCACCGTTGAACCTGGACAGATCCACTGTCTGCTCGGTGAAAATGGTGCGGGAAAATCAACACTTATGAACGTCCTCTTTGGACTTCTGGAGCCAGATGAGGGTGAAATCCTCATCGACGGTGAGCCAGTTAAATTCACAAACTCTGGTGAAGCAGTGCGTCGCGGCATTGGAATGGTGCACCAACACTTCATGCTGGTGCCAGTTTTTTCAGTAGCTGAAAATGTTGTTCTCGGTTTTGAGCCCACTAAATCATTTGGACGGCTCGACCTCGAAAAAGCTTCGAACGACATTCGACGCGTCTCAAAAGAATTCGGACTTGAAGTAGACCCTGACGCAATTATTGAGGAACTGTCAGTTGGTATCCAACAGCGCGTGGAAATTCTTAAAGCTCTAAACCACGATGCACAACTGTTAATTCTTGACGAACCAACGGCAGTTCTTACGCCACAAGAAATTGACTCACTCTTGGAAATCATGCGCTCACTCACTGCCGCAGGAAAATCAATCCTCTTTATTACGCACAAACTAAAAGAAGTACAAGCAATCGCGGACGTAATCACAATTATTCGACTCGGAGAAGTCGTTGGAACAGCTCTTCCAAGCGACCCCGAAACCGTCCTCGCCTCAAAGATGGTCGGTCGTGAAGTAAACCTTACGGTTGCAAAAGATGAAGTTGCCCAGGGCGACACTGTTCTAGAAATTCGTAATCTCGTAGTTCATGATGACCGCGGTATCCCTGTAGTCAATAACGTTTCACTAGACATCCACGGCGGAGAGATTCTGGCTCTCGCAGGTGTCCAAGGAAACGGTCAAACAGAACTCGTTGAAGCAATTGCCGGTATTAGACGTGTTGAATCAGGAACTATCACACTCGGTGGCAAAGACATAACTAATAACTCTCCACGACAAATTCTTGATGCTGGACTTGGACACATCCCCGAAGACCGTCAGTCCAATGGGCTAGTGCTTTCTATGAGCGTCGCCGACAATATGGTTCTGAATACCCCTAGGCGAGCACCGTTTGCAAAACGTGGAACAAGAAATCTAAAAGCAGTTGATGAGAACGCCCAGATCCTTGTCAAAAACTTTGATGTTCGAACAACCTCAACACAGGCCCCGCTTAGTTCGTTATCTGGTGGAAACCAGCAAAAAGTGATTGTCGCTCGAGAACTCTCGAGGCCTATCGCAGCGCTTGTGGCTTCACAACCAACTCGAGGGCTCGACGTTGGTTCTATTGAATACGTTCACAAGCAAATTGTGAATGAGCGCAACTCGGGTCGTGGAGTATTGATCGTCTCTTCAGAGCTTGATGAAGTATTCGCTCTGGGAGACCGCATCGCCGTAATGCACAATGGAAAAATTACGGGAACCGTTCCACCATCTACCAGCAGGTCCGACGTTGGACTACTTATGGCCGGAGTAACCGAGGGTTCAAATGAGTAACAGCACTAAGGCAAGCCTCTGGGTGCGCTACACCTCAAAAAGTCCTGTGTTTGTGACTGTCTTCTCGGTGGTGCTTGGCCTTGTTGTCGGTGCACTGGTGATCATTGCGACATCACCTGTGATTCTTCACTCGTGGAGTCTGGTCTTCAGTAGTTGGGGTGGAATTTTTCATGCTCTAAAGGTCACCCTTGACAATGTTGGCGCCGCGTACCGTTCAATCTTTACCGGGTCAATTGTTGACCCACCACAATTTTGGCACGCGTTAACTACTGGCAAGGACTGGGCAGTAGCACTCACACCGATTTCAGAAACACTCACCTACACTGCTCCACTTCTTATTGCGAGTATCGGAGTTGGAATTGCATTCCAAGCGGGAATGTTCAACATTGGAGCAAACGGACAGGCCGTCATGGGTGGAATCGTTGGCACTGCAGCTGGTTCAATGCTGCATTTACCAACCGCTGTCCATGTTCCACTAACGCTCCTCGCAGGAATTCTTGGTGGAGTTATTGCAGGAATCATTCCTGGGCTCCTGAAGGCATTTACCGGCGCACACGAAGTAATTATCACCTTGATGTTGAATTACGTAATCGCATTTTTCTTGATTTACACCTTGCTCTCCACGGCACTCCAGCAGCCCGGTCAGCAAAATGATGTTTCAAGATATCTTGATCCAACCGCACAACTCTCACCACTCTTTGGGGCGCATTCAGGGCTTCGAGTCAATTGGGGAATTATCATCGCAGGCTTAGTTGTTGCATTCGCTTGGTGGTTTTTAGAGCGCTCAACTTTAGGTTTTGACTTCCGAGTAACTGGTGCCAATCCAAAAACGGCTCAGGCATCGGGCATCAACGCCAAGGTAGTGATTGTTCTCGTGTTCCTCATCTCTGGTGGACTTGCTGGACTCGCTGGTGTGGTTCAAGTTTCTAGTACGACGCACTTCTTGGATGGTGGCTTCTTGGTTGGAAGCGCAGGAATTGGATTCACCGCAATCACTGTTTCGCTGCTTGGAAGAAACAACCCAATTGGCATTATCTGGGGCTCACTACTTTTTGCAGCACTGAACGTTGGAGGACGTGTGATGCAAGCTTCCACCACCATCCCTCTAGATCTCGCGACCATTATTCAGTCAGTTATTGTCCTTTTCGTTGCTACGCCGGTTCTCGTAAAAGAGATCTTCAGACTTCGAGTTGAACATGCCGAAGCAGTACAACTATCCGTGAAGGGTTGGAGCTAATGAGTATTAGTGAAATCACCTCAACAGCTGTCCAGAGCATCAAGAGGCCTGTAGGGCGCTCGCGCGCCATCGGAACCCTGACGCTTCTCCTCGGCGCATTTACAACTCTCATTTTTGGCCTCGGAGCAAATTCAGCTTCCAAGTCAAACATCACCTTCAACCCGACAAACTTGATTGGCGTTATCCCACCACACGTGGGAGACCTTTCTGTTCCTAGTAAAGCCTCATGTTTGCTGCTGGGACTCTGCATCGTCGCAATTGGCCTAGAAACACTTCTGCGCCGTCCCGTGAAGGGGCTCATGGTGCGTTTTGGTGGATCAGCGGTGTTGTTCGTCGTAGGGCTACTCATCTGGACCGTGCGCATCCCTGGACCTGCCCCGTTTGGAAGCATCAACATGACTGCTGTGCTTGTTGGAAGTTCACCGCTCGTAATGGTGCTCGTTTTTGGAGCACTTTCGGGAGTCATGTGCGAACGTGCTGGTGTTGTCAACATCGCGATTGAAGGTCAGTTCATTGGCGGAGCATTCTTTGGAAGCATGATTGCTTCAACCACGCACAACTTCATCCTCGCTGCATTAATGGGCGCGCTGATTGGTGCACTTCTAGGGCTTCTCTTGTCGTTTCTGGCACTTCGTTATCTCTCTGATCAAATCATTGTCGGAGTGGTAATCGTGACAATGCTTGCGAGCCTTTCTTCATACTTGAACGTTCAAGTTCTTAGTCCTTATCCTCAGTACAACACCGGTGACCTTGCACCAAAATTAGCGATTCCGCTTTTGGCCAAGATTCCAATCTTGGGTCCAGTGTTCTTTAATCAAAATGGTTTCTTCTATCTAATGATTATCTTGGTTGGCGTTATTAGCTTCGCTCTCTTCAAGACTCGTTACGGCCTTCACGTACGCGCAGTAGGTGAACATCCAAAAGCTGCAGAAACTGTTGGAATTGATGTCATCAAGATTCGCTACTTCAACGTGATTGTCGGTGGCGCCATTGCCGGCATTGGTGGGGTTGCCTTTGTTGCTTCCTACGGACAGTTCCAGCCTGGATGTACTTCAGGACTCGGATACATTGCACTCGCCGCACTAATTTTTGGAAAGTGGCGTCCTTCGGGTGCAGTTGTTGCTTCAATCATCTTCGGAGTTTCGGTCTACCTCGCAAATAATCTGCAGACGTACAACGTTCCAGTTCGCTCAGCAATCTTGCAGACGTTCCCGTACTTGATCACTATTGGTGTCGTTGCGGGTCTTATTGGACGTGTGCGCGCACCAGCAGCTGACGGCCAACCGTACAAGCGCGACTAAGTCTTCGCACCAGACGTATTTAGTGGCTCTTTGCGGAGCCAAGTGTAATGTTCAGGTGTGAATACTTCTAAAGAAATTCCGTGGAGCGTCCTGCGTGAACGCGCAATTGCAGCAACCGCACTCTCTTACGCGCCATATTCCAAGGTGACTGTCGGAGCTGCCGGGATCACCTCAAATGGAGACATTGTCCAAGGGTCAAATGTCGAAAATGCTAGTTACGGGCTTACGCTTTGTGCCGAATGCTCCTTAGTGAGTGACCTAATACGTTTAGGTGGCGCAAGACTTATTGCAGTTTCTATCGTCGCAGGTGATCACCAGCCGATTACCCCGTGTGGACGTTGCAGACAGCTTCTCTTTGAACACGGTGGCAATGACCTACTCATTGACGCTGGCGAACAAGATCCACCAATTCTTCTAAGCACACTTCTACCTGGTGCCTTCGGTCCAGACGATCTCGGTGTGCGGAGAAATTCATGAGTTCATTTTCCGCTGTTGACGTCATAATCACTAAGCGTGATGGCGGAGTGCTGAGTGACGAATCAATAACGTGGATTCTTGACGCTTACTTAAAGGGTGAAGTAGCTGAAGAGCAAATGTCAGCGCTGCTGATGGCAATTTTCTTCAACGGAATGAATCCAAAAGAACTTGGTGTATGGACTGATCAAATGATCGCTTCAGGTGAGCGACTGAATCTAAAAGGATTGTCGCGACCAACCGTTGACAAACACTCAACCGGAGGTGTCGGTGACAAGATTTCACTTATCCTCGCTCCCCTCGTTGCTGCCTGCGGCGCAGCCGTTCCACAGTTATCTGGTCGAGGACTCGGACACACTGGCGGCACCCTTGACAAACTTGAAGCAATTCCTGGGTGGCGTGCATTTTTGTCAAATGATGAAGTACGAGAACAATTAGAAACTGTTGGTGCAGTCATCTGCGCAGCCGGACAAGGACTAGCGCCAGTTGACCGTCGTCTGTATGCACTTCGAGATGTAACCGGAACAGTTGCTTCAGTGCCACTTATTTCCTCTTCCATCATGAGCAAGAAAATTGCTGAAGGAACAGATGCACTGGTTCTTGACGTGAAGACTGGTCGCGGCGCCTTCATGCAGGACCACGCTAAAGCGTTGATTCTTGCTGAAACTATGGT
>JBAWYN010000053.1:0-6506 GCA_037143535.1 Acidimicrobiaceae bacterium | reverse complement strand
AAGAGCAGTCCTTGTGGGTGCCAGATGGTGGACGCAACTGCGAAGGCGATAATTGCGAGCCCTGCGGATGCTGCGTAGGCGACACCTTTTGACAACTGGCCGGACGCGATTGCTCTGTGCTGCTTCTTTGGGTGCAGGCGATCTTGGTCTATGTCACGAAGGTCGTTGAGGATGTAAATGGCTGAAGAGAGCGCGCAGAACGAAACAAATGCAATCGCGGTGTGTCGAAGCACCCCAGCATTATGAATTTGCCCGGCGGCGGCGGGAGCCACTCCAATCAGTACATTCTTTACCCACTGGGCGGGGCGCATCGCTGAAAACAGGGCGCGGACTGGTCCTCGAGGGGTCTGTGGGTTACGGCTCACCTCTCTAACGCTACTAACTGTGATTTACCTGGGGTTTCGACTTGGAAATGACGGGTGTTTCAGCCATCTATGATGAATGGCGATGGAGCGCACATATCGAGTCGTAGTAGCCAAACCTGGTCTTGATGGCCATGACCGTGGCGCCAAAGTTATAGCTCGCGCTCTTAGAGACGCCGGATTTGAAGTCGTCTACACCGGACTTCACCAAACTCCAGAGCAAATTGTTCAAGCAGTTATTCAAGAAGACGCCGACTCACTCGGGCTCTCACTGCTTTCTGGGGCACACCTCGTTCTCGTTCCTCGAATTATGGATCTCCTGAAGGCCAATGGTCGTGAAGATGTGCTGCTACTCGTTGGCGGCATTATTCCTGAAGATGACATTGCTCCGCTTGAAAAGTTAGGTGTTGCTCGAGTCTTTACCCCGGGCTCATCACTTGGAGAAATTGGTACGTGGCTCGAGTCTGCACTCGATGCACGTGAAAAATCGCAGTTGTAGTACTTCGTTTTATCCCCCGAAATGAAAGAACAGTAAATGGACCTTTTTGAATATCAAGGAAAGCAATACTTCTCGCGCTACGGCATCGCAGTATCGCCTGGTGATGTTGCTGACACAGTGGAAGAAGCTGTGGCTGTTGCAGAACGCATTGGCTACCCAGTCGTCGTAAAGGCACAGGTAAAAGTCGGTGGTCGTGGAAAAGCTGGTGGAGTGAAGCTCGCCGACAACATCGACGAAGTTCGCCTACACGCTGGAAACATTCTCGGACTCGACATTAAGGGTCACATTGTTCGTCGCATCTGGATTGAGCGCTCGAGTGACATCTCGAAGGAGTACTACGCATCGTTCACACTTGACCGTCCGAATAAGACTCACCTCGGCATGTTGAGTGCACAAGGTGGCGTTGAGATTGAAGTTGTTGCTGAAGAGAATCCAGACGCAATTGCGTTCTTGTCAATTGATCCAGTTCGTGGACTCGACATTGAAACGTCACGTCGCTGGGTTGCTGAAGCAAACCTCGATGAAGTTGCCCGTGAACAAGCAGCGCAAATCCTTGTAAAGCTCTACGAGTGCTACACCCAAGGTGACTGCGACCTCGCAGAAATTAACCCACTCATTCTCACTCCAGATAACAAGGTTCACGCACTCGACGCCAAGGTGACTTTGGACGAGAACGCTTCGTACCGTCACCCAGAATGGGAAGAGTACCGCGCCACAGAAACTGAAGACCCTCGCGAAAAGATGGCGAAGGAAAAGGGACTTAACTACATTGGCCTCGATGGCGACGTGGGAATTATTGCCAACGGTGCCGGACTCGCAATGTCAACACTCGACGTTGTTAACCAGGTTGGTGGCAGTGCCGCAAACTTCCTCGACATTGGTGGTGGAGCGAACGCTGACGTTATGGCTTCAGCACTTGAAGTTATTAACGCTGACCCTAAGGTCAAGGTCATCTTTGTAAACATCTTCGGTGGAATTACCCGAGTTGACGATGTCGCAAACGGTGTTCTCGAAGCATTGAAGCGCGTAAAGATCGATTCACCAATTGTTCTGCGACTCGACGGAACAAATGCAGTTGAGGGACGTTCAATTCTTGCCCCTCACCTCAGCAACAAATTGATTATGGAACCCACTATGTTGGACGCCGCACGCAGTGCCGTGGCCTTCACGAAATAAGGACTGAAGATGAGTATTTTTGTAGACGAAAACACCAAGGTAATTGTTCAAGGTATTACCGGAGGACAGGGACGCTTTCACGGACTTCGTAACCGTGACTACGGCACCAAGATTGTCGGAGGAGTAACTCCAGGCAAGGGCGGTACTGACGTTGATGGGATTCCTGTTTTCAACTCTGTAAAAGAAGCAGTAGCTGCGACTGGAGCTACTGCATCATTCGTGTCAGTTCCGCCAAAGTTTGCTGCTGCAGCAATTCTTGAAGCTGCTGAAGGTGGCATCACGTTCATTGTTTGCATCACTGAAGGAATCCCAGCTCACGATGAAGCGATTACCTACAACCGCCTCGTCGAAGAGTACCCAGGCGTGCGACTCCTTGGTCCTAACTGCCCAGGCATCATCAGCCCCGGAAAATGCAACATTGGAATCACCTCTGGTGACATTGCACTTCCTGGTGGACCAGTGGGAATTGTTTCTCGCTCTGGAACTCTTACCTACCAAGCACTGCACGAACTCAGCCAGCAAGGTATTGGCCAGACAACCTGCGTAGGAATCGGTGGAGACCCAGTTCCTGGAACAAACTTCATTGACTGTCTCGCTGCATTCGAAGCTGACCCTGAAACTAAAGCCGTCATGATGATCGGTGAAATCGGTGGTTCTGAAGAAGAGCGTGCCGCTGAATGGATCAAGGCCAACATGACCAAGCCAGTTGTTTCGTACATCGCTGGTGTTACTGCTCCTCCGGGAAAGAAGATGGGCCACGCTGGTGCCATCATTTCTGGATCTAAGGGAACAGCACAAGCCAAGATGGATGCACTTCGTGAAGCTGGTGTTTTTGTTTGTGCGAACCTTACAGAAGCCGGTCAGAAGATGGTCGAAATCGTTAGGGCAATGTAACGCATTGGCCAATGTTCGCCTCTGCGTTTTGGTGTCGGGTTCTGGCACCATCCTTGAAGCAATGCTTCACGCAGGGATCGACGTGGCACTCGTTGCCTCAGACCGTCCGTGTCGCGGACTCGAAATTGCAGAACACGCAGGAATCCCTGCGCTGTTAATTGACCGCGCGCAGTATGGCGGATTCTCAAAGACATTTGATCGCGATGGCTACAGTGACGCACTCACCAAGATTCTTGCGTCAAACAACATTGACCTGATTGCCATGGCTGGCTTTGGCACCATTACTTCGAAGGTCTTTCACGAGGCTTTTCCGGGCAGAGTTCTAAATACTCACCCGAGTCTGCTGCCTGACTTCAAGGGCTGGCATGCGGTGAAGATGGCACTTGAGGCTGGGGCGAGTGAATCTGGGTGCACGGTGCACATTGCCACCGAGAAACTCGATGACGGTCCAATCTTGGCGCAAGCTCGAGTCCCAGTGCTTAGCTCTGACGATGAGAGCTCACTTCATGAGAGAATTAAAGAAGTCGAACGTGACCTTTATCCTGCGGTGGTCAGTAGGGTGATGGCGTCACTTTCAAACGGCATTGAACCATCTGAGTTACGAGAGGAGAAGCAGTGAGAGCACTACTAAGCGTCTACGACAAGACTGGTCTCATTGACTTCGCCAAGGGCCTGCACGCAATGGGTATTGAACTCGTCGCGTCTGGGGGTACTGCAACTGCGCTTACAGAAGCAGGTATTTCACACCTCGATGTTTCGCAAGTTACTGGGTTCCCGGAAATGATGGACGGGCGCGTTAAGACGTTGCACCCACGAATTCACGGTGGGATCCTGGCCGACCGCTCAAAGCCTTCTCACGTTGAATCGCTGGGTGAGCACAAGATCGACGCAATCGACATTGTTGTTTGTAACCTCTACCCATTCAGCTCCAACCCTTCCATTGAACTCATTGACGTAGGTGGACCAACAATGGTTCGTGCTGCTGCGAAGAATCATCAACACGTAGGCATTGTGACAAGCCCTTCTCAGTACGAAGGTGTTCTTAAAGAACTCCAAGAGAACGGAAAACTATCTGACGCTACGCGCCACGCACTCGCACTCGCGGCCTTTGCTCACACCGCTACCTATGACGGCGAAATTGTTGCGTGGCTTGACGGTGGTGGAGAAATTGGAACTGCACCAAGTGACGTTGATGCTGTCGTGCCCCAGACACTTCACATCTCTCTCGAACGTGCTGAAACAGTTCGCTACGGAGAGAATCCTCACCAGATCGGTGCTCGTTACCGTGTCAGTGGATCAACACCATGGTGGGACGGCGTTGTTCAACACGCTGGAACTGCACTTTCGTATCTAAATCTCTTTGACGCCGACGCTGCGTGGCGCCTTGTTCACGAACTACAACACGACGCACCAACGAAGAGTGCGGTAGCGATCATTAAGCACGCCAATGCTTCAGGTGCTGCTGTAGGTGACTCACTCTCTGATGCGTTTAACAAAGCACTCGCGGCCGACCCACAGAGTGCCTTCGGTGGCATTGTCGCAATTGCTGGAACCCTCGACAATGAACTAGCGACTCTTATTGCGAGTGGCCCCCAGGCTGACGTCATTATTGCGTCAAGTTTCAGCGATGACGCAATCACAACACTTGTTTCAAGACGCAAAGCCACTCGACTGCTTAGTGCTCCTGCTCCGGAACCACTTGGGCTATCGATTCGAACCTTCGGAGACACTGCACTTGTGCAGAATGCTGACGAGTTACTGGTGCCACCAAGTGAGTGGAAGTGCGTCACTGAAAAGAAGCCAACCCCCCAGCAACTTGAAGACCTCGTTATTGCGTGGCGAGTTTGTGCACGAACGACTTCAAACGCAATTGTGATTGCCAGAGACGGTGTCGCAGTTGGAATCGGTGCTGGACAGCAATCGCGCGTGTTCTCAGCAAACATTGCTTCGCAGAAAGCAGGCGACCTTTCAGTAGGTGGCGCTGCAGCTTCAGACGCTTTCTTCCCATTCGCCGACGGTCTCGAGTCACTCACGAGCGTGGGGGTTACCAGCGTGGTCCAGCCCGGAGGATCCGTACGAGACCAGGAAGTTATTGATGCGGCGAATGCAGCCGGTATCGTAATGATGCTCACCGGTGAGCGTCACTTCCGTCATTAGGAGTCCCATGTCAGCAGAACTACTTGATGGAGAGCGCCTAGCTGGTCGCATCAAGATGGAGCTCGCTGACCGAGTGTCACGACTGAAGGCAGCAGGTCGAAGCGTAGGGCTTGGAACAGTGCTTGTCGGAGACGACGGCCCGAGCGCCAAGTACGTTTCGATGAAGCACGCGGACTGTGAAGAAATCGGCATCACCTCATTTCACGAACACTTGCCGTCGACTGCGACGCAGTCCGACGTAGAAGCAGTTATTGACCGTTTTAACGCTGACGCAAATGTCCACTCAATTCTCGTGCAACTTCCAATGCCTGCTGGCATCAACGAAGAGCAAATTCTCCTTCGCATTAACCCCGACAAGGACGTCGACGGTCTTCACCCGGTAAATCTCGGACGCCTCGTTATGGGAGCGCCCGGTCCACTCCCGTGCACCCCAGCTGGAATCGTGGAGCTTCTTATGGCTCACAAAGTTCCAGTCGAAGGAAAGCATGTGGTGGTCATTGGCCGTGGCCTTACTATTGGACGTCCGCTCTCTCTTCTTCTTGCCATGCGCCGCCCTGGATGCAACGCTGCAGTGACTGTGGTGCACACCGGGGTAGAAGACATGGCGGCAATTGTTAAAACCGCTGACGTGATTGTTGCGGCGGCTGGGGTTGCGGGACTAGTCACACCAGACATGGTGAAGCCCGGGGCCGCTGTTGTGGGCGCTGGCACCAGTTGGTCGGGCAAGAAACTAATGAGTGACGTGAATGAAGACGTTGCCGGCGTTGCTGGTTGGATAACCCCACGCATCGGTGGCGTTGGACCAATGACTCGTGCAATGCTGTTACGTAACGCCGTTCTAGCTGCGGAGAAAATTCGATGACTGAAAAAGATCAATACGGACGAGAGTTCGACAAGAGGCCGTGGGGTAACTTCACGGTGCTTGACGAGACTGCCTTTGATCACAAGGTCAAGCGCATTGTTGTTGAACCGGGTAAGCGTCTGAGCTATCAAAAGCACTCGAAACGTGCTGAGCACTGGTTCGTTGTTCAAGGAACAGCGACAGTGATCCTGGACGAAGTTGAGTACCAAGTTTCTGAAGGTGAGAGCATTGACGTGAAACTGGGTCAAGCGCATCGCTGCGAAAATAGGACTGACAAGCAAGTTGTGTTTATTGAAGTTCAGCATGGTTCGTACTTCGGAGAAGACGACATTGTTCGCCTCGAAGATGATTTCGGTCGCGAATAGTCCGTGCGCATTGATGCTTTATTAGCGAAGGGTGTTACTCGTTCATTCGAGTATTTTCCTCCAAAGTCTGACGCGGAGAGCGCTCAGCTTTCAACAACGCTTCGCGAACTCGAAGATCTCAATCCCTCGTTCGTATCTGTCACCTACCGCGGTGGTCGCGAATCACGCCAGCGAACCTTCGACCTCGTTAC
>JBAWYN010000052.1:0-6706 GCA_037143535.1 Acidimicrobiaceae bacterium | reverse complement strand
CTCGGCGTTGAAGTTGCCGGACTGCTTGCTGACACACTTGCGTGGTTGACGCGCGGTCAAGTCTCTGAAGTTCGAACATCATTCTCAGTTGATCGCACCGAAGCTGACTACTACGAAGCCATTGAAGGGAAGACTGCGTCACTCATGGCAGCGAGTTGTCGCGTCGGCGCGATCACTGCAGGACTCAGCAAGAAAGAGGCTGATGCGCTGAGTGAATACGGACGCTGCTTTGGAATGGTGTACCAACTTCGTGACGACATCCTCGACATGACTGCAACTGACAATCAACTTGGAAAACCTGCGGGACAAGACCTCGCCGAAGGTGTCTACAACTTGCCAGCCTTGTTCGCACTTCGTGACGCCTCAATTGGTGAAGAGCTGCGAAGCATCCTCGGCGGCCCGCTCGATGAAGCGGACCGTGAGCGAGCTCGCAAACTTGTTGTTGGCACTGACGGTATTTCGTACACCGTTAACGCCGCGAATGAATTCTTCGAAAAAGCAAACGAGGCTTTGAAGTCAGTTTCAAGTGAATCACTTCGTAGTGGTTTTTCAGCGCTTCTTGCAGCGCTGCTCGAAGATCTTCCTTCGTACTAGTCGCGAAGCGGTTTGAGCGTCGGGAACGCAATCACTTCTCTGATGTTTGATTCATCAGCAATCAACATCGCGAGGCGGTCCATTCCGAGTCCGAGTCCGGCTGTTGGTGGAAGCCCCCACTCAAGCGCCTTGATGTAGTCCTCATCAATTTGCATTGCTTCATCATCACCAGCAGCAGCGAGTCGTGCTTGTTCTTCAAAACGAGCACGCTGATCGACTGGGTCAATAAGTTCACTGAACCCATTTGAGAGTTCACGACCAGCGGCGTAGGACTCAAAGCGCTCAGTGAGCTCTGGGTCATCGGCACGACGCCTAGAAAGTGGCGACACTTCAACGGGGAAGTCAATGACGAACATTGGATTCCATAGGTTTTCTTCGCACGTAACTTCAAAGAGTTCTGAAAGACATCGTCCCGGGCCCCATGACTTGTGGACCTCTACCCCACGGTCACTCAACAACTTCGCTAAGTGCTCACGTGGTGTGTGCACTGAAACATCTTCACCCACCGCTTCACTCGCGAGTGAAGCCATGGTGCGACGTGGCCAAGGAGCGGCGAATGAGAATTCGCGACCTTGGTAGGTGACTTCAGTGGTTCCAAGAACGTCCATTGCAATACCCGCAACGAGTTCTTCAGTGAAACTCATCATGTCTTCGTAGTTCCAGTACGCGGCGTACAGCTCGAGCATGGTGAACTCAGGGTTGTGGCGTGGACTCACGCCTTCGTTTCTAAAAACACGACCGAGTTCAAACACGCGCTCGAATCCACCAACTACAAGACGTTTGAGCCAAAGTTCTGGCGCAATGCGCAAGAAGAACTGACTGTCGAGTGCATTGTGATGTGTTGCGAATGGTCGTGCCGCTGCACCCGTAGGGATTGCGTTCAGCATTGGTGTTTCTACCTCAACGAAATTTGCAGCCCAGCATCGTTCACGAGCAGAGCGGAGCACATCACTTCGACGAGTGAGTGAGGTGCGAGTAGTCGCGTTAGCCCAGAGGTCTGCTTCACGGTGACGGTAACGAAGATCGTAGTCAGTAATGCCGGCCCACTTGTCACCGAAGTTGTGCAGTGCTTCAGCGAGTCGTTCCCATGAAGCGACCTTTACTGAAAGTTCTCCACGCTTGGTTCGAACAACTTCACCAGTTACTCCTACCCAGTCACCGAGGTGGAGTTTTGCAAACTCTTCAAACTCTGCGGTAATGGCTGACATGGCAAAAAGTTGAATTTCACCAGTGAGGTCACGCATGGTTGCGAACGCGAGTTTTCCTTGTGTGCGCATCAACATCACACGACCAGCAACCTTTACAACGACACCTGACTCTTCGCCGTCGGTGAGGTGCGCATACGTCTCTTGGAGAGGCGCGCAGTGCGCGTTGTGATCGAATTGATACGGGGTTGACACTAAATAGCTCCTGTGTGATTACGTTCATGAACAATACGCAGTCCATGAAGCGTAAGCCACGGTTCGTGGTGCTGTACGTGTTTTGTGTGAGGAGATACGAGTCCCGCGAGTCCTCCGGTGGAAATTACCGTGGCTTCGCCTATTTCTTCCTTGATTCGCTCCACCATTCCGTCCACCTGAGCGGCGAAACCGTAGAGGACTCCTGACTGGATGGATTCAACTGTTGAGCGTCCAATGACTGAACGAGGCTTTACGAGTTCTACTGACCTGAGCGCAGAAGCCTGGGTGTAGAGCGCTTCAAGAGAGATTGCAACACCCGGGGCAATTGCTCCACCCATGTACTCGCCCTTGGCACTAATCACGTCAAAGACAGTTGCTGTTCCCATGTCAACCACAATTGATGGTCCTGGGTAGAGGTCGTAGGCACCAACGGCGTCAGCAATGCGGTCAGCTCCAACTTCGCGAGGGTTGTCATAAAGAATTGGCATGCCAGTTTTTGTTCCTGGTCCAATCACCGTGATGTCTAGGTCTGAAAACCAGCGGTTCGCCATACGACGAAGTTGCGTTGTTACTGAAGGCGCTGAAGATGAAATCGCCATTGCTGTTACTGCAGTTCGAAGATCGAGCCCCTCGAGGTCCAGTAACTGCGTGAGGATCATTGCGTGCTCATCTGGTGTGCGTTCTGGTGATGTTGAAATACGCCAGTGAAAAGCGAGCCCACGCTCACCAGTTGCCTTGGCGAAGCCCATTGCGTCTGGGAGTTCCGGTGCCTCTGGTCCAAAGAGTCCAATAACCGTTTCAGTGTTTCCTACGTCCATTGCTAACAGCATTAGTTTTTCGCCTTAATAGTTACTGGTCCATTGTCGAGTAGTCGCACGCCATCAATTTTTGCAGTGATGATCGCGCGAAAATCCCCAGCCTGTGAATCGTCAGCTGGGCGAAGAGTGATGTTGTCAACGATCTCGGCGTACACAATTTCTGCACCAGCTGCTCTAAGAATTGTGCGCATGCGGTGTCTAAGTTCACTGGCACATTCAACTTCTGCTTGCGCTGCAGAAATGGCTTGCGAGATGCACTTGACACGCGTGTGGTCTTCAGGACTGAGGCGAGCATTACGACTCGAGAGCGCAAGACCTTCTGCGTCTCGCTTTATTGCACAAGTAACAATCTCAACATCGAATGCGAGGTCACGAACCATTTGTCGAATGACTGCAATCTGCTGGAAGTCCTTTTCACCAAAGTATGCACGACATGGTCCAGTCACGGTAAAGAGTTTTGCGACAACACTCGCCACTCCGTTGAAGTGACCGGGGCGACCTTCTCCTTCGAGCGTGTCGCTCACGCCCTTCATGGTTACTTTCGTAGGCGTTGCTTCTGGGTAGTCGGGCCACATTTCTGCGAGGGTTGGCTCTACAAGACAGTCAACGCCGTTAGCGAGTGCCACCGCACGGTCAGCTTCAGCCACACGTGGGTATGCCTCGTAGTCACTCTTAACACTGAACTGAATTGGATTTAGAAAGATTGTTGCAAGGACAACGTCGCCGTTGCTCTTAGCTTTTTCAAAAAGTGAGGCGTGACCTTCGTGCAGCGCACCCATAGTTGGAACGAGTCCAACTCTCCTACCGCTCGCACGTACTTCAGAGGCGTAGTTGCGCCAATCATCAATTGAACTAAGTAGTTCCATGACTACGCCTTTAGCTGTGAACGACGCTTTTCAGCGAGTTCGAATGCGGCGTTAGCCAGAGCAACGTACGTTGAGCGTTCTGCTTCTGGCAGCGCTGCAAGGTGTGCATCGATTGTTGCCATGTCTCCACGAGACGCCGGTCCAGTGAGTGCATCTTGCGGTCCTACTTCTTTCACGTCACGAAGAGACTGCTCGGCGAGTGGAAGAAAATCTTCGAGACTTAGCCCCGCTGCTTCAGCGAGTTCCTTAACGTGACCCATGAGCGCGACGAGGTGATTTGCAGCAACGACAGCAGTCGCGTGATACAGCGTGCGCTGTTCATCGCTCAAAGTAATGATGCGTCCATTAAGTGCGCTTGCGATTTCACGAATACCTTCATCGCCAGCAACGCAGTACGTTGCGCCGTAGAGTCGTGCAGCACCGAGGTCGCCCGAAGGAAGAGCCATGAGTGGGTGAATTGATGCCACACGTGGGTGAGAGCCAAGAACACTCAATGTTCTTGAACCCGCAACGTGCGCGACAATCTGATTTTCGTTCTGAGGAATCTGAAGTGCAATGACGTCAATGAAGTCGTCTGGAACCGTCAACAAGATCACGTCAGGTGACGAAATGAGATGTAGCTCGTCATGGTGCAGTAGTTGAATGTCATGTCCGCACGCAGAGAGCGCTGAAGAGAACGACGTACCGGCACGACCAGCACCCACAATTGAAATTTTCATAATGCTCCTATCCGTTCCAGTCCCTGGCGGGTACCGTTCGTGTTAGCGCAACATGTCGAGTGTACCCAGTGGGGCAACCCTCTCGCGAAATGAATTCATTAATTCTTCAGAGACAAGATGAGGAGCTAATTCCTGCAGTGGAATAAGGACAAATGCCCTCTCGTACATACGTGGGTGAGGCACCAGAACGTCTGGGTTTTCACTTGTTTCGTCCCCCATCAGCAAGACGTCTACGTCGAGCGTCCTTGGCCCCCAGTGCACTTCCCTGGTTCTGCCACACGCGGCTTCTGCTTCACGGGCTCTCGCCAAAAGCTCAAGTGCTGAGGCGTCAGTTTCAATTTCTAAAACAAGATTCCAGAAGTCATCTTGGACAACGCCACCGACTGGTTCGGTCTCATAGACCTGAGAGATGCGGTACGGATCACTGCCTCTGACGATTTCAATACCGGTGCTGAGGTGACTACTACGGTCGCCAACATTTGATCCCAGCGAAAAATAACAGTGACGCACTACTTACGTCTTCGTGTGCAGCGAACGCCCACGCTCGCAATGTCCTCGGGAACCGGTGGAACAACTTTTTTCACCATCACGGTTACTGAAGTAATAGCTGAGTCGAAGTCAAGAATCTCGCTCGCAACCCGGTCACACAGTGTTTCTAGCAACAAGAATTTTCCATCAACTGCAATTCGCTCCGCGAGCGTCACAATGAGTGCGTAGTTAGTTGTTTCGTTAATGTCATCTTTTTTTGCGGCTTTTTTAAAAGAACGCTCAATGTCAATGTCAAAAACTAAAGGTTGAACTCTTGTTCGTTCATCTGGAAGAATCCCTACAACTGCATTGACGCGTAGTTCACGCAGTTCAATCACATCGCTCACGCAGGAACCTCGGGCAGATCAAATAACACCGTTCGTCCATCTGGACCAATGGAGCGCTTAAAGAGTCGTTCTACTAATGCAATTGACTGACTCGTGGTTGGAACTTTCTTGGTCCAAACAAGGTAGCCAGCAATAACACCAAGTAGGCGGTCAGAAACTTCATCACTGTGCAGCAACACAGTCACGTTGTTCTGCATTGATGCAGCGAGGTCTTTGTAACACGCTTCGAGGACTTCACGTTGCTGTGGCCCACCACGAAGCGCGTAGTGACTCGCGGTGAGTCCGTGCTCGAAGTACGAACTGAGATTTTGCATTACTGGCAAGATTGAAATAACGCGACCGAAGCCCTGATGCTTTAACCAGAGCAATTCTTCGTCACGACGAACGCGACGGTGCACTGTTGTAGATCCGCCAGGACGTTCAGAAATCGCGAGGATGTTCTTGTACACCCAGGTGAAGCTCCGAGGCTCTATGCCCGCTGCCCACTTGCCCCTCACGCCACTACCTCCTGCACGGGACGAACGAGCAACTCACGTAGTTGCACCGCCGCCTCTGCGTCATGTACTCGCACCATACTGACACCTCTGAGCATCGCCCATGCTTCAGTTGCGATTGAGCCCTCTAGGCGCTCATCAACACTGAGCGAAGTTTTGCCCAAAGATTCAAGAAAACGTTTGCGACTCGTGCCCATAAGCACCCCTGCGCCGTACTCCTGCGCCATTGAAACAAAGGTCTCAACGTGAGCTAGTAGCGCCACATTGTGCTCCACCGTCTTTCCGAATCCAATGCCTGGATCCAGCCACAGCTTCGATACTCCTGCGACCTTGGCGCGAGTCGCAGCAACTCGAAGGAACGCAACAATCTCTGAAACAACGTCTTCGTACGTCGGACTTACCTGCATGGTCTCAGCAGTCCCCTGGCGGTGCATGGCAACGTAGCCAACCCCAAGTTCTCCAGCAACTTCAATAAGCGTGCACGAGACATCGTTAATGACACTGGCCCCCGCAGCAACTGCTGCACGAGCAACGACTTCTTTTTGAGTGTCGATGGAAACTGGGCCGTGCACACTCAGCGCCTCAATAACTGGGATCACTCGACGAAGTTCTTCATCTGGTTCTATGAACTGCGCGTTTGGCCGCGTTGATTCTCCGCCAACGTCAACAATGTCGCAGCCCGCAGAAAACAGATGACGACCGCGCTCAATTGCTTCATTAGTAGAAGCAGTTCGCGATGCAGGAAAGAATGAGTCCGGGGTGACATTTACAATGCCCATCACCATTGGACTCAACGCCATGTAGACCTTCGCTGGTGAATGTACTGCAGTGCTTCTGCACGGTACGCAGCATCATCACGGAACACTCCACGCACTGCTGACGTGACTGTTGTGGCTCCAGCCTTCTTCACACCACGCATTGACATGCAGAAGTGTTCGGC
>JBAWYN010000051.1:0-6787 GCA_037143535.1 Acidimicrobiaceae bacterium | reverse complement strand
TGGGCTTCGTACATATTGGCGTCTCACCGAATGGGTGGACAAACTCTGGGCTTTGAAGGTCTGGCCGTGTCGATGACATTCTCAACTATTTTTTGCATTCCATTTGCTGTAAAGACTTCACACATATTTCTCTCGCACCCATTTTTGATGGGCCGAATGTTGATCATTTCCGTTATGTCGATTGTTCTCGGTTTTGGTGCAGAGCTTCTTGCCTTTAGAAGAGTAAAGCCATCAGTTGCTGGCGTAATGATGTCTCTCGACCCAGCACTTGCATTCATGATCGGGGTCATACTTCTCTCAGAGCAAATAACCCCACTGGACGTTCTGGGCCTCGGTCTTATTGTCGCTGCTGGCGTTGGCGTGACCTTCAGAGAAGCTCGAAAAGAATTATTCGAGGCTGAGTAGGCTGGAGGGCGTGGGAACGCCCAAAACTTTCGCTATTCGAACATTTGGCTGTCAAATGAACGAGCACGACTCAGAGCGACTTGCCGGGTTGATGGTTGCCGATGGTCTCGTACCAGCAGAAAAAGACGCTATCGCTGACGTTGTCATATTCAATACCTGCACAATTCGTGAGAACGCGGACCTTCGCCTTTACAGCGCCCTAGGAGAACTGAAGGATTACAAAAAAGCACACCCCGAGATGCAAATTGCGGTTGGCGGATGCATGGCTCAAAAAGACCGGGATGACATTCTTCGTCGTGCGAACTGGGTCGATGTTGTCTTCGGTACTCACAACCTCACCTCAGCGCCTGGTCTTCTCAAGAAGGCCTTAACCGACGGTCCTCAGATTGAAATTCTTGATGCACCAGACCCTGAGGCTCACAAGGACATGGCTCCAGCGCTCTATGCGGTGCGAGAGCTTCCATTCGCCGCATGGATCACTATTCAGACTGGTTGCGATAACACCTGTGCATATTGCATCGTTCCTTCAGTTCGTGGTGGTGAAGTGAGTCGTTCGGTCGAAGACATCATGCAAGAGGCCAGAATGCTTGCTGCTTCTGGAGTCACTGAGATAACCGTGCTCGGTCAAAATGTGAACTCCTACGGACGTGACATCACGGGTCGAAGTCCATTGTTCTCCGATTTACTGCGCGAAATTGGAACTGTCGAAGGTATTGAGCGAATCAGGTTCACTAGTCCTCATCCCAAGGATTTCCGCGATGACACCATCCAAGCCATGCTTGAAACAAAAGCCGTCTGCAATCAGCTTCACTTGCCGCTGCAATCGGGTTCAAATCGCGTCCTCAGTTCGATGCGACGTGGCTACACCGTTGAGCGCTACATGGAGAAGCTCAATGCCGCAAGGGCAGCCATTGATGATCTGGCAATAACCACCGACATCATTGTTGGTTTTCCTGGAGAGACGGAGGCTGAATTTGAGGAAACTCTTGAAGCCGTTGCTGAAGCTCACTTCGACGCCGCTTACACATTTATTTTTTCAGCCAGAGAGGGAACAAGGGCAGCAGAAATGCAGTCTGAATTCATTGAAGACGAGGTCGTCGCAGAGAGATTTGATCGCCTGAAAGAAGTCCTCAACCGCTCTGCACTCGAGAAACACGAAGCTCGAGTGGGCAACACCGAGGAAGTTTTGGTTGAAGGGCCATCAAGAAGGAACGACCAAGTTCTTTCTGGACGCACTCGCCAGGGCAAACTCGTACATTTCCCAGTTACTAATGAGCCAGTGCGCGCTGGATCTTTGGTCACCGTAAAGCTTCTAAAGGCCGCTCCGTATCACTTGAAGGGTGAACTCGTATCTGTCCTACGAGCGCCGAAGCACAAAGTAAGAATTCCGCTTCAAGTCTCATGATGAACCATGGCGGCATGGCTGTCGCACTCGTCGGGCCAACGGCATCTGGAAAGTCAGCCCTCTCACACGAATTGGCCCTCGAGATGGGAGACGTCGAAATTCTCTGTGTCGATGCGATGACTGTTTATAAGGGTATGGACATTGGAACAGCAAAGCCTTCGAAGCAGGAGCAAAAAGAAGTCCCGTATCACCTGATTGATCTGATTGAGCCAAATGAAGAATTCAATGTTGCTCAGTTTCAATCTGAAGCGCGCGATTCAGCTGACATGGTGCGCAATCTCGGAGGAGCGGTGCTCTATGTGGGCGGTACCGGACTTTACGGTCGGGCCGTACTCGACAATCTAGAAATTCCAGGGCAGTTTCCTTCTGTGCGTGCTGAGCTCGATGAGCGAGCAAAAACCGAGCTGGATGTTCTTTACAAGCAACTTCAAGAGCTTGATCCACTCGCGGCGAGTCGAATGGAACCTAACAATGAGCGAAGGATTACTAGGGCACTCGAGGTGACGTTGGGGAGCGGGAAGCCATTCTCATCCTTCGGATCTGGACTTCGCGAATACGGTCCCGTGCGAGTTGTGCAGGTAGGGCTGAGTCCTGACGTTGAATTACTGAGTGCTCGAATCGAAGAACGCTTTCGAATCTGGATGGAACAAGGTCTCTTAGAAGAAGTGCAGAAACTGGCAAGTAGTCCCGCTGGAATGTCTCGAACTGCACGTCAAGCAGTTGGCTACCGCGAACTGCTTCGCCACATAGAAAAGGGCGAGCCACTTGAGGATTGTGTTGTTGACGCAATCACCCAGTCGCGCAGACTCGCGCGTCGCCAGCGATCATGGTTCTACCGTGACCCACGCATTGAGTGGTTTAGCGACCCTAAGGACGCTGCAAAACGACTTCGCGAGGTGTTAACAACGCCTGATGGGTTCGTGCGAGACTAGAAGCAATGGCTTTACGTTCTCTCCAAAAATGGCATGGCGCAGGCAATGATTTCATTGTTGACGTCATTGAACAGGGAACCGCAAAGTGGTGGACTCCTGAGAGAGCTAAGGAAATCTGCAATCGAAACACTGGCATAGGAGCAGACGGTTTGCTTCTCGCTGAAGTGGGCTCTGAAGTTTCTATGGTTCTTTACAACGCTGATGGCTCGATCGCTGAGATGTCTGGCAATGGAATCCGCTGCCTTGTTGCAGCAGTGCATCGTGCAACACATGCGACCTGGAGTGAACTCAAAGTTTCAACTCAGGCTGGAATTAAAACTGTCACGCTAGCCATGAATGGTGACGCTGGCACTGGCAGTGTTGACATGGGGCAAGTTGTTTTGAAAGATGCGCTCCCTAGAACGCTCGGTGTTGCAAACGTTGGCAACCCTCACATCGTTGTTGAAGATAATGATGCATGGTCTGATTCCGAGAGGGAATCACTTGCTGGAGAGCTCGCGGCGCAAGTTGGTGGGGCAAACGTTGAGTTCATTCGTTTCATTGACCAAAAGCACATGTCACTGCGAGTCATTGAGCGCGGTGTTGGCTGGACACAGGCCTGTGGAACAGGAACATGTGCCTCGGCGGCCGTTGCGCACAGTCTCGGTAAGTGTGATGCGGACGTAGTTATTTCAAACCCAGGCGGAGACCTTCGAGTTCAGTTGAACGGGTCGAACGCTGTTCTTAGTGGTCCAGTGCAGTTCATTGGCAATGTGGAGTGGCTCGAAGCTTGACGTATATTCCAACCACGCTTATCGATCGCACGTTTCGAGAGCGCATTGTTTTAGTAGGGGTTCTTTTCCCTGGGGTTACATCTGAAGAGTTAGAACGTCAACTTGATGAACTTGCACTGCTGGTAGATACGGCCGGCGCCGATGTCGTCGCACGTATTGTTCAGCGCCGCGATTCTCCAGATCCTGCAACGTTCCTTGGTTCTGGAAAAGTGCAAGAACTTCGTGAGATATGCCTTGCTGTTGACTCTGACACCGTTGTTTTTGAGCACAACCTCTCTCCGGCACAGCAGCGAAACCTAGAAAAGATCCTTGGTCGTACCGCAATTGACCGGACGGCGGTGATTCTTGACATCTTCGCTCAGAACGCTCGTACTCCTGAAGGTAAGGCCCAAGTAGAACTCGCTCTGCTTCAATACCGGCTTCCTCGACTACGTAGAGACAGCGGATCTCTTTCTCAGCAGGCGGGTGGAATTGGAACGAGGGGTCCTGGAGAAACACAACTCGAAGTTGACCGCCGCCGCCTCATCCATCGCATCCACGCAATTGGTCGCGAGCTCAAACAAATCGACCGCACCAGAGCCATCCAGCGCCAAGGTAGAGACCGAGGTCGTCACCGCGAAGTTACGCTCGTTGGCTACACCAATGCCGGTAAATCTTCAATGCTTAATGTTCTTACCGACGCAGACGTAGTTGCAGAAGACCGACTTTTTGCCACACTTGATCCCCGCACTCGCCAGCGCCAGTTGCCGGGTGGAGAAACAGTCCTCTTTACCGACACCGTTGGCTTCATTTCGAATCTTCCTCACGGACTCATCCAAGCATTTATGAGCACTCTCAAATCTGTACAGCAAGCTGACCTCTTGGTGCATGTGGTTGACGGCGCATCAGATGACGCAGAACTTCAAATTGGTGCAGTTCGTGAAGTATTAAAAGAAATTGAAGCTGATCACGTCCCAGAACTTCTTGTATTCAATAAAGCTGATGTCTCTGATGCCCAGGCCAAAAGACTCTCGGCTCTGTATGAGGGGAGTGTTTGGGTATCAGCCAAAACACGCGAAAACCTCGATGAAGTAATTGCCACAATTGCGGATCGACTTCGTTCAGAAGACCGTGTCATGACGCTGCATCTACCACTCGATAGAGGTGACCTTCTTGCCATGGCCCACCGTGAAGGTGAAGTCATTGATATGACCATTACCGATGAAGCAGTCGTTGTCCATGTAGTTTTGGACACAGTAGGAGCGTCCAGATTCGCAGAATGGAGGGTGACGTCATGAGCTTTAGCCCGCCACCATATCCATACGACCGTCTCGATGTTCTAAAGAAGTCGGCCGAACGCTTCGAAGGTGGGCCAATAGATTGCTCCATTGGAACACCAATTGATCCACCATTCCAGGGTGCCATTGACGAGTTGGCACGAGCAACCGGTGCGCGAGGATATCCAACTTCAGCTGGCTCACCAGATTTTCGCAGTGCGGCCGCTGAGTGGATGAAGCGTCGATTCAATGTTGAAGTTTCAATTGACAATTTGGCTGCGTGCATAGGGACAAAAGAATTCGTTGGCACGCTGGCTGGTTATCTCCACCTTCGCTCCCCAGAACGTGACACGGTTCTCTACCCAGCAATCAGTTATCCGACCTATGCCATGGGAGCAACGCTCGCGGGACTTCGCTCAGTTCCAGTTGCAATGGTGAATGGAAAACTTGATCTCGGATCAATCAACCCATCGGACATTTCTCGTGCTCTAGTGCTGTGGTCTAACTCACCGTCTAATCCGACTGGCTTTCTAGACGACCTCGAAGCAGTAGCCACGTGGGGACGAGCAAACAATGTCCTTGTAGCGAGCGATGAGTGTTACGCAGAGTTCACGTGGCTAGGAAAGCCACGCACAATCCTTGAACATGGCGACAAGGGAGTCATTGCCGTTCATTCAATTTCGAAGCGATCTAACCTCGCTGGTGTCCGTGCGGGCTTTTATGCCGGTGACGCTGAAGTAGTTTCATTTCTTCGCTCTGTTCGCCAGCACGCTGGCTTCATGGTCGCTGGTCCAGTTCAGTCAGCGGTTGCTGCTGCGTACCGTGACGATGCTCACGTTGAAGTACAGAAGAAGATCTATCTCTCAAGACTGGAAATGATGTCTGAGGCTCTAGAAGCCTTTGGCGTGGAAGCACCTGTTCCTGAGGGATCGTTCTACCTATGGTGCTCAAAAGATGGCATGGACGGATGGGAACTTGCTGCACTGCTGGCAGAGACATCTGGACTCATTGTTGGACCTGGTGATCTCTACGGCGAAAGTGGAGCAGCATTTGCTCGAGTTGCCGTTGTTCAGCCCGATGAGCGTTTAGCCCTTGCGGCGAAAAGGCTGTCAAAAGGTTAAGACCTTCACAAGTACGATGGAGAAATGAGTTCGCTCGAATCCAACATCGAAAAGTGGTACAGCCAAATCGGAGACATGACTCCGCAAAACCTTGAAGCGCGAAGGGATGTTGAACTAGTCATTGCCAAGCTCGATGACGGTCAACTTCGCGTTGCGCAGATCAACGACAAGAACGAAGTCGAGGTTAACGAATGGGTCAAGAAGGCCATTCTCCTTCTATTCCGTCTCCGTGGTCTTGAAAAGGCCGAAGTAGGGCCCTTTGAATTCCTCGACAAGCTCGAATTGAAGACTGACTACGAACGCCGGGGCGTTCGCGTTGTTCCAGGGGCGTCAGCACGCCGCGGGAGCTTCTTGAGCCCAGGGGTAATCCTGATGCCAAGTTACGTAAACATTGGAGCATGGGTCGGCCCAGGCACGATGGTTGACACGTGGGCAACTGTTGGAAGTTGTGCGCAAATTGGCTCGAACGTTCACCTCGCCGGTGGCGTTGGAATTGGTGGAGTTCTAGAACCTGCAAACGCTGTACCAGTCGTTATTGAAGATGATGCCTTTATTGGTAGTCGCTGCATGGTTGTTGAAGGTGCACGTGTAGGCAAGGGTTCAGTGCTTGGAGCTGGCACCATTCTTAACCCATCTATTCCTGTAATCGACGCGCAGACCGGTGAAGAAGTTTCTAGAGGTTATGTACCTGACTACTGCGTGGCCGTGAGCGCAAACCGCAAGCGTGAGTACCCAGGAGGAGAGTTCTACCTACCTTGTGTACTCATCATTAAGCGTATGAGTGAAGGTGAGCGACACAACAAGGCTGCTCTTAATGACATTCTTCGCGATCATGGTGTTGCAACGTGAGTCGATTAGACGACACCCTTGCCCTAGTGGCAATTTCGTCAGTCAG
>JBAWYN010000050.1:0-6787 GCA_037143535.1 Acidimicrobiaceae bacterium | reverse complement strand
TGAGCGCGGCCTATTCCAACTGGGGCCAGCTCATGATGCAAAATTCAGATCAGAACTACGAGATCTTCAAAAGTGCAATTGGTGAAGGCGGAATGAGATTTCTCGACCTCACGGGCGCTGGTCACGTTCCAATGACAACTGCAGACCTGCACGAAATGCACAACACTCGTCACACGATTGCAAAAACTTGGCGCAAGTTCATGTCGCAGTATCCACTCATTGTCGGACCAACGTGGACGCAACCACCGTTTGAACATGACTTTGACACTAAGGACACCGAGTCAGCCTGGGCGGTAATTGAAATGTACCGCTTCGTGTTGCCTGCAAACTTGCTTGGTCTTCCTGCAGCCTGTGTTGCAACGGGCGTTGCAAATGGACTGCCTACTGGTGTGCAAGTAATGGGCGACATGTTCCGTGAGGACGTATGTCTTGATGCTGCTCAGGTGATTGAGAGCGCAGTAGGAGTACTAACTCCTATTGACCCTCGTAACTAGTAGTTACTTACCCTGCCAGTTTGGTGCGCGCTTTTCAGCGAAGGCAATGGCGCCTTCCATGGCGTCAGAGCTTTGCATGATGATGCCAAAGGCGTCATTGCTGATTGGCCATCCGTCATCGTCTGACACTTCAACTGCACGCTTCATAACGTCTTTAGAAACACGAACTGCCAGTGGTGCAGATGACGCAATACGCTCAGCGAGTGCGAGTGCTTCGTTGAGTACTTCAGAACCAGGAACAACTTTGTTAACGAGACCGAGTGCGTAGGCACGGGTGGCGTCAATTGGGTCACCAGTAAGTGCCATCTCTAGAGCAATCGCCATTGGCACGCGCTTAGGAAGACGAATAAGTCCACCAGCACCAGCCACGAGTCCACGCTTTGCTTCAGGAATTCCGAACATTGCGTGATCGGCAGCAATCACCATGTCGCACGCGATCATCATTTCAAATCCACCAGCTAGTGCTGAACCGTTGACGGCAGCAATAAGTGGCTTAGGGAACTTGCGGTTGGCAATGCCACCAAAGCCCTTGTCGGTGCTCGGGAACTCACCGGTTGCGAATGCCTTTAGGTCCATACCGGCAGAGAATGCCTTGTCGCCTGCACCAGTGACAACAACAACCCATACGTCGTCATCTGCTTCACACTCATCGAGTGCGGTTGAAAGTGCAATCGCTGCTGCACGGTTCATTGCGTTACGTGCTTCAGGTCGGTTGATTGTTAGTAGTTCAACGTGACCGCGTCGTTCGCGAAGTACTTCATCTGCCATGGGGACTCCTTTTACATAGCCCAGGTGGGCGCTGGGTGAAACGATAGTTGAGTACGGACAACGGTGGCGTGCGAAACTATGAATCATGAGCAATCGCCCACGATTACTGGCCACTCTTGATGGCTACAGCGTCGAAGGCGGGTTCGATCGACCCTACGAGCCAGCTACATGTTTTTCGCCAACGATTGCACTCGGTCGCCACGCGGGCCCTGGTGATGCTGACGGGTTATGGCACGACTACGAAAAAGTTCTCGACTTAGTTCCAGGACTCGGTATTGATGGTGTTCGTATCACTACTGAATGGGCGCGCATTGAGCCACGCAGAAACGAAGTTTCTCTCGAAGCTCTTGATCGCTACAAAGCGGTCTGCGCGTACGCGAAGTCACTCGGTCTGCACGTCAGCGTCGCACTGGTTGATGCAGTGTGGCCAGCGTGGGCGGGGATGGAAGCATGGTTGCTTCCATGGGTCGCTCCCTACTGCGTTGAGAACGCAGTGCGTGTTGTTAGCCACCTTGGCGACAGCGTTGACAGCGTTGTTGTGTTCAGCGAATCTGAAACAATCGTCACTAGAGGATTTGTTGACGCAGCGTCACCACCATGGCGCAGCAATGCTTCAAAGGACTGTGCCCTTGCCATCGAACAGATTGATGACATCACCGCAGCAATTGCCAGCCATGAAGCAGTCGCAAAGAAATTAGTTACTTCTAGTGCACTCGTTTCTTTAGATGAAGTGCAGTCGGTACTGGCGAGCGAAGAAACCTACGAAGAGATTTACATTCGCTCACTCGTTCGTGGCAGCGGACCAACTGCTTCAGCGTTAGGACTCTTGTCCAAACACAACGGTGTTTGGAGCGTTAGTGCTTCAAAAGAACTTTTAGAAACCCTGCGCTGATTCGCGGCGCTTCTTCAAGATGTGCGTAGTTGTGAAAGCCCCTACGACGAGAATCAGAACAACAATGCCAACCCAGCTGGCAGATTTCTCAATCGTGTGGAGTGCATTGCCTCCGAAGTAGCCAAGCAATGTAAAGCCCAGACCCCAAACGAGTCCACCGAGCGCGTTGGCCAGTAAGAAACTCCGGTAGTGCATCTTGCTCATACCAGCGAGCCCTGGCATCACTGCACGAAGAAACGCCGTGAACCTTCCTAGAAACACGTACGTCGGTCCACGCTTTTGCAAGATTTCGAGCGCCTTCTCCAGCGAATCTCGTTTTGAGCGAACGAGCGGAAGGGTGAATAGTCGGTGACCGAATCGGCTGCCAATGGCGTAACCAACTGAGTCGCCAATGATCGCAGCTAAGACCACCAGCGCGCAGAGCAGCACTATGTTCACTCGACCTTGACTCGCAACAAAGCCCGCAACGAGCACTGCAGTTTCTCCGGGCAATACAAAACCGACAAAGAGTGCTGCTTCACCGAAGACCAGAGCTACAACAAGGACGTAGACAAGTCCAGGAGCTAAGTGTTGAATTTTGTCAAGTACGAAGGAAATAACGCTGGCAGTCATCATGTTTCTATTCTGCCCCATAAATGTTGTCTAAGGGTTGAGGGCTTTTGTTCAGTGATGCTGGGACCCTGTGGCAAAATGAACGCATGTCGAAATCAACCTCAAGCAGCAACAGTGCAAAGCGGTTCCCTTTTAATGCACCATCAAACGCCGGTGCGCTTTCAGAGTGGGCGCTTCTTCCACTTCGAGTGTTTTTAGGAGTTACGTTCCTCTTCGCTGGATTTCAGAAACTGGCAAATCCAAATTTCTTCATTGACGCAAGTCCAATTTCTATTCACTCGCAGTTAACTGGTGCTGCACGCTTCAGCCCTATTCATGCGCTACTTAGTCACATGGTGGGAATCGCAAATCCAATTGGAATGGTTATTGCCTACGCTGAGCTCGCTATTGGTCTTGGAATCTTGCTCGGACTATTCACTCGCATTGCAGCAATTGGCGGAGCACTGCTTTCGTTCAGCCTTTTCATTGCGGTGAGCTATCACACCACGCCGTACTTCACTAACGCGGACGTTGTTTTCTTTTTTGCTTGGCTGCCATTTATTTTTGCTGGCAGTCCGGCGCAGCTTTCCCTTGACGCATGGCTAAGCGCGTACACCAAGAAGAGCGCAAACGTCTCAGTAACAGACATTGCAACGCCAGTTCAGATTGATGCACTGTCGCGTCGAAAGCTGATGGTGAGTAGTGCTGCTGCAGCAACTGCTGCAGTTGGAACACTCATTGCAGGTGGCACAGTTGCAGCAACTGGAAAACTCATTGGCAACGCGAAGTCACCAACGTCTGGTGGAACAACTGGTGAAACCACAACGACACTTTCTCCAACTACAACAACAACGACTTCTTCCAAGTACCCAGGTGTGATGCTCGGAGCTGCTTCACAGGTAGCGGTTGGAAAGCCTGCAACGTTCACGGTGCCAAGCACTGGAGATCCGGCAATTGTCTTTAACGAAGGCGGAGGAAAGTTCATTTCCTACGACGCCGTTTGCTCACACGCTGGCTGCACTGTTGGTTACTACTCGGGAAAAACCATGCAGTGCCCTTGCCACGGTGGAGTCTTTGACGTCAGTACCGGCAACGTTCTAAGTGGCCCACCACCACGCGGACTGGTAAAGCTCAACGTGGTTCTAGAGGCTGACGGCAACTTATATCTCCAGTAGCGCAGCACAGGGTTTTGCTCTATTGTCATCCCCATGAACATTTCAGAACTCTCAACCAGCACCGACGACGCAATCCAGAACGTAGGTATGCAGTACTACTTCGCACCAAGCTCAGCAGCGAAAGCTGAGACGCTGGGCCTTAACCAATTCGAGTTCTACGGCCTCGGTCGTGGAGGAGTACTTGGTGGAGCAGATACGCAAGAAGTGGTCGAAGCGTTCACATTCTTTAGCAGCGGAGCAATTGAATTCCTCTACGGTGCTCCACGCTCCAAGGCTGATCCAGTTGCGACCGCTAAGGCACACATCGACGCTGCCTACGACTACGCGGACCTGACCTTTGGAGGAGTGCCAACTGACGTGCTCAGTGCCTTTGCCAAGGCATCTCAAAAAGTTGTCAATGCTGTGAAGCCTGGTCAGTATGCACTGTTTGATGGTTACGCGAAGTTTCCGTTCCCTTCATCACCAGTACACGCTGCCTACCTCTCATCAATTCTTCTTCGCGAACTTCGCGGAGGCGCTCACATTGACGCAATCAATGAAGTCGGCATCAGCGCAGTTGACGCCACCTACCTCGAGAACCCAGGCATTTACAAGATGCACGGTTTCACCGATGAAGAGGCTCCTGAAGTGAATGCTGAGCTTGAAGCTCTGAAAAAGAAGGCTGACGCCGTTAGTGACGCAAAGTTTGCTGAGTATCTTTCAGTTCTTGACGACGCCGAGCAAAAGGCATTCCTTGATGGTGTGAACGCAATGTTCGCAGCAACAACAAACCCACAAGCGGTTTAGTCAGTAATCAAGTCCTTCGATTTCTAAAAGAAATCGTTTTACTTTCTCTCCACCTGCGCCGTAGCCACCTATGTGGTTGCTCGCTACAACTCGGTGACAAGGAACAATCACTGGCCAAGGATTTGCGTTATTCGCATTTCCAACTGCACGCATAGCCCTCGGTCTCTTAACTGCCATTGCCACGTCACCGTAGGTCCAGACTTGTCCGTAGGGGATAGTGCAAAGCGCATCCCAGACCTCTTGTTGAAATGAAGTGACGTCATAGTCCTCTAGTGCAACTGAGAAGTGCTTTCTGTTGCCAGAGAAGTACTCGCGCATCTGCTCAACACAAGTGGCTACGGCCCTAGGAGTTGTGCCACTCGACGAGGACTTAGTGGTCATTAAATCAATGCGACTTATGAATTCGTTGTTGCCTTCAATAACCCAGTATCCAACGGGAGTCTTGATGCTTGAGCGAAACAGTTCCACGCCACAGTTCTACACGGTGTACCGTCGCCTCTATGGAAACTCTTATTGCAAAGAATGGCGACGTAGATCTTTTTGTTCGAGTTGAAGGCGAAGGCCCGACGCTCATCATGCTCCACGGTTGGCCAGACACTGGAACGATGTGGCGTGAACTGAACCCCTTACTTGTGGCCGCTGGATACCGTGTTGTTACTCCCGACCTTCGTGGATGTGGACAGAGCTCAAAGCCTAAGGAAGTCGAGAAGTACCGACTGAATGAATTAGTCGCCGACGTTGCCTGCATTGCTGACGCTGTTGGTGCAGAAACATTCACAGTCATTGGACACGACTGGGGTGCGGCACTGGCGTGGGCGGTGGCGTTGTTCTTGCCGGACCGTGTGGAAAAGAACATCGTGCTCGCTGTTGGTCACCCGGTTGCTTTCAGAAATGGTGGCATCAAACAACAGCAAAAGAGTTGGTACATGTTGGTCTTTATTAATGAAGACCTCGGAACGCAGTTCTTGCGTCACAACAACTACGAAGCAATGACCTCGTTCCTCGATCACCCATGGCCAGAAGAGACCATTGCTGAGCTCGAGCGTGACGGTCAGATCGTCAGTCACTTCAACTGGTACAAAGCCAACATCACCGCTGACGGCTTCATGCGTGAACCCCTCGTGCTTCCTCCAATCCAGGCTCCGTCCCTTGGAATGTGGTCGGCCAATGACTGGGCGCTCCTTGAAGAGCAGATGGAGACTTCAGGCGAGTTCTGTGCCAATGGCTTTACCTACGTTCGCCTCAGCGAATCAGGGCACTGGAGCGCGGTAACTGCCCCTAATGAGGTAGCTGGGCACATCCTTAATTTCCTAGCGAAATAGGTGTGGCGGTGCCTGATTTAGGCGCCGACCTGATAGAACTACATAATGAAAATTGCGCTATTTAAAGAGTCACGAGCCGGGGAGACACGCGTTGCGTTAACACCCGACGCCGTTAAAACTCTCGTCAGCGATGGATGGGAAGTTTTGGTGCAGCGTGGTGCTGGTGCCAAGGCTCACTTCACTGATGAGGCCTACCAAGCAGTCGGAGCATCGATCAGCGATTCTCCGTCGGGTGACGTCAACCTGCGAGTGAATCCACCAACCGCTGCTGAAGCATCGGCACTGCCTGATGGTTCAACGCACCTATCGTTTTTGTCGCCACTACTTGCGACTGACATCGTAAAGATTCTCAACGACAAGAAAGTGACGACACTTTCGTTCGACCTACTGCCTCGAATTTCTCGTGCGCAGTACATGGACGCACTTTCGTCACAGGCAACTGTTTCTGGGTACCGCGCGGCACTTGCTGGCGCGTCACACTTTGACCGCTTCTTGCCACTTCTCACCACCGCTGCTGGAACGATTCGCCCAGCGAAGGTTTTGGTAATGGGTGTGGGTGTTGCTGGTCTTCAGGCCATTGCAACCTCAAAGCGTCTTGGTGCCAAAGTGCGTGCCTACGACGTTCGCTCCGCTGCAAAAGAAGAAGCTGAATCAGCTGGTGCAGTATTCGTGAAGCTCACCGTGACTGCAGACGCAGCTGGTGGCTACGCACGTGAACTCACCGACGATGAGCGCGCTGAACAGCAAAAGCAGTTGCTC
>JBAWYN010000049.1:0-6832 GCA_037143535.1 Acidimicrobiaceae bacterium | reverse complement strand
AAGTTCGCAGCGAATCAGAGTGAAGACTTCACCCGGGGAGATTTCTGAATTTCAAGTTGAACGATTGCGCTCGCTTTCGAAGCCAGTGATTCTCGATTTCAACTGCTCGGCACGGAATGATGATGATGTTCTTTCGCAAGTTGTAGCGCTTGAAAGAATCGTCGAGATTGCCGCTGTCGAGCAACCATTTGCAGTTGGAAACGTTGTGGATCATGCAAGACTCAGTGAACAATTAGATGTTGCAATCAGTCTTGATGAGGGAGTTAGGTCTATTCGTGACCTTGAGCAAATTGCGAGATACTCCGCAGCAAAACTTGTTTGCGTCAAGCCAACGCGCGTTGGCGGCCTGGCCAATGCTCGGACAATGATTGCGAAAGCTCAGTCTCTAGGCATCGACGCATACCTTGGGGGTTTCTTCGAATCAGAGTTCGCAAGAACCGTAAATGCAGCGCTGGCGGCGACATGCACAGATCAGCCATCTGACATAAGCCCAGTCCGGATGTTGGCGAACGGAGGCGAGAGTAATTTTGTAACTTCCGCCTTCTCCTTTGGTTTAGAGCCAAGCACAAACTTTCTGTCCGGATTAGATACTCTTAGCGAGTGACGCTTCTCAAGAAGAACTCATCAGCCCTTGTTGCACTAATTGTTGTATTTTCTTCCTTCGTTTTGATTCAAGAAGGTTCGGCAGTAGTAAAGCAGGGCGGCTCTTGCACCAGGCTGGGATCGACTGCGAACTTCGGTGGAAAGAAGTACACGTGCATTCTCGTTCGGTCAAAGCATGTCTGGAGTCATGGTGTCGCGATACCAACAACGACTACATCTGCGCCAACTACAACTACTACTGCTGTTAGGTACCCGCTGGCGTCAACAAGTACGGACTCGGCCACCCAGTGTCAAATTAAAGACCAGAGGGTTCAAAGGCTTCAAAATAACAATGTTGGGTTTCCTTTAAGCAAAGACGAGCTGGCACCACAAGGAGTTCTCAACGTGATTCTGATGCCTGTTGATTTTTCAGATGCACCTGGATCGCAGTCACCGATGTTGACCTTTCAACCTCAGATAGACCAGATGACTGCGTGGGCAAAGCAATTTTCTAACGGAAAGCTTTCGTTCAAATTTCAAACAAGTTCATCTTGGGTTCGAGCACCATTGCCATCAACTAGTTATTCGATACCGAAGCCAGTAGCAAATGGCCCGAATACATATTTTGAGTATCAAAATAATGTTGCACAGTCACTGATCAACGCGTCAGGAAAATTATTCACCTATAGCAATGGAACTGCGATTTTTTATTATTTTTCGAGCCCACCAACTGGTGTTTCTGATGGACTCACGGGCCGCAACATAGTTTTGCAAACTCCAGAGGGCCCGGTCTCAACGTTCTTCTTCGCGCCAGGCACGTATGCCTATAGTCATCCATCAACAATGTGGCAGTTGTATCTCCATGAGATGCTTCATTCCATGGGGCTCGCGGGTCATGCACCGGGAAATGGTTTTGTCACTGGAGTGATGCAAAACCAAGATGGGGCAGCGACACTTGATGCATGGAGCACATTTCTTCTCGATTGGTTCAATCAGGATCAGGTGTTTTGTGTTGCTAAAACTCATGTCTCTAGTCAATACGTGGAACTTGCACCTCTTGATATTTCCAAAACTGGATTTAAGACTTTGCTCATCCAGCTCTCTCTTCATGAGGTTCTTGTGGTGGAATCTAGAAGAGCTGAGGGATATGCATCTTCTTGGAAGAAGGACGCGGGGGGATTGCTGGTGTACGTAGTGGATACCTACAAAGACAATGATCGTTCTCACGAATCGTCAGATGACACGGGTAATGATCCCACGTATTCCAAATATGCTTTTTATTTACATGCGGACTCTGTGCCAGCAATCGCGGACAACAACTTTGATAAATATCTGAACTATTTCATCAAGGCTGGAAACACGGTCACGTTTCAGGGCGTGCGCATTTCGCTCGTGGCTTCTGGGACAACCGACGTGGTTCACATCGAATCTGCCTAAATTCATAGGCCTGTGTCTATAATCCCTCTATGGGAACCCGTCTTCAACGCCGACGATTAGAGGACCTTCAGAGGCGCCTCGGTAAGGCCCGAGAGAGCCTCCATGTACTCGAAGAGCAGGTTGCCGTCTGGAACGATGCCCTAGATGACACAAGAATCCGGGCAATGGTCTCCGAGACCCCTCTCCAAGCGCAAGAATATGACGAACTATCAAGACATGTGGCTACTGCGAACGCTGAATTAGAGCGTCGCCAAAGCGAGGTTTCTGCTTTGATTGTTGAACGAGATGAACTTCTGCGTGAGTGGACACCAAAGGATGAAAATGGATAAGCGAGTAGTAATTGCCGATGATGAATCGATCATCCGTCTCGACCTCAAAGAAATTCTCGAAGCAGACGGTTACCTGGTTGTCGGAGAAGCGGCAAGAGGTGACGACGCTTTGACAATGATCAGAGAGCTAAAGCCAGACCTCGCGATTCTCGACGTGAAGATGCCAGGACTCGACGGAATCGAAGTTGCTAGTCAAATTAAAGATCTCGGAATCACGGTAGTTCTCCTCACCGCCTTCTCTCAGCGCGCACTCATTGAAAGTGCACGTGACGCAGGCGTAGTCGCTTACTTGGTGAAGCCTTTTAGAAGTAGCGAACTCCTTCCAAAGCTTGCGGCGATTTTGAATCCACTCGAGATTGAGAATGTTCCAGCGGTTACTGCATCAGTCGATGACAAGATCGAAACTCGTGACATAGTTCAGCGAGCAAAAGAAAAACTAATGACCGATCGCGGCCTCAGCGAACCTGATGCTTTTGAGATTATTCAGCAATCTGCAATGAAGACAAGAAGTCGTATGCGAGACGTTGCTCAGTTGATTCTGAAGGGCGAATTCGTTGGCTAAGGAACAGACTGACCAACGGCCTCTGCTGCTGTTGGACGGCATGTCACTTATTTTTAGAGCTTTTTTCGCCCTAAGTACTGACATTGCAACGTCCGAGGGTGTTGTCACTAACGCCCTTCACGGATTCGCTTCAATGTTGACTTCACTCATAAGAACTCAAAACCCTCGCGCATTGGCTGTTGCTTTCGACCTTTCTGGTGGCACTTTCAGAGATGAAATGACCGAGGACTACAAGGGTGGTCGTGCTGAAACTCCAGACGAGATTGAGCACCAGTTCGAACTTTGTAGAAACCTGTGCGATGTTCTGCACATTCCTGTTCTTAGCGTCCAAGGTTACGAAGCTGATGATGTCCTAGCCACCCTCGCAACTTGGGGGAGAGACCAGAAGATTCCAGTAGTGGTGGTCACTGGTGACCGTGACTCCTTCCAGTTAGTCGAAGACCCGTACGTGAAAGTTCTCTACAACCGGCGCGGAGTGTCCGATTACTCCCTCTATGACGAAGCTGGAATTTTTGAGCGTTGTGGCATCGATCCCCAGCGTTACACGCTTCTCGCGGCTCTTCGTGGCGACACCTCGGACAATCTTCCAGGAGTCCCCGGAGTGGGAGAGAAGACCGCCGCCAAGTTGTTTGCTCAGTACAAAGGACTTGATGAGCTCTATGCGAACCTCGATGCGCTGACGCCAAAGCTCCGAGAGAATTTGGCTCTTTATGAAGATCGAGCACGTAGCAATGTTGAGATCATGAAGCTAGTGCGAGATGTGCCACTTGATTTCTCAATCGATGGCCTTTCGATGGGTGGTTGGAACAGAGTCGAAGTTGCGGCATTTTTTGATCGCTTCGAGATGAATTCAATGAAAGGTCGCTTCGAGAAACTGATGCGCGAGGGCCTCCTCGGCGAGGCATCGTCAACTTCCGGTGCAACAGAAAAAGTTGAAGCTAAGAAGCCAGCTCCAAAAGCCAAGGTTTTAACTTCACAAAAGTCGGTCGATAAGGTTCTCGATGGTGCCACGTCAGTCGTAGTTAGCTATAGCAAGTCAAAAGTCGCAGTGCTGAATCCAGAAACTGGACTTTGTGCTGTTGGAACACTCGATGAGTTTCTAACGAAAGTGGGAGATGTTCGCATCTCTGGACATGATTTAAAGAATCTTTATCGCTGGTCCCAGGACCAGTCAGTGACGATTAGTGAACCTGCTGACGACACTTCAATCATGGCCTTTTTGGTTGATGCGACTTCAGGTCGCTACGAACTCGATGACGTTGCTCAGCGCTACCTCAATGAGCCGTTCCCTGAAGAAGCTCCATCACTTTTTGATGAAGAAGACGATGAAGCACGACTTCTTAGAAGTGTTGAGCTGGTTGCGCGACTAAGAGACCAGCTCAGGCATGAAATTGAAACATGGAAGCTCACGAGTGTCTATGAAGACATTGAACTTCCACTAGTGGCGGTCCTTGGACGCATGGAATCACGAGGTATCAGTGTTGACTTAGAAATGCTTCGAACTATTGCAAAGGAGTTCGCAGAAGAAGCAACATCACTTGACGCAAAGATCCAAAAGGCTGCTGGTCATGAATTTAAGGTCAATTCGCCACAGCAACTTCAAACTGTTCTGTTTGAAGAGCTTGGCCTCACAGCGGTCAAGAAGATCAAGACTGGATTTTCAACGGATGCAGCTTCTCTCGAAGCAATTGAAGATGAGCACAAAATCATTCCATTGATTCTTCGATACCGCGAAGTTGAAAAACTTAGGTCAACTTACGGACAACCACTGATCGATGCAGTTGGAGCAGATGGACGCATCCACGCAACGTTCAATCAGACGGTTGCAAGAACTGGCCGTCTTTCATCTGAGAACCCAAACCTTCACAACATTCCAGTTCGAAGTCAAGAAGGCCGACGGCTCAGATTCGCTTTTGTTCCAACAGCGAAATGGAATCTCTGTGTCGCTGACTACAACCAAATCGAACTTCGAATCCTCGCGCACTTGGCCCAAGACTCGGGCCTTCTCGCGGCATTCAGCTCGAACGAAGATGTACACCGCACGATCGCAGCTTCAGTTTTCGGTGTGAAGCCAGACAAGGTCGACCACGAGCAGCGCGAACAAGCCAAGGCAGTCTCGTACGGTTTGGCTTATGGAATGGAAGCCTTCGGACTATCTCGTCGCCTCGGCGTTTCGGTGGGTGAAGCCAAGAAGATTATGGATGCCTACTTCGCTGGTTTTCCAGATCTTCGCAAGTACATGGACAACACGATTAAAGAGATTCGAAACAACGGCTACTCCAGAACTGAATTCGGACGTATTCGTCCGTTCCCAGACTTAGCTACTGCTGTTGGGCCACAGCGCCAAGCTGCAGAGCGACAGGCAATGAATGCTGGAATCCAGGGTCTTGCTGCTGACATTTTTAAGAATGCTCTAGTGAGGCTCGATCGCAAGCTCACGTCTGAAAAACTACAGGCGAGACTGATTCTGCAGGTTCATGACGAAGTGGTTGTTGAGGCACCTGAGAAAGAGAAAGACCAAGTCGAGGCAATTGTGCTGGACTGCCTGATGAACGCCGCGAAATTGACTGTTCCCCTTGAGGTTTCGCTCCACTGGGGCGATAACTGGGCGGCGGCTAAGGGCTAAAAGCCTCGGTGGTAGGGTTGTCTGCTGGGTTTACACCGGAAACCCAGTCCCTATTGCCTAGATGATCCCGGTGTGATCTGTATTGGATGTACGCATGACGGACGCTAAAAGCCTCCTTTCCTCCCAGCAAATGGGAACCTTTAACGCTGATGGAACGTATGTTCCTCGTGTTATCACCGAAGACAACCTTGTAGGAACTGACCTTGCTGAACTTGTTGGCAACAGTGTCCTTGAGTTTGAAGATGGCGACCTCGTAGTTGGAACAGTCGTAAAGATTGACCACGACGAAGTTCTCCTCGACATTGGCTTCAAATCAGAAGGTGTAATTCCTTCACGCGAACTTTCTATTCGCAATGACGTAGATCCATCTGAAATCGTTTCAATGGGCGAGCGCGTTGAGTGCCTCGTTCTTATGAAGGAAGACAAAGAAGGACGACTTGTTCTCTCTAAGAAGCGCGCACAGTACGAAAAGGCCTGGGCAAACATCGAAGAAATCAAGAACCGTGACGAAATGGTTAAGGGTGTTGTTATTGAAGTAGTTAAGGGTGGTCTTATCGTTGACATCGGTCTTCGTGGATTCCTTCCTGCTTCACTCGTTGAACTCCGTCGAGTTCGCGAATTGCAGCCATACATTGGTCAGACCGTTGAAGCCAAGATCATTGAGCTTGACCGCAACCGCAACAATGTTGTGTTGTCGCGTCGTGCTTGGCTCGAAGAGACTCAGAAGGAACAGCGTGGGGATTTCCTCACGAACCTGAAGCCAGGTGAGCGCCGTCACGGAGTTATTTCGTCGGTTGTTAACTTTGGTGCCTTCGTTGACCTCGGCGGCATGGACGGTCTTATTCACGTATCAGAACTCAGTTGGAAGCACATTGACCACCCAAGTCAGGTCGTTACCGTAGGTGACGAAGTTGACGTTGAAGTGCTTGAAGTCGACTTCTCTAAGGAGCGCATTTCACTTTCACTTAAGGCAACGCAGTCTGACCCATGGCAAGTATTTGCTGAGTCACACGCTGTTGACCAGCTTGTTTACGGCCGTGTAACGAAGCTTGTTCCATTCGGAGCATTCGTTCAGGTTGGAGACGGCATTGAAGGACTTGTTCACATTTCAGAGCTTGCTGCTCACCACGTAGACACACCTGACCAGGTTGTCGCTGCTGGAGAAGAGCTATGGGTGAAGATCATTGAACTTGACACTGCAAAGCGTCGAATCAGTCTTTCTGTGAAGCAGGCCGCTGACGGTGGTGAAGTTTCAGCTGAATACCGTGAGGCCTTTGGTTCACACGCTTATGACAC
>JBAWYN010000048.1:0-7063 GCA_037143535.1 Acidimicrobiaceae bacterium | reverse complement strand
GCGCAACGACTCTGGTTCCGCTTTTACAGCTCATCCGCTTCGCAGCCGGATAAAACATTGAGTGATGCATTCGCCACGAGAGACATTGGCGCAGCGGTCAAGGCTCTCGTGTATCACCCAGCCCTCAGTGACTCTCTTTACGCACAGGCGAAGTCACCCGTTGAGTGGTTTGTGAGCGCTTGTCGAGCCCTAAGCATCCAGCCGTCCAAGTTGCCAACTCAGTCAACAGTCTTCAGCGCACTTGCAAGAATGGGCAATACACCTTTTAATCCGCCCAACGTCGGTGGATGGCCACCCGATGAATTCTGGCTTGGTGCAGCGCAAGCGCAAGAGCGAATAAATCTGTCGCAGTACCTAGTAAGTCACGGCAATCTTTCTCCAATTTCAGTTCTCCCAGCGAAGCAGCGTGTTGCCGCCGCTGCGATGTGGTTGGGTGTTGCTGGATGGGGGGCTACAACCCAGCAGGTTCTCACCAGTGCAGCGAGTGACCCTGCACGACTCGCTTGGCTGGCGCTCAATGCACCGGAATACGTGGTGAACCAATGAGATGTGAAGACTTCTCTCGTCGTGATTTTCTAAAGCTCACTGGCGCAGGTGCAATGGCCGCATCACTGCCACTCAGTTTTTCTGAGATTGCATCGGCTGCTGTTGCGACGCCTCTTCCAGCCAAGACTCCAATCGTGGTCCTAGTGACTCTTTACGGTGGGAATGATGGACTGAATACCTTGGTGCCCTATCTCGATTCAACCTATTACTCTTCTCGTCCAGGAATTTCGGTTGATCAGTCAACGGTTCTGCCACTTGGTGATGGACTCGGTTTCAATCCAGCCATGAAGAACTTCGCATCATTATGGAACGCTAAGCAGTTAACAATCGTTCGTGGTGTCAGTTACCCCAAGCCTGACCTTTCTCACTTTTCTTCGATGGCAATTTGGCAGACCGCCTCACCCGCAACTTCTGTTTCAACGGGGTGGATCGGAAGATGGCTAGATGCGCAGCCACTTAATCCCATGCTCGCAGTATCGGTGGGGAACACAATGCCTCCGGCTTTTGCTGGTGCGAAGCAAAGTGGCTCGGTGATGCCAGCGACTGGATTTAAGTTGCCAACGGGAACAGCGCTCAGTCAGTTCAAATCACTGGGGGCTCAAACTGCCGGGGCATCGCCAGTAACGCAGAACGCGGCACTGTCGATTGCCAACTTGTATCAAATGGCTGGCACCGTTACTTCACAGCTCGCGCTTGGCGCACCGAAGCCAGTGGACTCCACTTTGCAAAATGTTGGTAACACGAATCTGAGTTCTCAGCTTGACGCAGTTGCAACGCTCATTAACGCTGGTGCTCCAACTCGAGTTTGGGAAGTTTCGATTGGTGGCTTTGATACTCACGCCGATGAAGTGACAACACAGAATGCACTTATTGGTGGCGCCACCGACTCAGTTGCTCGTTTCATGTCTCAAATTGCTGGAACCAAGCGAGCTAACGACGTAACGGTTGTTGTCTACACAGAATTCGGTCGTCGTGTTAAGGCCAATGCAGCCCAAGGCACCGACCATGGAACATCGAACGCTGTTTATGTTGTGGGCAAATCTGGCGTTGGTGGATTCATTGGTGATGAGCCTTCGCTCACGCAACTTGACTCAACAGGAAACATGCTCATGACAACAGACTTCAGAGACGTTTATGGCTCAATCCTTGAAGACTTGCTGGCAACGCCTGTGGGCAAGATCATTCCTGGCTGGAAAACGAAACTTCCACTGTTCGCTTCCAAGTAAATGACTTTGGTCTGGCAGTAGCGAGACGTCTGGCGACCTAGTGTCTTCAGCATGCGTACAAAAACACTTTTAGCCATACTTCTCCTAAGCCTCACATTCACCTCGAGCGCTGGAGCATCAAGTGTTACTTGGTCGTGGAACGGGTCTGGTCAGCTTGGCCATGTCGTCTCGTGCGTTGGCCAAGGCTCTCAAAAAACAGCTACTTCTTGTCAGTTCTCAGTCGGAAACATTCCTGGGACAGGTGTAGTTAATGAAGTGTTTACTTTTTCAAATAAGAGTTCAACGCAACTCTGTTACGGAATAAGCACCAATACCAATTACATGTCGGGCTTAAACAGTGTTTGTGTGAAGCCACATGCTTCGAAACAGTATGTGACAAGTGGTGGAGTCACGAATTACCAACATGTTTCATTTGGTGTATTCATTACCAGTGGATCATCTTCAAAGCCAATTGGAGCGATTGCCTCGAATACGCTCTCAACTTTCTCACTGGCACTAAATGAGAATCAGAGCAGTTCGTCAATGAAATTCAAGACTTACGACCCTGCAAACTTCGCGGGATTTAAATTTACGCACTTCACCTTGAGCGACACGTCGCTTTGTGACGACGGTGCGCTTCGAGTATTTGCTCTCGGTGGATCAGGCACGTTTGGAAATAACTTGCCGGGAATAAGTGTTTTCGAAAAAGCGCAAGGCACATGCAATGGACCCCTCGAATTCAATACGAAGATTTCAACTGAAATTGTCAACGGCCACACCGCTCAGGTTTGGAGTAATTGTGCTGGTGTTGCAACAGGAAAATGTGGCGCCACGCAAGTAAAGGCAAATGGAGGGCTCATAACGTGGAGCATTCCGGGTACGGGAGCAATGAAGGCAACTGCAGTGAGCGTTACTTCGTACAATCTTTCGCTCGCCACACTGTTAGTAGTGGCTCGATCAATTCGTTGAGTCTCTAATGGTCGGGAAGGGGGGATTCGAACCCCCGGCCTCCTGGTCCCAAACCAGGCGCGCTAACCAAGCTGCGCTACTTCCCGTGAACTGCAGACCTCCACGTTACACGCTGTAGATGACTCGCCTTGAAAGCGACCAGTATCTAGGCTTCAAGGAGATCGATTGGAGAGCCGTGGCGTACGAGTGGATTACTGACTCACTGGAAGATACGTGGACGCAAATTGAGCGTCTCGTTCGACCTCTCGGCCCCGAGGAATACAACGCACTGACCCCTTGCCCGGGTTGGACCGTTAAAGACATTCTTAGCCACTTGCTTGGTTTTGAACTTCTGCTTTCAGGAGGCGAAGTTCCTGCATTTGAAGGTGAGATGCCCGCTCATGTTAAAAATCAAATCGGAGAACTAAATGAAGCATTCGTTCAGTCGAATCGCGAACTAGCGGGCAGTGAAGTTCTGGAGAAATTTTCGACTGTTACAAAAGCGTCGCTGAAGAGACTCCGCGCTCTTGATGAAGAGGCGTGGGAAAAAGTTGGATGGAGTCCTGAAGGCGAGAAGCCTTACTTCAGGTTTCAAGAAACTCGCATCTTCGACTCTTGGATTCACTTGCAAGACATTCGCGATGCACTGTTGCAGCCCGCTGATGATCACGGCACTGGCGAAGAAGTTGTAGTGAACCGTTTCGAAGGAGCGGTGCCGTACATCTTGGGTAAGAAGATGAAAGCTCCAGAGGGAACCCTTGTTCAAATCAACCTCATTGGCCGTCTGGGCCGACTACTTATGTTCAAGGTCGTAGACGGCCGCTGTATTGCAGTTGATATGACCGAAGAGCAGCCAGATCTAGAGATAACAACTCCCGTGGCCCTCTTTTGGAGGCGCTGTGCTGGGCGCATTGGCGCAGAGGCATTTCTTAATGCTTCGGCGACTGATGTCAGGGGCGATAAGGCCATGGCGCAAGCCTTTAGCCAGGCCATGCCCATTGTGATTTAGAGATTTCGCTCTCAGCCGGTAGGCTCTATATCCCTATGCGCGCAACTTCATCAACTCTAGAAAACAACCGAATCAAGCTCACCGTTGAGGTCGACGAGACCGAAATGAATGAAGCCATGGAGGCTGCTGCCAAGTCTCTGTCTAAGCAGGTCTCAATCAAAGGTTTTCGCAAGGGCAAAGTTCCTAAGAATGTTCTGATTGCTCACCTTGGTGGCATCGAAGCGTTGCGCGCAGAAGCAATTCGCGACTCAATGCCAGACTTCTACGCTCACGCAGTGTCAGACACATTGGCTGACCCAATCGGACAACCAGACATCAACATCACTGATGGCGAAGAATCTGGTCCACTCAAGTTCGAAGCTGAAGTAGAAGTTCGACCAGAAGCAAGCATCAAGGGACACCGTGACCTTCGTGTTGAAATTCCTTCACCAAACGTGACTGACGCTGAAGTTCTAAAGCAGATCGACCGCTTCCGTGAACCAGATGCAGAACTACGTGATGTTGATCGCCCAATCGCTCTCAACGACCTTGTCACCATGGACGTACGTATGCAGAAGATCAATTCTGAAGACGAGCCATTTGAAATGTCTGACTACATGTACACAGTTGGATCTGGGGTAATTACCGAAGGTGTGGATGAGCTAATTGTTGGCCTTAAGGCCGGCGAAGATTTGAAGCTCAACGGAACATTTGCTGGCACAAAAGACACAGCAACCTACGAACTCAAGCTCAAGCAAGTTAAAGAGCGCGTAATGCCAGAACTGAACGACGCCTGGGTTGAAGAGAACACCGAATGGAAGACCGTTGATGAGATGCGTGAGCAAATCATTTCGCAAATGCGCCGCATGAAGGTTGTCGAAGCACAGATGTCTCAGCGTGACGCGGTGCTCATTGCACTGAGCGACCTGGTTCCTGAAGAGCTTGCTCCAGACCTTCTCATTTCGAGTGAAACCAACGAGCGACTCCACGACCTTGGTCACCGCCTTTCGCAGCAGAACTTGGACCTAGAGAAGTTCTTGCAAATTACCAATCAGTCTCCGGACGATCTCCTTGCGACACTCCGTGCTGACGCAGTGCGTGCAGTTCGAATCGACCTTGCCCTTCGTGCGCTCGTTAAGGCTGAGAAGATCGAGCCAAGCGAAGCTGAAATCGAAGAAGAACTCATCTCAACAGCTGAAGCAATGAGCACTAAGCCAGAGATTCTTCGCCAAAACCTGCGCGACTCTGGACGAGTTGTCACCTTCCAGGCTGAAGTTGCAAAGATGAAGGCTTCTCGCTGGCTTAATGACAACGTGACCTTCGTTGACCCTGATGGCGTGGAGATTGACCGTGAACTTCTCAAGGTTGACCAAAGTCAAGACTTAGACGCATAAGGTAGAAGCGTGAACGAACACTTCAAAGCAATGAACTATCTCGTACCAACAGTTATCGAGACATCAAACCGTGGCGAGCGCGCCTACGACCTCTACAGCCGTCTCTTGAAAGAACGCATCATTTTCATTGGAACTGGCATTGATGACACAATCGCGAACCTCATCTGCGCCCAGATGTTGTTCCTAGAGTCTGAAGACCCAGACAAGGACATCAACCTTTACATCAACTCACCTGGTGGAGAGATCACTGCACTCTTCGCGATCTACGACACTATGAAGTACGTGAAGCCAGACGTTTCTACGTTCTGCTTCGGACAAGCAGCTTCTGCTGCTGCAGTGCTTCTTGGTGCTGGTGCCAAGGGCAAGCGTTACGCACTTCCACACTCACGCGTGCTCATGCACCAACCGTGGGGTGGCGTTGGTGGGCAAGCTACTGACATTGAAATTCAGGCACGCGAGATTCTTCACATGAAGGACACTCTCAACGAGATGCTCGCTGCTGACACTGGTCAAAGTGTTGAGAAGGTTACAAAAGACACTGACCGTGACTTCATCATCAGTGCTGCACAAGCCGTTGAATACGGCCTCATTGACGAAGTGATCTCTAAGCGTCCATAGGTACCATTTTTTTGCCCCTTCACCACCTAGGATGGAACAAGGCGGAGGTCGTGTCGGAGGTTTTCCGTGGCAAAGTTTGGCGAAAATAGCGACCTTATTAAGTGCAGTTTCTGCGCTAAAGGTCAAAAACAGGTTAAGAAGCTCATTGCTGGACCCAGTGTCTACATTTGCGATGAGTGCATTGACCTTTGCAATGACATCATTGCTGACGAGTTCGGGGACCGCCCTGAGCTAGTTCTCGAAGATCTCCCCACACCTCGCGAGATTTCATCGTTCCTCGATGAGTTCGTCATTGGTCAAGAAGACGCCAAGAAGATTCTTTCTGTTGCGGTCTACAACCACTACAAGAGAATTCAATCGGGACCGCTTCACGATGACGACGTAGAAGTCGCAAAGTCAAACGTACTTCTGCTTGGACCTACGGGATGTGGAAAAACATTCTTGGCGCAAACGCTCGCACGCATGCTCAATGTTCCATTCGCGATAGCTGACGCCACTGCGCTCACTGAAGCTGGATACGTTGGTGAAGACGTCGAAAACATTCTTCTTAAACTTCTTTCTGCTGCGGACTTTGATGTGAAGCGCGCAGAGCGTGGAATTATTTACATTGACGAAATCGACAAGATTGCTCGCAAGTCAGAGAACCCATCAATCACTCGTGACGTTTCGGGTGAAGGTGTTCAACAAGCCCTTCTTAAGATTCTTGAAGGAACGGTTGCGAGTGTTCCACCACAAGGTGGTCGCAAGCATCCGCATCAAGAATTCATCACAATCGACACTGCAAACATTTTGTTCATCTGTGGTGGAGCGTTCTCGGGTCTAGAAGAGATCATTGAGCGTCGCCTCGGAAAGAAATCAATGGGTTTCAATGCGCCAGTTGAGGGCAAGAAGTCTGGCGATGTAGAACTATTCCGCCACGCACTTCCAGAAGACTTAACGAAGTTCGGACTAATTCCTGAATTCATTGGTCGTCTGCCAATTGTTGGCGCTGTCCAACAGCTCACACGCGACATGCTCATCAACGTTCTTACAGAACCAAAGAACTCACTCGTGAAGCAGTTCACTCAGGTGATGGCCATGGACGACGTAGAGCTCGTTATTGAAAAGCCAGCACTTGAAGCAATTGCCGACCTTGCGGTTGAGCGTGGCACTGGTGCTCGTGGACTCAGGTCAATTCTAGAAAGCGTTCTGCTTGAAGCTATGTACGACGTTCCAGGACGTAAGGATGTTCTTCGCTGTGTAGTCACCGCAGAATCAGTGCGCGAAAAGACTGCTCCTACATATGAAATGCGAAAGGCGACGCGCACCCGTCGAGCGAGCTAAGTAGTGCAGTTCGAGTCGTACGTTGAGGCTCTGACCTGGCT
>JBAWYN010000047.1:0-7069 GCA_037143535.1 Acidimicrobiaceae bacterium | reverse complement strand
ATGGGAAGAGAAGATGGCATCACTGTCAGCATTGGAATGGAATGCTGGGTCTATCAGCACTTGCTCAGACACATGGGTGAAATCGAACACGCCAGAGGCCTCGTGGGTCTCGAAGGCATGACATCATAAATTCGTAAAAGTAATAAGGGGGGCCTATGGCTGAAATCAAGGGAACATACAACGAGAAGTTTGCGGGGGTCGCAGAGTCACTTTCAAAGTCGCTCGACGCTGGCACTGACGTTGGAGCATCAGTATGTGTCATCCATAAGGGTGAAGTCGTTGTTGACATCTGGGGTGGCTACAAAGAAGAAGCCAAGACCAACGAGTGGCAAGAAGACACTCTCGTCAACGTTTGGTCCACCACTAAGACCATGACGTTCCTCGTGTCGCTTATGTTGCACGACCGTGGCGTCATTAACATCAACGACCCAGTCGCTAAGTACTGGCCAGAGTTTGCTCAAAACGGAAAGTCTGACATCACCGTTAAGAACATCCTCAGTCACACCGCAGGACTTCCTGGATGGGACGTCGAGCTAAAGCCCGAGGACTACGCGAACTGGGACTTCTGTGTTGAAGAGCTCGCGAAGCAGTCTCCATGGTGGAGTGACCGCAAGCAGTCTGGCTACCACGCCATCTCACAGGGTTACCTCATTGGTGAAGTTGTTCGCCGTGCAACCGGAACAACTATTGGACAGTTCTTTAAGCAAGAAGTTGCTGACGTTCTAGGAGCAGACTTCTACATTGGACTCCCCGAAAGCGAAGAAGGCCGAGTGAGTCTCGTTATTCCACCACCACCAAGCCCCGAACTTGCTGCAGCACTTCTAGCGGATCCAACATCTATCGCCGCCAGAACATTTGGAAACCCGAAGTGGTCTGAAGCTGCAATCATGCCGCACAACCGTTGGTGGCGCGCTGCAGAAATTCCTGCTGCTGGTGGGCATGGAAACGCCAAGAGCGTGGCAACGGTTCAGTCAATTATTGCCAATAAGGGTGACTACAACGGCAAGCGCTTCTTCTCTGAAAAGACCAATGAATTGATCTTTGAAACACAGGCCAAGGGAATGGACCTCAACCTCGGTGTTGATTCACACTTTGGTGGTGCAGGATACGGACTCAGCTCAGCAACAGTTCCACTCGGACCAGCTTCTTGTTACTGGGGTGGGTATGGTGGCAGCATCATCACCATGGACCAAGACCTTGGAATCACAGTTTCTTACATGATGAACAAGATGCTGAACACAGTTGTTGGTGATTCACGCGGTGGCAACATTGGCATCGCCGCTGTTACTGCACTCTTTAGTTAGTCAACTTTTTTCTTAGAGACCGGCGTTTTACGACGCTTGCGGTTCTTTTGAGGAGCAGTTGTTCCGAGCATTGCTAAGCGGTCTTTAGCGTCATAGGCGTCTTGGTCACTAAGAACAACGCGTGCGAACATTTCACGTGCTCCCCCGAAGTCTCCAGCGCGGTCAAGCACGTCACCGAGCGCGTACCAAAGACGAAGGTGACGGAATGATGGGTTACGAAGGTTTCGTGCAGCACCAGCTTTAGTCAGTAACTCGATTGCTTCTGGGTACTTCTGCTGGTCAGCAAGTGCGGCGGCCATAACAATGCGACCTTCAACAAGTGTTTCTGCAGATGGTTCGCTCGCTTCAAGTGATGCGAATGACTTTTCAACTGCGCGGTAGCGCATGTTTGCTCGTTCGCAGTCCATAACCTTTGGCAAGTGCTCTGGGTCACCAGTGATCTGGAAGTGTGCAGCCAAGTGAATGCGAGCCATTGACCAGCGTTCTGCCTTGTAAGCAGCCAGTCCGGTAAGTTCACGCACTGGTGCAACGCCAGGCACTGCATCAGAAACAATGCGACCTAGTCGAAGGGCTTCTTCGTAGCGCTTGCGGTCATAGCCTTCAGCGGCCTTTGCGAGGAAGGCGACTGTTTTTTCGCGCATGTAGGCAGTTCCAATGAATGCTTTACGAACATCAGCAGCAACGTCACCAGGAAGGGTGTACTTAACAGTGGCTTTTGCTTTACGTGGAGCAGCTGGGCGACTTGGTCGGTCGTCTTCTACCCACTCAGTTCCAAGTGGATCAGGATTGCGACCAGCACTAAGCGTGGTTTCCATTTCTGGACCCTGAGAGTGAATGGCACTGGCGCCTCGGCGAGCAACCCCACCCCAGCCCTTGCCCTTAGCGAATGCTTCTGCTTTGTTGCGAGCAATTTCTTCAGGTGTTAGTTCATACTGGCGCGGACGAGAGGAACGACGATCACCTTGAGGGCGAGCTCCCCTAGAAGGCGCAGCTCTGCGATCATCACGATCAAAACGTTCACGAGGCGGACCAGAAGGACGGCGGTCGTCGCGCTCATAGCGATCACGTGGTGGGCCAGAAGGGCGGCGGTCGTCGCGCTCGTAACGATCTTCACGCGAATAACGAGATGGCGCGCTGTCAGGTCTGCGAGGATCGCGAGCTGGACGTGGGTCTCGGCTCGGTCGCGCATCGCGACTTGGTCGTGCATCACGACTCGGACGGCCTGATCCTGATGGACGAGGACGGCGTTCTTCGAATTCACCTTCGCGGCGACGGTAGCTTGAGCGACCATCGCGCTCGTCGTCTCCGGGGCGTGGAGCGTATCCACCGCGCTGTTCTATACGACGCTCAGCTCCAGGCTTTGCGGTGCTTCGACTCTGGTAACTAGGACGCTCATCGCGGTCACGATACGGCTTCTTAGAGCCGTCAGATGACGAACTTCTACGAGCTGAATCACCTTTTCGATTCGGGACTGGGCGTCCAGTTCCACCACCACGACCGCCAGTGGCAGGTCGCCCAGCGCCAGAGGCGCGACGGGGTGTGGGTTTGGAAGAAGGCATTCGTCAATACTACTAGCGAAAAGCTAGTTATTAAAAATTACTTTTGACTTGAGACCATTTCATCAATAATCCGAGAGACAGTGAGCGCAGTAAGTCGTTCATTGCCCTCAGTTGCGGCCTTGAAAGCTTGCGTATTCTCTACCTGGATCCAGTGTGCGAACTGCAATTGGCGCTCGTCTCCAACAATTTGTCCTTCAACGCTGTACGTACCAATTAACGTCGCTCCGTCAATTGATGAAGGATCAAATGCTGCACCACTGTGCGCTTCTTCAACAACTAGTGCAAGTGTTCCAGTGGTCTGTTCATGTGGCTCAGTAATAGGTGACGTCGAAGCCACAATGGTGAATTCCATTCCAGCGTCTTTGTGTTCGTGCGAATCAACAAAGTCTGGGCGACGCTGCATCTCCATGAACTTCATGCGTGTTGGATACAACACCACCGCAATACGGTCATAGAGTGGCTCCCCTGCAGTTTGCTCCATCACTTCACCAAAGAACACAATTCGTGCCCCGAGGTCTTTAAGAATTCGCATTGGGTTGTATTCGTCGTCGGCTTGTGACCCACTGATGTCGCTTTCACGACCATCGGCGTAGACGGCCTTCTTGCGATACTTCATGAGGTTAAGTGCATAGAACGGACCGTCGGTTTCGCGGTCCATTTCTAGCCAGCCACGAATCATCTCTTTGTTTACTTTTCCGTAACGCGGGTTGTCTGAAGACATAGTTTCTCCTTAGGCGGTCTGAATACTTAGAGCGGTGTTATCAACGTAATCGGGGTTTCCCTCAAGAGTCATGAGCATGACCGAGATATGTGGTGACAGTGCAGCAATTTTTCGCACATCCACTTTACCCTCAACTTGAATCTGGTGCCACGAGCGAAGCACTCGCCCATCTCCCATGATGGCGCCCTCAACATCAAACGATGCAACCAAGTGTGAGTTCGCAACTGACGTTGGATCAAAGGCAGCGTCAGTACTTTCGTGCTCAACAATGATTACGGTCTGACCTTTGTCCACAACTACGCCAGGTGAACTTGGTGTCGTCTGCGCACAAACAGTGAATTCCATTCCAGCGTCTTTGTGCTCGTGTAGTTCAATGAAGGCAGGCGTTGCAAACATCTTCAAAGTCTCTTTGCGTGATGGATAGCGAACGGTTGCGATGCGGTGCCAATCTGGATTGTGGCTTCCCGCTTGATCAACAACAACGCCGATGTAGGCCACCATGCCGCCCATTTCATCAATGTTGAATGAAGGGTTGTAAAGGTCATCAGCTTCCATGCCGGTGATGTTGGTGACTACCCCATCGTCATAAATCGCAAACGGGCGGTACTTCATCAAGTTAAAGAACCACACGGTTCCGTCATTCTCGAACTTCTCTTCAAACCACTTCATAACGAGTGGTGTGTTCATCGTTCCATAACGTGGGTTTTCCGGTCTAGCCATGATTAGTTCCCATTCTGCAGACGTAGCCTGCCTTTGGATCAATTTTTCCGCCATAGACATCGTCGTACAATTTCAAAATTGACGCTTCGTCATTGAAGTCTTCGAGCTTCATCCAGTCAAGTGCATTGTCAATAAAGAGCAACCACTTTTCATCAACCCGATCATGAAGACCTTCACGACCCCATTCAGTGGTGCGCTTGGCGATCTGGGTTGGAGCAAACAAGAACTCAGGCTTTGGGCCTTTAAGGCTGCCCTTCGCAATGTCAAGAGAACTGCTGTCTTGTGCAGATTTCGCACTGTCTGAAGCTCTAATGCCAGCAACACTCTCATTGAACTGTGTTCCTCCACACATCATGGAGTACTTCAAATTTTCATTCAAGCGCTCGTGAACTTCGAAGGTGATGTGACGGTTTCCACTGAAGTCGCAGTAGTTAGAGGGGGCAAGAGAAATCTTGTCAATCTCTTCGTAGCTGAACACTTCGTCATACATTCCGAGTGACTTTGTGAATTCGACATTCCCAGCCGAGGTGAGTCCCACCGTGTGGAGCCCACGGTTGTGGCAAAGAAACGCAGTTGAAATTGCGGTCTTCGAAGAAGCACTCGAGAAAACAACTTGAGTAGCTCCGAAGTCATTGTTGTCAAAGAAGTAGTCGTCCATCATGAACCCGGTGTAGAACAACGGATAGAGCAGCATCTGCTGGGTGTCGTAGAGGTCACCAGTTCTAGAGAACATGTTGACGTTGTAGTACCAGTTGTAGGCCTTGGCTAAGTGTGAGCGGTGAGCAGAACCATCAGTAAAACCACGATCGTCAATACGGGTCGGTTCAACAATAAGTTCGTCTCCCATTGGCCAGTATCCAAAAAACCTCTGACCTTCGCTAAATCCCTGCGCTTTGGATTCAATTACTTCAGCGAATCCCCACACCGGAACGCGTCCCCATCCATCTTCTGCCGGGAAAAAATCCCAGTAGGACATCATGTCGCCGAACTGGACGTAGGAAATGTTGTTAGTTGAGAATCCAAACTTCTGAATTGCCATGCGAGCTTGGCCCGCGGCAAGCTCGGGTGATGTTCCGTGAACAATACGAGCCTGCGCGTGGTCTTTTCTGTTGATTTCAATAAAAGTAGTCATGAGTTCCTAGTAAGCGCAGTAAGAGTTCTGGAACTCGTCTTGTAGAACACAAGCATCTTCGTAGCGAGTGTCACAGTTGAGTTGCTCTTCAAGAATGCGAGTTTCAAATCGCCATCCTTCTGGCATCTTTAAGATGTCGCCCAACTTTGAGATCTTTTCTTCGTTCATTGTTGGATCAATCGCTTGGCTGAGAGCCTGCATCACGTAACGCTTGCCCTCTGGGTTAATGAGCTCGTAAATACGACGCCCCTTATTCCATGCGAAGAAGGCTTTGCGGTCAACGAATGATTCAAGGTAACCACCCATGTTGAGTGCTTCAATCGGAATGGTGACTGATGCAATGAGTCTCATTGGTAGTCCTTGGAAATCTTCCATAACCAGCGGGTCAGGTTGTCCGTCTTTTCCAATGAGGTCCAGTGTCCAGTAGCGAGGACCATTTCGAACACACAACGTTGCGCCCTTTTCTTTTGCAATCGCGTCAGTGTCAACTGCGTCCCAAGCTTCTTGTGGGCAGTCATTAATAAACTGCGTCCCCCACACTTCAGCGACAATCTCAGTTGGATTAACTGTTGCGAATAAGAATTCGCCGTAGCGAACCATGTACATGTTTTCCATGTGAAGATCTAGTTTTACGTCGGTCATACTTGCCCCCCTATGAGTTACTGAATAGTAACTCAGGCAATGGCTGTCAGTGATTCCTTACTTTTTAGAGTTACGAGTTCTTGATGTGGTCATGAACCTCAAGCGTCAACTGATTGATCGCACGGCTTAAAGCCGCAATCTCCTTAGCAATTAGGAGTGTTTCTTCATCGACTTGGTATGTGTGAAGAGCTAGTTCGCTGGAAATCTGATCGGCCCGCTTTGCAGCGATCAAAAGAATTGCTCCCTGCATAGCGGCGAGGCACGAAAGCAAAAGGTTCAGAAGAATGAATGGGTATGGGTCAAAACCGTGGTGTCCGTTGTAGAGCATCCATATCGCTAGGAAGCCAAGTGCACTGAAGACAAATCCCCACGACCCCATGCCATTACGCATCACGTCAGCGGCACGCTCTCCGAATGACAACTCGTCACCGCTTCTCACTCCCCTGTGATGTTTCCAAAGCGTCATGCGAATACCTTTCGACTCGTTTAATAGTCAATGTAGCAACACACTTTTTCTTTTGGCCCATAAATCAATATCTGGTCACACAAAGTTTCATTGTCTAGGAATGCGAAAACCCCCCACCGTGAGGTGGGGGGTTTTCAAGAAATCCGGCGGCGACCTACTCTCCCAGGGGGGGACCCCCAAGTACCATCGGCGCAGATGGGCTTAACTTCTGTGTTCGGAATGGGAACAGGTGTGACTCCATCGCCAAAACCACCGGAAACTGTGCGCTTGCCTACCTTGCGGTGGCGAAACGGAGAGGTGGTTTAAACCCTCCGCTCCTTGAGCGTCTTAGAACGAGCACGAGCATCATTAAATTCAAGCCCTCGGCCGATTAGTACCGGTCAGCTGAATGCATTACTGCACTTACACTTCCGGCCTATCAACGTGGTGATCTCGCCACGGGCCTTACCTGGTTAACCCAGTGAGAAATTTTATCTTGAAACGGGCTTCGCACTTAGATGCTTTCAGCGCTTATCCCACCCGCAG
>JBAWYN010000046.1:0-7208 GCA_037143535.1 Acidimicrobiaceae bacterium | reverse complement strand
ATTGGAAAACTCGTATTTACGAGCTGCTGGAAACCAAATAGAACTACTGCGTACTGAGTGAAGCTTTGAATTCACCTTTTCGCATCAGTGCCTTCACCTCGTCACTCGGCTCATCCAAGCGCTCAAGCGTCACAGTGTGAATTTTTGCACTGCAGGGAAAATGGTGAGGATACGGTCCAACTGGCGAACCGGTATCAATCCCCACGTCGAATGTTTCGCCGCTCATTGAGAACACCAATGGGACTGTCTTCTCGATGCGCCCGTTTGCTGCTGGAGCGCCGTCAACACTTAGGACGAGATCTCCACCATTGCCGAATCCTCCGTCGTAGACAAAGTTGACTTCAATCGTGTGTCCACCGGCACCGAGCGGCGTTGCCGACTGGAGCTCGGTGTGTTCGTGGCCGAACCAGTTGTAATGAAATGTTGGGAGTCGATCCTTAGAGAGATAGAGCGACCAACCGGCCATGTTTCCACCCTGACAAACAATTACACCTTCAGCACTGTCTTGCACCTCAATCACTGCAGTGATTTGATACGAACAATTCTTTAGGTTGAGAACTGAACTTTCAGGCATGCGCACGTGAGCAGGCGTGTACGTCATTTTCGTTGCATTGCCGAGTGAATGTGGAACTGAGAAGTCTCCGCCTCGTGATGAGCCAGCATCTCTCAGTGGATACACACCATATTTGAGCGCCTGTTCGTGAAAGATGTTCTGGAGTTCTTCAAGTTTTTCAGGAAATTCTTTCGACAGGTCAATTGACTGCGAGAAGTCTGAGCGAATGTCATAAAGCTCCCAGCGCTCTTGCTCGCCATCGAATTCAAAGCCCGCGAATCGAATCCAGGGGAGTCGGCCATGGAAGCATGAAGCAATCCAACCGTCACTGTAGATGGCACGGTTGCCAAGGATCTCAAAATACTGAGACGTGTGCTTTGACGCTGCATCAGGGTCGTCAAATGTATAGACCATTGATGTCCCGTGAAATTCCATTTGTTCAATACCATTGAACGTTGCCGGGGGCGTGACGCCTGTCGCTTCATAAATCGTTGGCGCAATGTCAGTGACGTGGTGGAATTGCGAACGAATTTGCTTTCCATTGCTGATGCGCTTCGGCCACGACATAGCCATTGCGTTACGAGTACCGCCGAAGTGAGATGCGACCTGTTTCATCCACTGGAATGGGGCATCAAGAGCCCAGGCCCAGCCAACGTTGTAGTGATTCTCACACTTGGCAGTTCCAAAGTCGTCCATGTGCTCAAGTAACCACTCAGGGTCTTCGTGCACACCGTTTTGGAATGATGGTGCGCTCCAGGCACCGTGCACTGTTCCTTCTGCTGAGGCGCCGTTATCTCCAGTGATGTAAATGATCAGAGTGTCGTCGCCAATTCCCATTTCGTCGAGAGAATCAATGACACGTTTGATCTGCGCATCAGTGTGAGCCAAGAAGCCTGCGAACACTTCCATGAGTCGTGAAGCCACAGGGCGATAGCGCTCAGGATATTCTTCCCAGCTAGGAATCTCATTTGGCCGAACTGTATTTGCCGTGCCTGCAGGAATAGTTCCGAGCTTTAGTTGGCGCTCAAAGATTTCATTGCGTAGTTCGTCCCACCCTTGATCGAACTTTCCTTTGAACTTGTCACTCCATTCGGGTGCAACATGGTGAGGAGCGTGCACCGCTGGAGTTGAGAAATAGCAAAAGAATGGCTGGTCTGGTCGCGAAGCCTTTTGTCGTTGAATCCAGTTAATTGCCTGGTCAGCAAGGTCTTCTGTGAGGTGGTAGTTCTCTTTGCCTACGTAAGGGGCAATGGGAGTTGTCTGGTCATAGAGCGGTGGTTCGAACTGAGACGACTCGGCGCCAATGATTCCGTAGAAGCGGTCAAAGCCCGTTCCAGTTGGCCAGCGATTGAACGGCCCAGCAGGACTCTGTTCCCACGAAGGAGCTAAGTGCCATTTCCCAAAACATGAGGTTGCGTAACCAGACTGCTGTAAGACCTGCGCAACAGTTGCAGCTTCTGGTGGAAGGGCGCTGTCGTAACCAGGAAATGAGTTTGCAATTTCTGTGATGCCACCCATGTGCACCGAGTGGTGATTTCTTCCTGTGAGCAGCGAGGCCCTGGTTGGCGAGCAAAGGGCTGTGGTGTGGAACTGGTTGTAAAGAAGTCCCTGCTCAATAATTTTGTCGAGACCTGGCGTTGGCACTGGTCCACCAACGCCCGCAAATGAACCGAAGCCCACATCATCAAGAAGGATGAGCAGAACGTTCGGTGCCCCTTTAGGGGCCTTCGGTGTTGTGAGCTTTCGTGGTGTTGAGTCAGTGATGAAGCGCTCGATGTGACCAGTGAATTCTGGTGTTGAAAGTGGCAATGACTCACTAGACATTTCGAAGCGCACCAATCTCGAAAGCGCCTAATACTTTTTTAACTCGCTTGTCATCACCAGTGATTGTGATTCTGTCTGCTTCTTGGGCCGCGGCAAATGTGATCTTTCCAGTTAGTACTTCTGCCCATGTTTCAAGGGTCATGTGAAGCGTTGCGTCAGCATTCTTTCCGTCACTCACGAATGCGACACTGTTGCGAACATGAAGCCCCACTGTTTTTTCGTTTCCGAAGTCCCAGCCAATGTGAAAGTTTTCATTTTCAACGAGATCAGGATCAAGCGTGACTCGCAGTAATGCAACGTACATCTCGTGAGGCGATTCAACAATGATTTTGTAACTGAAGCGGTGATCATTGAACCTTGAGAAGTCAAAAGAACCGTCAAGAGTGAGTGCCCGGGTGATGCACCAGCTACGAATGTTCGCTGATGTTGTTCGTTGAGCAATTGTTCTAAGAGCAGTGGCTAGAAGCTTCTTGTCTTCCGGTGTGGCACCAGGTGAGTGGACTAGCCAAGATCCGAGTTCGAGTGCCCAGCGAATGTCATCGTTCGAAAGGGCGTCTCGCAATTGCATTTCAACTTTGGCTCGACCACCGAAGCCTTCAATGATTCGCTCACTGCGCTCTGGTGTTGTGAGAGGGAACAAGTTCGCTTCGTTTCCGTCGAAGAATCCAAAGAGTCCGGTTCTGATTTGGCGCATGTGGTGTTCCGCGACGCCATAGAACTCAGAAGTGAGATAGTCCTCGTCGCACCACGCTGGAAGTTCAACTGCTTGTCCAATGTCAGCACTGAACATTCCTTTGTTCATTGAGCGAACGGCTTGGTCCCATAGGAACTGGATGGAGTCACGGTACTTGGTGACGCGAGTTTGAATCTCGTCCTTGCCAGAAATTGGCGGTCCGTGTGCACCAACGAGGTGTTCTGGTTGTAGGGCCAGTAGTTTCTCGACACCCTTGATCAAGATGCGAGGGTCACGGTACTCTTCGCCTCTAATTGCAAAGACGTTAAAGAGAACTGGCCAAACAGTGTTGTTGACAGCGGTGTCGAGTTCTGGAAACCAGTAGGTAACTGAGTCATTGGCGTCAGATGGTGAGGGAATCACGTCAACTCTTAGACCAGCAATTGTGTGGGTACTTGGTTCGTCGCCAAATGTATTCGTCGGAGCCATGAACCCCGTGGTGAATGGTGCGTGCATGGGGTCGCGCCAGAATCTTCCTAGTCCAACGTTTACATTGCCGTCAGGCCCAGACTCTGGCATAAGAATTGCAAACTGTTCAACCAGACCGCGCGAATATGTTGGCCCTATTTCTGCAGTCGCGCCTTCACGGTTGTGCTTGATGCGCTCGTGTCCCCAAATTGGAAATGGCTTGCCTGCGTTTTCTGTTACAACAGCTTTTGTTCCAGTGATGTAGTGAAAGTGCGTGTAGAGAACAGCGACGATTGGCTTGTCAGTGTGTTCACGAAGTGTGGCAATAGCGTGAGCCATTTCTTCAATTGATTCACCAGTGTCAATTGCGATGATGCCTTCTGGTCCTTCAATGAATGACTGATTGGAAAGACCGTTACCAACAAAGGACCAAACGCCAGGTCGAACGTTGTAAAACTTTTTCACGAGGCGCTCGGAATGTGCAATGTGGTCTTTGTGCGCGGTGCGCCCATCGGGCAACGTGATTGTTGCTTTGCTGGTTGTTTCGAAACTTCTGGCGCGGTCTGATTTACTCATGCTGACAAATTAGGTCACTTTAGAAAGGGTGTTGTGCGCACTGTCCTAGATAGTGTTTAGGTATGCGCGCACTCAGAGGTTCCCTAGATTTTGCAGTAGTCCTGGTATTTGTAACCATCGGGCGAGCTCAGCACAATGATGGCGAGACCACCAGAGGAATCTTCACCACCACCTGGCCATTTGCCGTTGGACTGATTCTCGCTTGGCTCTTTTTAATCAAAACCAAGCGTGGAGGCTGGACCTACAAAGCCGCTGTCTTGGTTGCCTCAGTGACAACAGCTGTTGGAATGATTCTTCGAGTGATCTCAGGTCAAGGAACAGCGACGTCGTTCATTATCGTCGCATTTTCTTTCCTGCTCTTTGGAATGCTCGCTTGGCGACTGATCGCGAAACGTTTAGAAAAGCGTCGCGCTAGCTGAGTTTCTTTGGCGGACGCGGGAAGAACGAACTCGTTGCAGCAATGTATTCGTTGTAGCCCGTACGAGTCTTTGACAATTTCTTTTCGAGCATTGGCTTACCTGAAAGTGACGTCAAGAGCCACACCATAAGTGTTGGCGACAAGATCGTTATGAATCCGTACTTTGTTGAAAGTGCGCAGATAAAAAAACCAACCCACACGCATGCGTCTCCAAAGTAATTAGGGTGACGTGTGTAACGCCATAGTCCGGTATTCATTGTGGTGCCACTGTTGGCAGGGTTAGCAACAAAGCGACGAAGTTGTTCATCACCTACAGCTTCGAAGTACACACCAATCAGCACAATGGCGAGTCCCTTCCAAACGAGGACGTTGAAGTTTGTCGCAAACGCCATCCACTGCAGGGGAAGTGAAACAAACCACATGAGCAGTCCCTGCAGTCCGTAAATCTTTCGAAGGGCGTACAGAGTTTTATTGCCATCACGAGCGCCGCGCATGATCCAAACGTAGCGAGAGTCTTCGGCACTTCCTTTTTGTCGGATTGCTAGGTGAATCGAAAGTCTCAGACTCCAGAGTGCCACCGCTCCAAGAATGATCCAGCGAATGCTGTGCCCGTTGAGTGAAGAGTTGAACCACCAGTTAACACCTGACGAGCTGCTTTGTGAGTGTGAGAACCAAAGCGACTCGAGATAGATCCATAAAAACCCCGATCCCCAGAAGATGTCGATGGTGGCGTGACGCTTGACTGCACGCCCCACTAGAAATGCGCAGAAAGCCCAGGCCCATGCAGTGAGTAGGGCTAAAGGTAGGTTGCTGAAAAAATGTGAATTCATAAAACCGGTTTAGCATTTTTATAACACGAATGTGCCCTTAATTATGGGGAACTTCGCCTACTGTTGATTCGTGCGAAGACGAGGATTTGGCTCATTCTTGCGGGCTTCCGCACAGGACCTCTTTGATCAGAAGACGGCCTTTGGACGCTTAGCTCTGGTGCACGTCATCATGATGGCGGGTGACACGCTCGTAACCGTTTCACTCGCCGGGTCACTTTTCTTCTCCGTTTCACCCACTGAAGCGAAGAGTAAAGTCCTCGGATATCTGCTCATTACGATTGCCCCCTTCGCGGTTGTTTCGCCGATTCTTGGTCCACTCATTGATCGGTCTGCGAATGGGCGGAGGATTTTGGTGGCGATGTCTGGCGGCCTTCGTGCACTGCTGTGCTGGTCAATGGCTTCGCATCTCAACTCACTCTGGCTCTTTCCAGAAGCATTCCTCGTGCTCATTTCTTCCAAGCTCTACGTGGTTACTCGTGGTGCCCTAGTGCCAGAAATGGCACGAACTGACCAGTTCCGTGAGCACGCGGCAAATGTTGGTGAATCAGGCTGGCCAACGCAGGATGAAGTTGAAGAACAAGGTTTTTCCGGCTTCAACGCACAGTTGACGCTGCTCGGAACATTTGTTGGTTTGCTTGCTGGATCCATTGGAGCAGCACTCTTAAAAGGAGTTGGCGCTTCAAGTGTTTTAATTACGGCATCAATTGTCTTCGTTATGGCAACCATTGCGAGCATTCGACTGCAACGTCCCGCAAAAATTATTCGAGATCAAGTTGTTTCACTCACTCAGGCAGAACGAGACCTCAATACTCTCAATCCCACTGGTGACGTTGAAGTGGCGTGGGGGCTGACGGCTTCAGCGCTGATGCGTTTCAGTGTGGGATTCACCACGTTCATGTTGGCCTTCGGACTTAGACGTGAACACGCGGGGCTGACGTGGTTCGCATGCGCCCTTGCAATTAGCGGTGTTGGAGCACTGCTTGGTCTAGCAATTGTCACGCGTGTTCGAAACTCGCTCAAGGAATCAACATTGCTTACGTGGTCGTTACTTTTAACGGGTGTCGGAGCTGGCGTCGCGTCGACGCACCCACAACTTCTTGCTCAAGTTTTGTTAGCTGGCTGGCTCGGACTCTGTGCCGCAGTTGCTCAGCCCAGCTTTGATGCAATAACGCAACGCAATGTTCCTGCCGGTGCGCAGGGGAGGACGTTTGCACGTTTTGCCGTTCGCCAACAACTGCTTTGGGTGATTGGAGCATTAATTCCTGTTGCAATTACGTTGAATTTCAAAATAGGTGACCGCCTACTTTCCATCTTGATGATCGCATCGGGTTTTATCTATGGACTTGGTCGACGTTTTGCTCGTCGGTGAATTTTTTCTTTTCAGTTCTATTAAGGTTGACTAGAACATGTCGACGTCACCCATCTCCGCCAAGGTCTTTCCTGATTATTCACACCTCCCGCACGTTGTAATTGCTGGCGGAGGCTTTGCTGGAATTGCTGCTGCGCGCGGCTTTATTGGCAAAGATGTCAAAGTCACGATTATTGACCAACATAATTTTCATACATTCTTGCCACTTTTGTACCAGGTGGCCACCGCAGCTCTTGAGCCAGCAGAGGTCGCCTACCCGATTAGAACAATTTTCGGAAAAGAAAAAAACATTGGTTTCCGACACGGTCAAATCATGGAAGTGGACCATGAGCAGAAACTCGTCCGATTAATCGACGGAGCGGTGATTGAATTCGATCACCTCATCATCGCTACGGGTGCAACTGCTGCATATTTCGGAATTCCTGGTGCCTCAAAGTTCGCTATGCCTCTCTACTCACTATCTGACTCAAGAAAACTCAGAAACACACTTCTAATGA
>JBAWYN010000045.1:0-7257 GCA_037143535.1 Acidimicrobiaceae bacterium | reverse complement strand
TCGACTAGAAAACCTTGGTGAACTTGCGTCGGCTGCGTCGCAGTACGACACGTTGTTGGACTTTGTTGAGCGAATGGCGCTTGTTGCTGACTCGGATCAACTCGACGGGGGCGCAGGAGCAATTTCGCTTATGACGTTGCACGTTGCAAAGGGCCTTGAGTTCCCGGTCGTAGTAATTACGGGCCTGGAAGAAACAATATTCCCGCATCGTCGTGCACTTTCTGATGAAGCAGAGCTCGAAGAAGAACGACGACTTTGCTACGTCGGGGTTACTCGTGCCATGCACCACTTGGTGCTGACCCATGCCTGGAGTCGCACCATGTGGGGTAACCGGGCAGACGCTATTGCCAGTCGTTTCTTGATGGAAATTCCAAGCGACCTCCTTGATGATGTCTCTACAACGCAGCCAACACGTCGTTCGAGTTTCTCTAGCGACGAAGGATTTGTTGGTCGCAGAAGTGAGTTCACTGAAGGCCGTGCGTTTGGAACTGGTGCAGCGCCTCCGGTTCGCTCAACTGGCGCAGAAAAGCTAGAACTGAGTGTTGGCGAAAAAGTAATTCATGATCGTTACGGCGCTGGGGTAGTGGTGAGCGTTGACGGCGAAGGCTCACACGCAAGAGCTGCAGTTAATTTTGAGGAGCATGGGACTAAACAGTTAGTTTTGGCCATGACACCTCTGCGCCGTGCCTAACTTCACTACTTTGCCCACGGTAAAAGTTCAACTCTTTCTGTGATTACAATTAGTTCAAATGTCAGAAACCACCAATGGCGCTCCCACTCGAGATGAGTTGCGCAGCCAGCAACGAAAAAGAAAAGTAATAATTAGCGCAATTGTCGCTGCAGTTTTGCTGGTGGGTGCGGTCGGAGGAAGTTACCTCTATGTGCAGTGGCGATTTAATGCGATTCCCAAAATTACGGTTAATCATGAGGTCGCTCAAATTTCAGGTGAACCGTTCAACATTCTTGAAATTGGCTCAGACTCTCGTGTTGGGCTTTCAGGTTCAGTTGCTGCTCAAGCAGGCGCAGTGTCTGGTCAGAGAAGTGACGTGGTGAAGATCATGCACATTGATCCTAAGAAAAATTCGATTTCGGTACTCTCAATCCCAAGAGACACTTTGATCAGCATCATTGACAATCAAGCACTTCATGGTGAATTCAATCGAATCAACGTCAATTATGGTGACGGTGTCTCAGCAGTGGCCGCTGCAATAACTGCAAACTTTGGGATTCCTATTAACCACGTAATTGAAGTCTCCTTTGGAGGTTTAATTAATTCTGTGGTCGCAATTGGCGGCGTTTATCTGGACTTCCCATTTCCATCTCGAGATTCGTATTCAGGACTACACATCAGCACTAGCGGATGTCAGCTTGTAACGGGGGCTCAAGCACTAGCTGTCGCCAGAAGCAGGCACTTCGAATATTTCCAAAACAATCAGTGGCTCTATGACGGTACAAGTGACTACGGGCGAATCTATCGTCAGAACAATTTCATAAAGGCAATGATTAATCGTGCCAAAAAAATTTACAACCCGCTCAAACTTAACTCGCTGTTGTCGTCTATTCCCGCTGGCGTAACGCTGGACAGTAAGTTCTCATTGAACAACCTGGTCGCTCTCGCCGTGAAATTCCATAAATTTGATGCATCTGCAATGAAGAGCTACACATTGCCAGTGGCTGGAACGGCCAATGAAAATCTTGGCGCCGTGTTGATTGTTAAGCAGCCTGATGCGCAAGCGCTCCTTCAGAAAATTTTTGGAAACACTCTCATAACTCCAACAAATCCACCACCGAACTCACTCTTCGTGTCGACCCCTCCTCCCGTTGTGACTACGACAACAACTACAACAACAATTCCTCCAAAACACAAGAAACACTCATCCAGCACGTCGACCACGACTACGACTATTGACCCGACACAGGTGATGCCTTACTTCGATCCAATTCCCTGCTCGCCAAAGTAATTGGGATCATCTGAAAACTGGTTCTTAATACCTAAAATCACAGAGGGCGGCTGTAATAATTACATGCAATGAAACTCCCGCTCCTGTCCAAAATCCTTGTAATTCCTCTTTCAGTGGTGACGGTGATCAGTTTCTATTCAGTAGTTGTTGCCGACGATTCGACAAGTACAACAACGACTGTTGCTACTTCGACATCTACAACTTCCGCAGTGCCCACTTTGCTTAGCTCCAGAAAATTGACGCTTCCTGAAACGGGGAAGTTCACGATTCTCGAAATTGGTGACTCGCTTGGCATTGACTTGGAAATGGGCATGGCAACTGAGCTCGCCAACAATCCCAAAATTCGCTTAGCGAATAGGTCGCTCGTATCATCGGGTCTTACAAGTCCGTCGTTCTACGATTGGCCGAAACATCTACAAGAGTACTTAAATCAATTCCATCCAAAATTAGTGACAGTGTTTTTTGGCGCCAACGATACGCACTCAATAACTGTTAATGGAGTCTCACAACCTATTGGAAGTCCTGGGTGGAAAAAAGCGTACGCAGAACGAGTGCAGAAAATAGATGCAGAAGCAAATTCAGCTGGTGCTGCTGTGCTTTGGATTGGCTTGCCTGTGATGTTCTCCCCAATTTATGCATCAATGACGAGAGTGATCAATTCAACAGTGGAGAGTGCTCTAGCGAAATCAACGAATGCAAAGTATCTCGACACACAAAAAGTTCTAGCGAACGCGGCTGGAAAATTCGCATTTGCTCAAATAGTGAATGGTGTAAGGCAATACATTCGCGCTAACGATGGCATTCATATAAATACCGCGGGACATCTGGTACTCGCTACTTATGTAGTGAAGCAGTTGAATTCAATCTATGGCCTGCCTGTAACTCCAGCTCAGCCAACGACAATTTCTTATTAATTCAATCCACCACCGAAGGCGCCGTAGAGATACGTAATTGCAAGTGTTGCGCCTACGCATGCTCCAAAGAGAAGTAAGGCCAAGGATTGACGCTTATTGAACTGATCGGATTTACGAATTGGTTTTTCAATGAAGCGATTTGAAAGTGCTGCGCATAGAAATGCACCAACCACCTGGGCAAGTCGAATTCCTGGAGACATCACCGTTGTTGACAAATTGATTGTCATGGCGTACTGAAGAGGCAACATTAACCATACAAAGTGCCATAAGTACAAGGAGTAGGAAACGTCACCAATGTAAACGAGTGGCCGTAAGTACCTCATTGTTTTTTGACTCGTGGTGAACGAATCATTAGAAGCAACGAGCACTAGTGCTGTTGCGCCGCACGGCAGCCAGGCCAGGAACCCCGGGTAGATGCTGGCGCTCGTGAGAAGAAAGGCAGACAACAAGATCGCTACAACACCAACCGCACTGAGAGTATTCCTCATTCGAGCTGAAAATGCTTGAGGAAGTGGCGCAAGTTGTGTGAGCAATGCTCCGAGTGCGAGTTCCCATAAGCGAGTGAAAGGTGAATAGTAAGCGGCAACAGCGTTGCTAGCGGAAATGTGAACTGACCACCATGAAGAAGCAACGATTACGACAAGTAGAAATAAGACAATCCCTGTTTTTGCACCAGATGTAAAAAATCTCCGTAGGAGCAAGAAAAGAATTGGAAATGCGAGATAGAACTGCTCTTCAACTGCGAGCGACCAAAAGTGGGTCACTAGTGAAGGTGGTACACCTGGGTTGAAGTAGGTACTTCCAGAAGCGATGAAGTGAAAGTTCAATGAAAAGAGTGATGCAAAACGGACGTCACTCAAAAGCGGGATTCCGAAATTTGGCCCTAGAAAGAAATACGTCACTACAACTGTTGTGATCAGTACTAATGACGCTGCTGGTAGCAGACGACGAATTCGCCGTGCATAGAAAGTAGTGAGCTGCAGAATTGCATCTTCTTTGGGGCTGCGCTGTAAAACATTTGTTATGACAAAGCCACTTATTACAAAAAATACATCGACGCCAATGTAACCACCACCAAAATGTGGCACGCTTGCATGATAAAAAATAACTAGTAAGACCGCAATTGCGCGAAGTAATTGGATGTCTGTTCGGAACTTGTTGGTGTGCAAACTCTCAAATGCGTCATAAGTATTTGTAGTGCTCACCTGGAATACACTAATTTTTCCTTACAATTTTTTATGGCAATTGAAGAGTTTTTCTGTTGCAACTCTGCGTGTATGGATTAACTCACACAACATCTGTAGAAATGCCCCGCAACCACTGCAAAGTCTGGTATTCCGGGCACATCTAAACCTTGTGTAAGAAAGTAACGTTTGCCGTAATTAAGTGAGAGAATAGATAGCCATGAATTCTCGTCGCCCAGGCTTTCGACCTCCAGCACCACCACGACCTACTCGCCTTGAGTCCGTGGTGTACTTGCGACGACGTATTCTCACAATCGCCGCGATCTTCACAGTCCTAATTGTTGGCTACTACGGCGTCACTTTGGGCGCAGCACTAACTAACCCATCGCTCGGTGCCAATACATCGGCCCGTGCGGCTGAGTGGGGACGTGAAAGCGGACTCGGATTCTTAGTCACCTGGGCTGAAAACCTTGCCTACAAAATCAGTCCACCAAAGGTCGGTGGTGAGCCCCCCCGTTCTCAATTCGGAACCGGGCCAACCGCAGTGAAAATTCCTGCCGGGGGCCACCTGCCAACGCCAATCAACATTATTTCTCCAGCCGCAAACCCACTGCCCGGCGAAGGCGTCTGGCACATTGCGGGTAGAAAAACCGCCAAGGGTATTCCAACAATGTATGAAGCATTCGTGAGACCAGACGCGGTGCACACGAGCTACGTAGTTGGCGCTGTGTGGATGGACCCAACGTTGCTGAAGGCACAGCTCTACTCAGGATCACAAATTCCTGGAGGTGGACCGTACAAGTTCACTGCACCAGTGAAGCCAGAGGACTCAAAGAATCTTGTTGCGTCATTCAACGCTGGATTCAGAATGCAAGACGCCAAAGGTGGTTATTACACCCAAGGTAAGACTGTGGTCCCACTGGTGATGGGTGCGGCGTCAGCTGTCATTTTTAAAGATGGAACGATGACTGTTGGTAAATGGGGTCGTGACGTTTATACAAATCATCAAATCGCATCAGTACGACAAAACCTTGTACTGATCGTGGACAAAGGTAAATCCGTGCCCGGTATCAATAGCGGCAACATCAGCGTCTGGGGCGCGACCATGCATAATGCGAATGCGGTGTGGCGCTCTGGCCTTGGTGTCACAGGAAACGGTGCAATCCTTTACGTCGGTGGGCCGTCTATGTCTATTGCTGACCTAGCCAATGTGATGGTTCGTGCTGGCGCATATCGTGCAATGGAATTGGACATCAACACCGACTGGGTGACGTTCTCGTCGTTCACGGGACCACTTAACAAGGTCACAACTGGAGCAAATGGCAAGTCGCTTCTGCCAGCAATGAGAGAAGCACCAAGTCACATCTTCACCACTTGGTGGCAAAGAGACTTCTTCACGATGAACCTGCGCAGTAATCAAACTGGCGCGAAGGCCAAACGTTAACGCTTCATCAACTTGTGCCAGACCTGATTCGGCATCAGACGCATGGCAACAGCTACGTACTTAAGAATTGGTGGACTCCAGATAACAAGGTCACCACTCGCGAGTCCACGCATGGTGTTCTCAGCAACTTCATTAACTCCTGTAGTGAAAGGAGCCTCTTTTTGCCCGGTGGTCATCTTTGATCGAACAAAACCTGGACGAAGCAGTTGCAATGTAACGCCCGTGCCCTTAAGAGACTCTGCGACACCTTGGCACAAACGGTCAAGTCCAGCCTTGGCGCCCGAGTAAAGATACGCGTCACGGTAGACGCGTACTGAGGCAACAGAAGAAATAACAAGAATTCTTCCACTGCCTTGGGCCACGAGACGACGACGAATTTCTCCGAGCGCAGCAACTGGCCAGGTGTAATTCACATCCGCCATGCGAGCTGAACCAAGTGGATCGTTTTCAATTTCTCGCTGGTTACAAAGCATGCCTACTGCGATGATCACGAGGTCAACATTTTCGCCAACCTTGTCGAAGGCTGCAGTGACAACTTCTCCGGCCTTAGCGACTTCTTCAGCCTGAAAGAGCAACGTGTCAGTCTTTGTAGCTCCGTACTCTTGGGCTTCTTTAGCGGACTCGTCTAGGAGTTGCTGGTTTCTTCCAGCGAGCACGACAGTGTGAGTGCGAGCGGTGCAGAGTTTCTTGGTGATTGCTCGTGCAATGTCGGAGGTTCCTCCGAGCACGATGACGTTCTGTGGCTGACCAAATGCATTTTCCATGTTGTTATCTTCCTATGTGGAGTCGACGACTTAAGTCACTTATGAGGCGGCCTTCAGGGTCAACACGATTTTTTACGTTAAGAAATTCATCAAGACGTGGGTACATTGCACGAACTTTCTCGTGACTCAGTCTTGCATCCTTGGCGAAGTAAATACGTCCGCCAGCACTCATCACCATCTCATCGAGGTCATCTAAAACTTGAGGCAGCGCACTTGGGCCAACAGGCAGATCAAGAGCCAGTGTCCAACCAGGCATCGGAAACGACAGCATTCCCTCGTTAGAAGCGCCGAATCGTTTCAAGACTGCAAGAAAGCTCGGCACCCCTGAAGAAGAAAGTCGCTCAATTGCCTTCGTGACTGTTTCGCCGGCGCTGTCTGGAACTGCAAATTGATACTGCACAAAGCCACGCTTGCCGTAGAGACGGTTCCAATCACGCACGCCATCAAGTGGGTGAAAGAACGCTGACAGCGATTGTGGTTGGCCGACTTTCTTTTTTGGCGCGGCGCGGAACCACAGTTCATTGAAAGCCTTAATGGTGAATGTATTCAACAGACCGCTCGGTGCATTGAAAGGAACAAAGAGCTTTGCGGGCTCGGGGCCTTCGAGGCGCTTCGTCGAGTCATCCTTAGCGGCATGGTCACCTCTCGTGAGAATGGCGCGACCCATTGAGGATCCTTTGCTCATGCAGTCAACCCAGGCAACGGAGTATTTGTACGCATCGTCGCCACTTTGCATCGCAGCCATTACTGCGTCAAGGTTTGCAAACCGTTCGGTGTCAACGAGCACTTGACTTGATTCAATCTTTAACATCTTCACGGTGACAGTAGTAATTACTCCGGTGAGTCCCATGCCACCAATCGTGGCCCAGAAGAGCTCTGCATCATTGTTTGGAGAAATAGTTACTGCGCCCTTTGGAGTAACGAGGCGCATCTCTAGAACATGGTTTCCAAATGATCCATCAACGTGGTGATTCTTTCCGTGCACGTCTG
>JBAWYN010000044.1:0-7567 GCA_037143535.1 Acidimicrobiaceae bacterium | reverse complement strand
TAGACAATCTGAACAATTGACGCGTACTGCACTGTTCCAGCATTTTCGTCACGCTCAACGAGTTCATGGTTTCTGATTACTTGGTCAATTTGGCGAATGCGCGCTTCCATCTTTCCCTGGTGATCCTTAGCGGCGTGGTAGTCCCCATTTTCAGAAAGGTCGCCAAGTAGTCGTGCGGCTTCAATAACTCGTGCATTTTCGGTGCGTCCAACCGTGGTGAGTTCAGTCCACTCAGCCTTTAGCTTCTCGAGAGTCTCTTTGGTAATACGGTGAATTTCGCCGGCCACAATGCATTCCTTAATTGAAGGGAAGCCTTAATTCTACCAATTGCCCTGAAAAGTCCATTAATGGGTTTGCCATAAGGGCTCTGGAGAGACGAAACTAGAGGAACGCTAGGAGGCGCCTATGAGCAAGAAGCCCTACCGCGTTGCCGTTATTGGTGGCGATGGGATTGGACCAGAAGTAACTCAGGCCGCCCTAGACGTTGTCCGTGCCGCGGGAGTTCAGGTTGAAACAACTGACTATGAGCTCGGTGCTGCAAGGTATCTAAAAGATGGCTTTGTCCTTGACGACAAGACCCTCGAAGAACTTCGCGGTTATGACGCCATCATGCTTGGTGCAATTGGACCAGCGATTGGCGACACTCGAATTCCTGGCGGTGTTCTTGAGCGTGGACTCCTTCTTCGCATGCGCTTCGGTCTCGATCTCTACATTAACTACCGACCTTTTCGTGGCGTTCCTGGTTCCATTGCACAAGGTTGCGAATTTGCAATCGTTCGCGAAAACACTGAAGGTCCATATGCGGGCGAAGGTGGAGTTCTTCGCCACGGCACACCATTCGAAATTGCCACTCAGGGTTCGGTCAACACTCGCCACGGCGTAGAGCGATGTGTTCGCTACGCCTTTGAGCGTGCCAACAAACTCAGTCGCAAGAAACTCACCCTTGTTCACAAGACGAATGTATTGACCTTCGCTGGAGAGCTTTGGTCACGAGTGGTTCGTGAAGTTGGAGCTGAGTTCCCAGATGTTGAAGTTGATTACAACCACGTTGATGCAGCATGTATTTACCTCGTTGAGGATCCTTCACGTTATGGAATCATCGTGACCGACAACCTATTCGGAGACATTTTGAGTGACCTCGCGGGCGCCGTCTCTGGCGGCATTGGATTCGCTGCCTCTGCAAACCTCGATCCGACCAAGAAGAGCGCATCAATCTTTGAGCCCGTTCATGGTGCTGCTCACGACATTGTTGGAAAAAACCTTGCGAATCCGCTCGCCGCAGTGTCTTCTGCAATTCTTATGCTTGAGCACTTAGGTGAAGTTGAAGCGGCCACTCGAATCACTAAGGTCGTGCAAGCCTTCAACGGTGACGTAGCGTCACTAGGAACATCTGGAATTACGAAACAACTAATAGGGGAGCTGTAATGCCGATTACACCAACAAAAAAGATTTGGTTCGATGGTGAACTTGTTGACTGGGAAAAAGCAACCACCCACGTACTTAGTCACACACTTCACTACGGAACAGGTGCCTTCGAAGGTATCCGCGCCTACATGACCGACAAGGGTCCAGCTATTTTCCGACTGGAAGAGCACATGGCTCGACTCGCTGCAAGTTGCAAAATTCTCATGATTGACCTTCCCTACAGTGTTGAAGAACTCTGTAAGGCCGCGATTGACACCATTAAGGCAAACGATGTGAAGGAAAACACTTACCTTCGACCACTCGTTTACCTCGGTTACGGCGAAATGGGAATTTTCCCGCTCAACTCACCGGTGAACACCATCATCGCGGTGTGGCCATGGGGTGCATACCTCGGAGACCACGGATCTGAAAATGGTGTTCGCATGAAGATCTCGTCATGGGCTCGTCACTACCCGAACTCAATGCCCACTGCATCTAAGACGGTTGGTGGCTACGTGAACTCAAGTCTCGCGAAGGTTGAAGCAGTGAAGGCTGGCTACGACGAAGCGATCATGCTTGGAACTGACGGGCGCATCTCTGAGTGCACCGGAGAGAACTTGTTTATTGTCAGAAATGGCAAAATCATCACTCCGCCTGCTTCTGGTGCTGGCGCCCTGAGTGGCATCACACTCGACAGTGTTGGAAAAATTGCGAGTGACCTCGGTTACGAGCTCAGCTTTGAATCAATGCGTCGAGACGACCTGTACTTGGCTGATGAAGCATTCCTCTCTGGAACCGCTGCAGAAATTGTTCCAATTTCTTCAGTTGATGACCGCTTGGTTGGAGACGGCACGCCAGGCCCAGTAACTAAGGCAATCCAAAAGACCTATCTTTCAGCGGTACGAGGCGAACTTGCTCAGTACGAAAGCTGGCTAACTCGGGTTTAACCCGTGCTTTAACCATAGAGAGAACGCTCTAACCTAGAGCAATGGCTCAACCATCATTTTCACCAGTACCAGCAGCAGGTGAAGTCCGTTTAACCTCAGAAACTTCCATTCCTGAGATTGGACGCCCTAAAAAAGCAGGGTTGCAACGTCACGCCAGTCATGGCACTGACAAAGGACAAGGAACTCCAGCTCCAGGTGAAGGTTACGCATTAACAATTACTAAAAATGAGTGTGCCAAGTTGCACTTTGAGAATCACGATGATGCTCATGATGTCGAATGTGGCATTGCACTTATTGCCGCCAAGCGCGCAAGTCTTATTGGCCGAGGGCCAACGCTTGGAGACGTTCACGTAGCACTTGACCTTTTTGAACTGCGTTCAGCATCGCCCATCACCCATGAAAAAGTGCTCGTGTTTGCCGGACTCGGCCATTCCTACGTTAAGCAGCGCGCTTTTGTTGATTCTGTTTCAAAGTCACAATTAGTAACAACAAGCTAAGGAATAAAAATGAGTTTCTCACTTAATGAAGAACAACGCGCCTTTCGTGACATGATGCGCGGGTTTGTTGACGAGCAGGTCGCACCGAACGCTGCACACTATGACCGCGAGCAAGCATTCCCACAGAAGAGTTACGACGCCTGCGTAAAAATGGACCTTCCATCACTGCAGGTTCCTGCTGAATACGGTGGAGCGGGTGCTGACATGGTTACTCAAGCAATCATGGCTGAAGAGATTTCACGTGGTTGCGCATCAACAGGTGTAACAATCCTTATTTCGAAGCTCGGCATGTTGCCGGTAATGAACTTTGCAACTGAAGAACTGAAACATCAGTATCTTCCGCGCATTGCCACTGGAGAAATTCAAGCTTCGTACTGTCTGTCGGAAGCAGATGCGGGATCAGACGTTGCTTCAATGAGAACTCGCGCTGTAAAAGACGGTGACGACTGGATCCTTAATGGATCTAAGTACTGGATTACTAATGCAGGAGTCTCAGACACCTACACCGTCTTCGCATCAACTGACCCGTCTGCAAAGGGTCGAGGCATCACCTGCTTCCTTGTAGAAAAAGATTGGCCCGGCGTTTCCTTCGGTAAGCACGAAGACAAGATGGGTCTTCGTGGTTCACCAACCAGTGAAGTGATCTTTAGCGACGTGCGAGTTCCAGACTCTCACCGAATTGGTGACATTGGACAAGGTTTCACTATTGGTATGCACACGCTTGATCGTTCACGTCCAACCATTGGCGCCCAGGCAGTAGGGATTGCCCAAGCAGCCATTGACTATGCCGGAAACTACATGAAGGGCCGCAAAGCCTTCGGTGGCACGATTGCTGACTTCCAAGGTCTTCGCTGGATGCTCGCCGATATGGCAATTCGAACTGAAGCAGCTCGTGCCATGGTTTATGCAGCATGTGCCGCAATTGATGCAGGCGATCCTGACCAGAATCTCAGTTACCTCGGGGCTGCAGCGAAGTCATTCGCTTCAGACACCGCCATGAGTGTCGCTACTGATGCAGTGCAACTCCTTGGGGGCTACGGCTTTACCAAGGACTTCCCAGTAGAGCGCTTTATGCGTGACGCCAAGATCACACAGATCTATGAGGGCACGAATCAAATTCAGCGCATTGTCGTAGCGAAGCATCTGCTTAAGTAGATACGTGACTATCTCAATTTCTTCTGCGGAATATGTTCGCCGCGGTCTTCTAAAAATCAGTGCCAGTAACGTTCTTGGCGTTATTGACACGCTTGATCTGCGTCCAACTGGAAAAATCAATCCAGTCATTGGAGTCCCACTTCGCAACCTGCAGCAAAAGCGCGATGTTCAGATGTTCGCATCGACTGCACCAATTGCCGCAGTTAAAGCGGTACTCGAAATTCTTGCTCTAGAGCCAATGGAGCAAATCATTGAGGCGCTTGGTGATAATGCAGAACTACCTACATTTGATCAAATGTCAGTTGCCATTGATCAGCTAATCGCCAACGGTTCAACAGCCGACGACATTGTTGCCCTCATGGCGTTCGCGATTGGTGAAGAATTTCCAGCCGGACCGCACTGTCAAAAACTATTTGAAGAGCGAACAGAGTTTGCGCTTCCTCAACTTCCTGAAGGTGCGGTTGCAACAACTTCATTCTTTACTCCAAAGGTTGTTGATCCAGCAATTAAAGAGCAACGCCAAGCACGAAAAGAAGCTGAGAAGAAAAAGAAGAAGCGCAACTAGTCCGCTGAAGTAGAGCGCTGTGCCTTTACAAGTATCAAAAGCCCTGCCAGGCTTAGAACCAATCCTGCAATCTGAACGCCGATTGAGCCGGCGTGAGACTGCTGTCCAAGAAGAAATTTTTCATCTAGTGCTCGAACAATGCCCCAGATGAACATTGCGGCACCGGCAATTACTCCAGGCCGTTTGATGAACTTTGAACCCGCCAGGAGTGCCAACCACAAAAGTGCATCTTCTGCACCTTGAATAAGTGGGACTGGAACGCGTTTTCCGACTTGACCGGCGTAGTGAATTCCGAACCACTGGTTCGTTAGATGCCCACCACCATCAACCATGAATTGTGGTCCAAGAACTCGCCCAAGCGCCCATCCAGCAATCAGGGCGGGAACGAGGGCATCAGCAAATGACGCCAGTGAGGTCGTTTTCCAGTATCGATGCTTTAGATAGAGGCCAACAGGTATTGCTAGGGCAATTCCACCAAAGCTTGCCAGCCCACCCTGCCAAACTGCGAACCAACGACCCACATTTCCTGAGTAGTAAGACCAGTTGGTGATGATGTTGGCAAAACGAGCACCGAGTAGTCCAGCCACAATAATTATTCCTGCGAAAAGACCAAAACGGGTTGGATCAATGCTTGCTCGAATGAGCCTCTTTTCGGCGTAGACATACGTTACGTACGCTGAAATTGCGAGCCCCAGTCCATAGATGTGAAATACCAGTGGACCGATGTGAAATGAAGTTGGAAAAGCCGACACGCTTTAGCCGCGTACTCTTCCAATGCCTGCGAAGCCGTAGCCAAGACGGACTCCAACAATGTGAACCCTCGTTCCACTGTGCTCTGCTTCAATCATTCTTCCTCCACCCACATACATTGCAACGTGTGAGTACCCGTGCCATCCATAGAACAGAAGGTCACCGGGCTGAATGTTGTAGAGCGGAACTCGAACAGTGTTGTTCCACTGTCCACCAGAGAAGTGTGGAAGCGAAACACCCACGGCTGCATAGGCCAGCATGGTGAGGCCCGAGCAGTCGACACCATATCGACTTGCCCCACCCCATCGATACCAAACACCAATGAATGTTTCCGCTGCACGTACCGCTCGGCCACCAACAGTATTCGTAGGCGGTGCCGGTATTCCGTTGGGGCGAGCACTGGTGAGAGTCTTCCCATCTTTGGCAGCTTGCGCGGCTTGTAGTGATCGGACGATTGATGCAATGCGACCCTTTACGTGGTTCAGCGTCGACTGCAAGTTTCGCTGAAGGCTTTGTGCTTTTGCGTATGCGCTGAGAGCCACTGCATTCGCAGCCGCAGCTTCTGCCTGCTTACTTGCTAAAACTGCACGCTGCTGGGTGAGTTGAATCTTGTAATTCTTCAGTCCCGCAATTGTGCTTGAAACGTTTCCCTCAGCCAGTTGGTTGTAGACGTTTGTTGCTCCTAGTTTTGAAGCATCAGAAGTGAAGAGGGGATTAGTACTACTTCGCGCCCCAGCATTTACGTAGGCAAAAATCGCTGAATTGCGAAGCTGCTGGTTGTCTTTTTTGACACGACCCTCAATGCTGTTTACCGTTGCCTGCGTATTGGCAATCTCTCTGTTGATCTTGCTCAGCTTTAGCTGTGCCTGGTCGTACTTCTGTCCGAGCACTCCAACCTTTTGGTTGATGTTGTTCATCTGCTTTAGAAGGGCAGCCGCTTCGGCGCGAGCTTCCTTCAAAGTCTGCGCCCCTGCGTGACGTGGCGAAATGACCAGCGTGCTAGTGCACACTGTCAAAATGGCCAGGGCTGTAAGTAACCACCGAGTCGTGGTGTTGGCCGCAGCGTCGATAGGCGCTCTGAGCGCTCGACGAGTCATAGCAACAAGGCTAGTTTGCCCGGGCCAACTTTGGGGCGGTGAATGACTGTGAATGTTCTAAAAGTCCTGGTCAAAGTACATCTAAACCACCAAATTCTTATGAAATACCCCTAAGTGACTGCCTTATTTCTTCACAGAATAGGCTCGTTCCTATGTCACAGCGCTCAAAACACCTTCCACGTCGTAGTTGCCTCTCCACACCAGGTTCATCGGACCGGTTTCTTGCAAAGGCGCCAACAGCCAAAGCGGACTTCTCGTTCCTTGACCTAGAAGACGCAGTAGCACCGAACGAAAAGGTTGCAGCACGCGCCAAGGTTGTTAACGCCATTCGAACACTCGACTGGGACGACCGCGTTCTGTGTGTCCGCGTGAATGCATGGGACACCGTGTGGACCTACGGAGACGTTATTGAAGTCGTTGGTAACGCCGGAACTCGACTTGATGAAATCATGATGCCTAAGGTGCAGTCCGCTGCAGAAGTAATCGCAATGGATTTGCTTCTCACACAAGTTGAGAAGAACTCAGGACTACCAGTGGGCCACATTGGACTCGAATGCCAGATCGAAACAGCTCAGGGACTCATCAACGTAGAAGAGATTTGTGCCGCGTCACCGCGCATTGAATCCATTGTTTTTGGACCAGCTGACTTCGCTGCCTCAATTGGAATGCCAGTGACCACCATTGACGAAACAATTCACACGGCTCAACCTTCTAATCCTTTCAGCTACGTATTCGCCAAGATCCTTATGGCAGGACGTGCGAACGGCCTACACGTCATTGATGGTCCTTTCCTTAAGGTCCGTGACCTGGATGCACTTCGCCTCGCTGCTGGCGTTAGCGCGTCATACGGCTACGACGGTAAGTGGGCACTGACACCCGACCAAGCCCTTGTGCTCAACGAGGTCTACTCACCAAGCCAGGACATGTTCGACAAGTCATTTGACATCCTCGACATCTACAAGGTTGCGACTGAACAAGACGGAACTGGCGCACTCATGATGGGTGACGAGATGATTGACGAAGCTTCAGCCAAGATTGCCCAGTCATTCGTAACTCGCGGTGAACGCTCAGGAATGAAGCGCAGCCCTAAATAGTTTGAATACCGACTGAAATGGTCGGGATTTTAGGCATTTAAGGTGGAGCAATGGCCAC
>JBAWYN010000043.1:0-7573 GCA_037143535.1 Acidimicrobiaceae bacterium | reverse complement strand
GCAGAAACGCTTAGTGAATTCAGTGATGAATCAGGAACCAGTATTGATGGGGACAGCTCAAAACTCGAACTGTTCTTAAGTCTGCTTGACTACTTCACATTCGGGTTTGAAATAGTTCTGCCGTAAGCAGCTAACTATTCGTTGGCTTCAACAGCAACGTGAGGAACAATTCGGTCGAGCCACTTAGGCATCCACCAGTTGGCCTTACCAATCGCGTGCATGATTGCTGGAACAAGAATGGTGCGAAGGATAAATGCGTCAAGAAGCACTGCTCCACCAAGTCCAATTCCGAACTCTGCAATAACGCGCTGACCACCGAAGGCAAACGAGAAGAACACCGAGATCATGATGAGCGCAGCCGCTGTAATGATGCGCCCAGTGTTGGCCTGGCCACGCTCAATGGCAAGTTCGTTGTCACCAGTGTTAACCCACTCTTCGTGCATACGTGACACTAAGAACACCTGGTAGTCCATTGAAAGACCAAACAGAATGGCGATCATGATGACCGGAAGGAATGCTTCCACTGGCCCTGTTCCAGCCTTGATGAGTGAACTGCCCCAGCCCCACTGGAATACTGCAACCACGAGACCGAACGATGCCGCAACCGCGAGCAAGTTCATTGCTGCAGCAACAAGTGGCACGAGCAAGCTTCTGAAAGCAATCATGAGGAGCAAGCAACCGAGAATCACAATCACCGTTAGGAAGAGTGGAATCTTTGAGTCGAGAATATTTGCAAAGTCTTTAATGACTGCAGTCTGTCCACCTACGTAAATGTGAGTTCCAGAAGCTGACGTTGCTTTAGGAACGTAGACATTTCTGATGGTGTCAATCAGGTGGTTAGTTTCTGAAGACTGAGGGCTCGTTTTCGAAATTACTGTAATAAGGCCGACTGTTCCCTGGGGGTTCACAAACACAGGGAGAACTTCAGCAATTCCTGGGTCGGTCTTCAGTGATGCAGCGAGGGAGTTGAGTGAAGCTACGTCCTTCTCATTGTGAATTGCACCGACGACGCTAAGCGGACCATTGAATCCTGGACCGAAGCCTTCAGCTAACAGGTCATACGCCATTCGAGTGGTTGATCCAGCAGGATCAGTTCCTTGGTCTGAACTTCCAAGTTGCAGTGAAAGCACTGGCACAGAAACGAGCAGAATTGCAGCGATTGCAGCGAGCGAAAGAATCTTTGGTCGACGTGCAACGAATGCGGACCATCGCTGCCATCCACCAGCGAGCACAGCAGCTTCAGGTCCGTTGTTCTTGAGCGAACGACGTTCTTTACGACTTAGTACGCGGAACTTTTGGAATCCAAGTAGCGATGGCAGCAGCGTTAGTGATGCAGTCATTGTTATAACAACAGTGAGCGCCGCAGAAATTCCCACACCGTTAAGGAATGAGAATCCGAGTACGAGCATGCCTAGAAGTGCAATACACACAGTGAACCCAGCGAACAGCACCGCACGTCCTGAAGTGTTGATTGAAGAAATGATCGAGTCTTCAACGCTCATACCTTGTTTGAGGTTTTGTCTACTTCTAGTGACAATGAACAGCGCGTAGTCAATACCAACACCCAGTCCAATGAGTGAGCCAAGAATTGGAGCGAAGTCGGCAATCGAAAGTGCGTGACTTAGCAACGTTGTCGCTCCTGAAGCGATCACCAGTGCGAAGAGAGCAATACCAAGAGGCAGCAACATGGCAAAGAATGAACCGAAGGCGAGCAGTAGGACAAGCGCTGTTGCAATAAGACCTCCCACTTCACCAGGGCTTCCCTTAGGGGAATTGAGTTGACCGAAGGCCGGACCACCAAAAACAACTTCGAGTTGCTTCGAGGCAATTTTTGATGCAGTTGTCTGAACTGCTTTTATCTTTTGAATGTCCAGTGCCTGGGCGTACTTGGTGAAGTTGACTGAGGCGTATGCGATCGTGCCTGTTTTGTTCATCTGAACTGCGCCAGGGCATAGTGCGCCAACGTTGTCACAGAAAGGTGAAACAACGCCAGCAACTTCTGGCAACAACGCAATTTTGCCAAGCATTGTGTTTATTGCAGCTCGGTCAGTCTCTAATGTGCCACTTGTTGCGTGGAACACAATTTGGTCAACGTCACCAGATTTTGCTTTGAAACCTTCTTCGAGAAGCTTGGTGGCCAAGATGGAATTGGTATCTGGCAGTGAGAAGTTGTTCTTGTAGGCAGAACCTACAGACGAAGACGCTGCACTGATACCTACAAAGAGGAGAATCCAGACAATAAGGACGTACCAACGATGGCGAACAGCAAAACGAGCGAGGGATTTCATTACTTCTCCTGAAGTGGTTAGGGCAAACACCGATTAAAATCAAGGTGTGCAGAATGCATAACTATCTTAGGGGTAAACATGGCGCGATCAGACGACTGGCCCGCGCGTTTCCCTGGTCATGTATTCCCTCAAGTTATTCCCGTTCCTGACGATATTCAGTCAGGTAGTCCTGCGCCATGGTCACATTTAAATGAAACTTCACGAAGTGGTTTCACTCTGGAAAGAATTGAAAATTCTCTTCGAAACGCAAATCGGCACCTCGATGATTTTCCACTGCCCGGTGATCCTGTTGAGATGGCCGCAGTTGCAGATGCAAAAAAACAAGAGATAACACGTCGCTCCGCAGTACTTGTTGCCTTATTCGAAGAAGATGGTGAAGCGCACGTCGTGCTCACCAGGCGCTCATTTGAAATGAGACACCACCGCGGTGAAGTTGCACTCCCTGGTGGACGCAGTGACCTTGACGAAACTCCGGTCGCTACAGCTCTGCGTGAAGCACAGGAAGAAGTTGGCCTCAACCTTTCTGAGGTGCGAACAATTGGCTGGCTAAGCCCAATTGTCACATTTGCTTCAGGTTCAGCCATCTGGCCCGTTGTTGCAGTGCTCGATAGACGTCCAGAATTGGTGCCAGACCCGATTGAGGTTGACCGTGCATTCACGATCTCTCTAAAAGACCTCGTCGCAGACGAGAAGTTTTTAGAAGAACGCTGGCGCAGAGATCTCGCACGACCAGGATCCGATGAAGAAGGCTATTTCCCGCTGTACTTTTTTGCCGTTCCCGGCGACATCATTTGGGGAGCGACCGCTCGTGTTCTAACGGAACTGCTCTGTTTGCTCTGTGAGGTTCCATGGCCGGACGCAAACCGGTCCTGGGGCTAATCCCTTCGGGTAGATTGTTCTCTAACGCAAACCACTTTTTGGTTGCTGTTTTCTATAAACGGAGGAAATCATGGCGGAAGTAGAGATTGGTATCTCCAAATCAGCGCGTCAAGCGTACGGATTTGATGACATCGCAATTGTTCCGTCACGACGCACCCGTGACCCTGAAGACGTAGACATCTCATGGCAGATTGACGCTTATAAGTTCGAACTCCCAGTACTTGGCTCAGCCATGGACGGGGCAATGTCTCCAACCACTGCTGTAGAACTCGGACGACTCGGTGGACTTGGCGTACTAAACCTCGAAGGACTCTGGACTCGTTACGAAGACCCGACTGCGCTCTTCGAAGAAATTGCTGAACTCGAAGACGACAAGGCAACTGCTCGCATGCAGCAGATGTACTTAGAGCCAATCAAGCTCGAACTCGTTGGTGAGCGTATTCGCCAGATGAAGCAAGCCGGAGTAACTACTTCTGCTTCAGTAACACCTGCTCGTACTGACTGGATGGCTAAGACCATTCTTGATGCTGGACTCGACATTCTTGTTATTCAAGGAACCGTTGTTTCTGCTGAGCACGTTTCAAAAACTGTTGAACCTCTCAACTTGAAGAAGTTCATTCGTGAGTTCGAGCTTCCAGTAATTGTTGGTGGATGTGCCAGCTACCAAGCAGCACTGCACCTCATGCGCACTGGCGCTGCTGGAGTACTCGTTGGTGTTGGCCCAGGTAACGCTTGCACCTCACGTGCAGTCCTAGGTATTGGTGTGCCACAGGCAACTGCAATTGCCGACGTAGCAGGAGCTCGAATGCGTCACCTTGATGAAACGGGTGTGTACGTTCACGTAATTGCTGACGGTGGAATGAGTAAGGGTGGCGACATCGCAAAGGCGATTGCATGTGGCGCTGATGCGGTGATGATTGGCTCACCACTTACCTCTGCACAAGAAGCTCCGGCTAGAGGTTTCCACTGGGGCATGGCAACATTTCACCCCACGCTTCCTCGCGGTACTCGTGTTCGTACACAAGTACGCGGCTCGCTCAAGGAAGTACTCCTCGGGCCAGCTAATGAGAATGACGGTCGTCTCAACTTGTTTGGAGCTCTTCGCACATCAATGGCCACGTGTGGTTATGAGTCGCTGAAAGAATTCCAGAAGGCTGAGATCATGCTCGCCCCATCGCTACAAACTGAAGGAAAGCAGTTGCAGCGTTCCCAGGGCGTAGGCATGGGACATTGAGCGACAACGTACTTGTCGTTGATTTCGGCGCTCAATACGCCCAACTAATAGCTCGTCGTGTGCGTGAAGCACACGTGTATTCAGAAATCGTTCAGAGCTCAATCACTGCTGAGCAAGTAAAAGCAAAATCACCAAGTGCAATCATCTTGTCGGGTGGGCCTAAGTCGGTGTACGAAGTCCCTGCCCCTTCACTGGATCCAGCAATCTACGAACTTGGTATTCCAATACTTGGTATTTGCTATGGCGCGCAGCTCATGGCTCAACAACTCGGTGGGGAAGTATCACGCACCGGAGCCGGAGAATACGGTCGTACCGAACTTTCACTCAGCGGAGATTCATCCTTAATGACCGGATGGCCAAGTGCCACCACGTGTTGGATGAGCCACGGAGACGCAATCTCAAAGACTCCTGAAGGCTTTGTTATTACTGCTTCAACGCCAGAAGCGCCAGTTGCTGTTATGGAGAACAAGGCTCGACGCCTGCACGCTGTGCAGTTCCACCCGGAAGTAGTCCACTCTGAACGTGGTCAAGAGATCATTGTCAATTTCTTGAACAACGTTGCGGGCATTGCCCCTACTTGGACGAATACCTCGATCATTGACGAACAGGTTGCCTTAATTAAGAAGCAAGTGGGCGACGAAAAAGTTCTCTGCGCACTTTCTGGTGGCGTTGACTCCGCTGTTGCTGCGGCACTAGTGACAAAGGCGATTGGCAAGCAACTCACATGTGTATTTGTAGACACTGGTCTGATGCGAAAGAACGAAGGCGAGCAGATTGAAGAAACCTTCATGCGCCAGTTCGGTGTTGACCTTATTCATGTGAAAGCTTCAGACCGATTCTTTGATGCGCTAGCGGGCGTCACCGACCCAGAGCGCAAGCGCAAGACTATTGGCGAGCTGTTCATCCGTGAGTTTGAACAAGTTGCACGTGACTTGGCTGAAGGTGGCAACGGCCCACGTTTCTTGGTACAGGGAACTCTCTATCCAGATGTCATCGAGTCGGGTTCAGGTCACGCGGCGAACATTAAGAGCCACCACAATGTTGGAGGACTTCCTGAAGACCTGTCGTTTGATCTGATTGAGCCGCTTCGTGCGCTCTTTAAAGACGAAGTTCGCCAAGTCGGCTCAGAGTTAGGGCTCCCTGACGAAATCGTTTGGCGCCAACCTTTCCCAGGACCGGGACTTGGTGTTCGTATTGTTGGTGAAGTCACGAGAGAGCGTGCAGAAATCCTTCGGAATGCTGACTATGTGGTCGTGGATGAGATTAAAAAAGCTGGTCTCTACCGCGAACTATGGCAAAGCTTCGCCGTGTTACCAGCAGTGCGTACTGTTGGCGTCATGGGAGATGGTCGCACGTACGCGTATCCAATCATCATTCGCGCCGTTACGAGTGACGACGCAATGACCGCCGACTGGGCACGACTGCCCTACGACGTGATTGAGTCAATCGCAAACCGGCTTATTCGTGAAGTTGAGGGTGTGAACCGTGTTGCACTCGACGTCACGAGTAAACCACCAGGCACCATTGAGTGGGAGTGAGTAGTAACTCGTTTTCCGACGAGTCGCTGTTCGCTGACGCCACACCCGTCCCAACACGACCCGATTCTTCGTCACTCCTGAGTGGCCTCACCGAGCCACAGCACCGCGCCGTTGTTCAGCGCGGTGGACCATTACTTGTTATTGCTGGAGCGGGGTCTGGAAAGACACGGGTACTGACGCGACGCATTGCTCACATCTTGGCAACTGGTGATGCGCGCCCCTACGAAATAATGGCCATCACCTTTACTAACAAAGCCGCTGACGAAATGAAGAAACGCGTCATTGAGCTCGTTGGCGCTGACGCAGAAAAAATGTGGGTGTCGACGTTTCACTCCGCCTGTCTTCGCATGCTTCGTATGAACGCAGAAGTTCTCGGGTACCAGCGCGGCTTCACAATTTATGACGCCGGCGACGCAGAAACTGCAGTTGATCGAATCATGAAAGAACTCAACATTGACACCAAGCGCATTTCGCCGCGCAGTGTCTACTCAGCAATTTCTGCTGCGAAGAATGAAATGCTCACCCCTGCGATGTACGCGGACCGAGCCCACGGTGATGATCCGAATCACCGTCGCATTGCAGAAATCTACCGTTTGTATTCTGAGCGTTTAATGCTCGCAAACGCAATGGACTTTGATGATCTGTTGCTTAACGCGGTACTAATGATGAAGAAGGATCCGGGGGTTCTTCACTCGTACCAGAGTCGATTTAAGTATTTGTTAGTTGACGAGTTCCAAGACACCAACGGTGTGCAGAATGAACTCGTATTGATGCTCGCAGCTGAACATCGAAACCTCTGCGTGGTTGGAGACTCAGACCAGTCGATCTACCGCTTTAGAGCAGCGGACGTTAGAAACATCCTGCAGTTTGAACAGCGGTTCCCAGACGCCGACGTGATCTTGTTGGAGCAAAACTTCCGCTCGAGTCAAACGATTTTGGACGCAGCTAACGCTGTCATTGAGAAGAACGCCAGTCGTCACGCCAAGAATCTCTTCACTGAACGTGGCCAAGGAGAGAAGATTCGTCTCTACCGCGCGGGTGATGAATACGACGAAGGTCGCTGGATTGCTGGTGAGCTTCGCCGCATGAAGAACTCATACAACGTTGGCTGGAGTGACATGGCGGTGTTCTACCGCACCAATGCCCAGAGCCGTGTGCTCGAAGAAGAAATGCTTCGTGCCAACATTCCATACCGCGTTATCTCTGGAATGCGTTTCTATGATCGCAAGGAAATCAAAAGCGCACTGGCGTATGCGCGACTCATTGTTAACCCTCATGATGAAGCCTCAGCGCGACGAGTCATTAATGAACCAAAGCGTGGACTCGGTGATGGGGCAATCGCGAAACTGAGTGCGTACGCAGCAGAGAACGGTATGTCTTTCGCTGAATCGCCGCACTATGCCAAGGCGGCCGGTCTCACGAGTAAAGCACTTAACGGCGCAACACAGTTCGCGTTGATGCTTGATCAACTACGCGCCATGGCTAATGACCTAACGCCACGAGAAATGATTGACGCCATTGTGAGAGAAAGTGGCATGGGCGATGCACTTCGTGCAGAGAACTCTGATGAAGCAACTTCTCGACTAGAAAACCTTGGTGAACTTGCGTCGGCTGCGTCGCAGTACGACACGTTG
>JBAWYN010000042.1:0-7588 GCA_037143535.1 Acidimicrobiaceae bacterium | reverse complement strand
AGAATCTCATCATCGTCAGACAGGTGCACAGCAGTGACGTTGTACACGCGACACAGGCGCTTACCGATACTGAAGCAGACGGCCTCGTAACTTCAGACAGCGACTTCGTGCTCTGCATTCTGGTTGCGGACTGTGTCCCGATTCTTCTCTTCGATAGTTCTTCACACCGATTTGGCGTTGTGCACGCTGGGTGGAAAGGACTCGCCAGTGGCGTCATTGCGAGTGCGTTGAAGCACTTCGATACTCCAACTGCAGTTCATGCATTCGTTGGACCATCAATTTCTTTTGAGGGCTACCAAGTTGGACCAGAAGTCGCAGAAGTCTTTGCTCACATTGATGGTGCCACGGTCAGCGATGGTGGCGACCGTTCGCGTCTTGACCTTCGACTTGTTGCAAGTCACCAGCTCATAGAAGCTGGACTTAGTGATGAGAACATCGAAATCAGCACGCAAAGTACCGACGGCGGAGAAATCTTCTTTAGTGACCGTGCTCTTCGCCCCTGTGGGCGCTTTGCCCTGATTGCAAAGCGAGAGTCGTAGCATGAATGGTGTCATGAAGAAACGCGCTGAAGCATTTCGCTACGTTCGACTCGAGATTTCTTCGACCTCGCTAACGGGCCACTTCGAGCTCGACGGCGTGCCTTTTGAAGAAACTGTTTCTTTTGAAAACGTTGACGACCTCACCAAGCCCGCGGTTGTTGGTGTTGCCAATCTCTGGTTTTTATTAGCTGGCCTCTCCTATTACAAAGCTGGAGCTGCAAAGACTATTGACCTTGGGACAACTCCAGTTGGTCCTGTGGGCCGAGAGCTTCTAGGTGCCGCGCTCCACGACGGACTTGGCGAATTCTCTTTCAAGAATGACCTGTCTCTAAATGACGTGGTCATAAGTGGTGGTGTCGCTGCGGAGAACTTTGCTCCGTTTACAAACCCTGACCGTGTGCTGATCCCATTTGGTGGCGGCATTGACTCGGTGGTGAGCGTCACGCGACTTAGCCCTCTTCTAGATAAGTCACTTTTTGTTGTTAGCCCCGTCAGCGGAAGGTTTGCACCCCTCGAAGAAACAGCACTAGTAACCGGTCTTTCCATTTCGCGTGCCACACGAATCATTGACTCAAAAATTCTTAAAGGAAATGAAAGCTACTTCAACGGTCACGTTCCAGTGACGGCAATGATCACGTTGCTCAGTGTGATTGCTGCCGTGGCATCTGGACGAGGCGGCGTAGTGATGAGTAACGAACATTCATCATCTGCACCCAACCTGAAGTGGAACGGCCAAGACATCAATCACCAGTGGAGTAAGTCGTGGGTCGCAGAACAACTTATTTCTAAAGCAGTGAAGGAACTACTCGGCGATGAATTCGTTGTAGCGAGTTTCTTGCGTGACCGCAGTGAAGTGTGGGTCGCTCAGCAGTTCGCAGATCAGCACAAGTTCCTCTCAACATTTAGAAGTTGCAACCGTGCCTTTTCACAAGATGCATCCCAGCGAGCAAAAAACTGGTGTGGTGAATGCGACAAGTGTCTTTTCATCAACTTGATCTTGGCGCCATTCCTCCCTCGCGCCACACTGCGACAAGTCTTTGGCAGTGAACCCCTCAGTGACCCAGAGCGCATTGAGCAACTTCGCGCCCTCGTAGGTATTGGACTCGACCACAAACCCTTTGAATGTGTAGGCGACCCGGATGAGAGTGCTGTCGCACTCGTAAAGGTCAGCCAACTTCGTGACTGGGAAGACGTCGCGCACCTCGCAGAGCTCGCTCATCTCGTCAGTCCAGACCGCAGTTTTGACGAACTACTCGAATCCCAAGGACCCAGCAATGTTCCGGCCCACTGGCTTCGCTGACCTCGCGCAAAAGCGCGTAGGAATTTACGGATACGGCCAAGAAGGGCGTGCCACCGAGCAACTACTCAGTGGCTCATGCGAACTGGTGATTGTTGATGATGACCCTAAGGCCGGAGTCCTAGTAACTAGTAGTGGCGGCCTGGAGGAGCTCATGAAGTGTGACGTGGTTTTAAAGAGCCCAGGTGTGCCACGACGCAGTGAGTCTGTTTTGCAGCTCGAGGGGAAGAGTGTGTACGTCACATCTTCTTTAAACCTTTGGTTACAACAGGCTGATCGCTCGCGAGTCATTGGCGTTACCGGAACAAAAGGAAAGTCCACAACCACCTCATTGATTGCATTCTTCTTGGAGTGTCTTGGTGAAAAAGCCCAGCGACTCGGCAACATTGGACTCCCCCCATACGACACGTCAGTTGACACTTCATCAGGGTGGCTCGTTGTTGAGATCTCAAGTTTTCAAGCGACCGACATTGATGTTGCTCCAAAGACGGTTGTTCTCACTTCACTCGGGTCAGACCACATTGATTGGCACGGCTCTCTCGAGCAATACAGGAGCGACAAGCTTCAACTCACCAGAGCAGCCGGAGAGCACACAACATTCGCCGCAAACAACGAAGTGATTCGCTCTGAGTCTTCTCAAATTGGTGGGACAGTTGTACTCGTGGATTCAGACACCTCTTCGCTCACCGAAGAACTGCACTTGCTTGGTGAGCACAGTCACGCCAACGTGGCACTTGCGCTAGAAGTCGTTTCCTTCGTTACGAACACCCCGCGCAGCGAAGTCCACGCTGCTGTGAGTAGAAATGCAACTTCTTTTGTTCCTCTCAGTGGTCGCTTAACCCTTGTGGCTGAGAAGAATGGAATCAAGTTCGTAGATGATGGGCTCGCAACATCAGTTCTTCCAGCTGTTGCCGCACTTGAAGTTTTCAAAGACGTGCCTCTAGCGTTACTCGTTGGTGGTTTTGACCGCGGAGTTGACTACGCTCCGCTCGCCAAAGCTATTGCGGCAAGAACTCGGCCAACGATGCTTCTCTCCATGGGTCCTGCTGGGATACGCATTGTTGAAGAGACAATGAAGCTCAATGCAGAAATTGCCCATTCGAGTTTTCAATCTATGGACGAAGCGCTCAGTACTGGAACCGGGTTTCTCGGAGCCAGCGGAGTCGTACTTCTTTCACCCGGTGCCCCCAGTTTTGACCGTTATCTAAACTGGGAAGAGCGATCAAAAGACTTCGCTCGCGCGGTAACTAACTAGAAAGTCTTCGACATGCGTTACATGCTTTGTGTCATTGATAGACAACCCGGAACAATTGATCCGAGTGATGTTCACGTAGCAATTGATGCGTTCAATGATCAACTAGAGGCAAGCGGTTACTGGATTATGGCGGCGGGAATCGAACCATCTCATATGTCAACTGTTGTTGATAACCGTGCTGGGAAATCACAAAGTACCAATGGTCCACTCATTGAGTCAGATGAATACATAAGTGGATTTTGGATTATTGACGTCCCTAGTCACGATGTTGCCTTGCAGTTGGCCCGTGAAGGATCTCTGGCCTGCAACAGAAAAGTAGACGTCCGAGCCTTTCTTCGTTAAGACCGCACACCTTGGAGCCTGAGAGGGGATTCGAACCCCTGACCTACGCATTACGAATGCGTTGCTCTACCAACTGAGCTACCCAGGCGAGGAAAAAATACTAACCGAGAAATTACAACTGCATCAGGGTGAGCATCAAGTCGTTGAGCAGCAAACCCTCATCAACATTGAGTGTGAGTAGACGAGACGTCCCGGCAACTGCTTCAATTGCTTTCATCGATGCACCCACGCGATGTTCACCACGAGCGGCGTTTTCTTCAACTTCAACTAAGCCGTCTGTCAGTCGCTCTCGATACGCATTAGTTAGTGCAGTAAAACCGAACTTGAGCTCTTCAATTCGAAAACGACGTTGTTCACGTTTGAACTGTGCTTCAATGTCTTTTCTATTCGCGACAGAACGTTGTCCCATTTCTTTAGCGTTAGCAATAAGCATTTGTAACTCTTCATCTTGCATTACCTGAAGCGGTGCAATCGCTGAGTCAATTGCACTAGTTAGTTCTTCAACCAGAATTGCAGCATCAGAAGTTGAGCCTCGAAGACGGTCCGGAATTGTGCGCCACTGCGCGATTCTCTTTGCAAGCTCAGCGTCTCGAACCAAAACTTGTGCACGACGAAGATTGCCATTCGCAGCTAACGCGGCGGTGCGCGCAGCTTGTGGAATTGCACCGTCTCGAATTAGTAGTGCTTCGAGGTCCTCCTCGCTAAGGCTCTTGAGTTTTATCTCGACACATCTCGACATAATGGTGGTGAGCTGTTCCGGTAAATCTTCTGCTGTGAGAAGAAAGATTGTCTTCTGTGGTGGCTCTTCTAAAGATTTAAGAAGTGCCGACGCTGAAGGCGAAGCTCCAGTTGTCGTTAGCTCCACATCTTCAATAACAACAATCTGGTAGCCACCACCAATTGGTCGACGTCGAGAAATACGTTCTGCTTCTCGCAGTTCATCAATTCGCCATGAAATACCAGTTCGCTCAGCAAAGTGGACATCTGAGTCGAGTTCACCGAGCGCAAGCCTGCACGTCTCACACGATCCACACCCATGGTTTTCACACTGGAGTGCGGCGCTAAACGTAACTACAACGTCGTGAAGCCCTGAACCAACTGGGCCGGAGAAAAGATAAGCATGAACAGGGTTGCGGACAAATTGGCGCATTGCCGCTACGCCACTGTCTTGTCCAACTATGCGAGCGAAAACGTCAGTCATATCACCAAGGTAATGCGGCGAGGCGCTCATCAATCAGCGCAGCAACTTCTGACTCTGATTTCGTGCCATCTACAACAAACCACTCAACAACGTCGGTCTTTGCCAGTTCTAAATAGCCACTACGGACTCGGTTGTGAAAATCAATGTCGGAAGACTCAAATCGGTCTTTGGCATTTCGTTCGCGTCGTTCATTAGCAACGTCAACTGGAAGATCAATAAGAATCGTTAGCTCCGGCAAGCAGTCACCAATAGCTAGTTGTGTCGCCGCACGTAGTTGCGAGATGTCCACACCACGTCCATACCCTTGGTACGCAAGGGTTGACGCATAGAAACGATCTGCAACAACACTCTTTCCACTTTCAAGTGTCGGTTTGATGAGAGTGTCGACGTGGTGCGAGCGGTCTGCGGTCATCAGCAGTGCTTCTGTTTCAGGCTTCATTGGTGTTGCTGCATCAAGCAGCCAGCGTCGAAGATCTTTTCCCACCGCAGTGTCACCAGGTTCAAATGTAAAGAGCGCATCGCGTTCTTTAGCAATGCGCTTGGCCTGCGTTGATTTACCACTCGCGTCGATACCTTCAAACACGAGGAAGATCCCTCGAGTCATTATTCGTCGTCCGACTTGGCGGTTTGTGCGAGCGCAGCGTTTACTTTTGCGCCCTTCGCTACAGCTTCACGCTTTGCAGCCCCTGCAGTTTTCTTAGCGGTTGCTTTTTTAGCTGGCTTCTTGGCTGCTTTCTTGGCAGTCTTTTTCGCAGCCTTACGTGGTCGAGCAGTAGAAGGATCAGCGTTACGTCGTTCAGCAAGAAGTTCGCATGCACGGTCGAGTGAAATCGTTTCTGGCGTATCGCCGAGTCGAAGTGTGGCGTTCACTTCCCCGTCGGTTACATAGAGTCCGAACTTTCCGTTCTTCACAACTACGTTGCGCTTAGTAACTGGGTCCTCACCAAGATCCTTCAACGGCCCAGCCGCGGCCCTGCGACCTCGTTGCTTGGGTTGTGCCAAGAGTGCCAGTGCACCAGCAAGGTCAATCTCAAAGATTTGATCCTCTGATTCAAGCGAACGAGTTTCTTTGCCCCACGTGATGTACGGACCGTAGCGGCCGTTCTGCACCAAGATCGGATCACCGCCTTCTGGGTGATCACCAATGGTGCGAGGAAGCGACAAGATTTTCTTAGCGTCTTCCAGGGTCATATCTTCGAGCGTCATTGTCGTAAAGAGAGAAGCAGTCTTTGGCTTCTCCTTCGGATTCGTCATTTCTCCGACTTGAACGTACGGGCCGTAGCGACCAGCCTTAAGGAAAATAGGCAGTCCGGTCTCGTCATCAGTTCCGAGTTCACGGTCGTTGCTTGGTGCAGCGAGCAAAGCTAACGCGTGTTCAACCGTGAGTGAGTCCGGTTCCGTCGCTTCAGGAATTGATGCTTTGTCTTCACCGTGAATGAGGTACGGACCGTAGCGACCTGAGCGAACTGAAACCTCAACACCATCTGGTGCAACACCAAGCTGGATTGAGTTAATGGCAGCGAAATCGAACTCATGCTTGGTCTGAGTCATGTGCTCGAGACCCATCTTTGCGAGCTCTGTTGTGGCCGCAGGGTTCCCGAAGTAAAACTTCTCGAGCCACGGAACAAGGTCTTGCGTTCCTTGGGCGATTTCGTCGAGCTGGTCTTCCATCGCTGCAGTGAACTGGTAGTCAACGAGGTCAGAGAAGTACGTCTGCAGCAAGTTCACAACTGCGAACGCACGATATGCAGGAACGAGTGACTTGCCCTTCTTCCATACGTAGCCGCGACGGTCGATTGTCTTCATAACTGACGCATACGTTGATGGACGGCCAATGCCGAGTTCTTCCATCTTCTTAATCAGTGTCGCTTCTGAATAACGATCCGGCGGTTGAGTGTCGTGACCCTTTGCTTCAGCACTGACTACTGGAACAACTTCTCCTTCGCTGAGTGGAGGAAGGATGCGCTCTTGATCTGCGAGTTCTGCTTCTGGGTCATCCATGCCTTCTACGTAGGCACGACGGAAACCTGGGAACTCAATACGAAGTCCAGTAGCGCTGAGCCCTGCTTCTACGTCACCGCTAAAACCACTGATTCCAGTCAGTGTCGTTGTGAGACGCACTTTGTCCTGCGTTAATTTCGCGTCAACCATTTGAGAAGCAATGGTGCGCTTCCAAATGAGGTCGTACACCATGAGTTCATCGCCGCCGAGTGAGCTCTGTGCTTCATCGAGTGTTTTGAAAGTTTCGCCAGCAGGGCGAATCGCTTCGTGAGCTTCTTGGGCGTTCTTAACCTTGCGGTCATAACGACGTGGAACGTCAGAAACGTAGTCATCACCAAACATTGAAGCGGCCATTGAGCGTGCTGCGTTGATGGCTTCGTCAGACAATGTTGTCGAGTCAGTACGCATGTAGGTGATCCAACCTTGTTCGTAGAGACGCTGTGCTGCACGCATGGTGCGCTCTGGGTCAAAACGAAGTTTGCGACTTGCTTCAATCTGAAGCGATGAAGTCATGAATGGTGGTTGAGGTTTTTGCGTACGAGGAGTTGATGCAATCGAAGTGATAGAAACTTTCGCGCCAATTAGTTTTTCTGCAATCGAGTCAACTGATGACTGCGTGAGAACTTCAACTGGATTCTTTGAGTCAAGTTGACCAAGGGAGTCAAAATTCTTTCCTGTAGCAAGTGCTGCACCATTGATTGATTCGAGCGTGGCGTCAAATGTTGCGCTCTTCGCGTTAAGAACTGCCGTTACGTCAAACCAGGTCGCTGATCTAAACGCCATGCGCTCTCGTTCGCGCTCACACACCAGCTTGATGGCAACCGACTGCACTCGCCCAGCAGAGCGTGCCTTATCGACTGCACGCCATAGAACTGGAGATACTTCGTAGCCCACGAGTCGGTCCAGAAAGCGTCGGCCTTCTTGCGCATCAACGAGTTTCATGTTGATTTCTC
>JBAWYN010000041.1:0-7714 GCA_037143535.1 Acidimicrobiaceae bacterium | reverse complement strand
TAATTTGGGTTGAATGTAGACGCCATTAGGTCTATAACCCTAGTTAAGGAAGGCTTGCCTCGTAATCGCCTTTATTTAATAGGGATTCAAACTGGCTTCCGGGAATCATGGGAATGCCCAATTCTTCGGCTTTGCTGACCTTTGAAGCACCTGGGGCGTCACCAACAACAACGCAGTACGTCTTCTTAGAGACCGATCCTGGAGAAGTGCCTCCCCTGGCAATAATTGCGGCTTCGGCGCTGTCGCGAGAGTAGCCATCAACTGATCCAGTAACAACTACTGCTTTGCCACTGAGCGTCTGTTCGAGAGAATTGCTTACTTCAGGCTCAATCAGTGCCACGCCTGATGCTTTGAGTTTGTCGAGGCGTTGAGCACTCTCTGGGTCACGGGCAAACTCAAACATTGACTGTGCAATGACTGGACCAATACCGTCAATAGCTTCTAGAACTTCGAGTGGCGCTGTCTTCAGTGCATCGTACGTTCGAAACACTTTGGCAATTTCACGCGCGGCCACTGGTCCAACGTGGCGAATACCGAGGCCGACGAGCACACGGCTGAGCGGCATTGTTTTAGCGCCCTCAATTGCGCTCACTAGAGAATTGGCAGATAACTCGCCGAGACCTTCAAGCGCAGCAATCCGTTCAACATCAAGTGTGAAGAGGTCCGCTACATCATTAATAAGTCCAGCTTCTAGCAATTGAGAAACCCTTTGCTCACCGAGGCCTTCAATGTCGAGAGCACCTCTTGATGCGAAGTGAATTATTTGTTGCATCTGTTGTGCGGGACATGATGCGTTCACACAGTACGTATCTGACTCTTCACCCACGCGCTCCAATTGCCCACCACATTCAGGGCACTTCGTTGGAAACTTCCAAGGTGACTTTCTCTTGAAGTCCTTTTCTGGCACCGCTGCAACAACTTCAGGAATTACGTCGCCGGCTTTTCGAACAATCACCAAGTCACCTGGGCGAACATCTTTTAGTGCAACTTGGTCTTGATTATGAAGTGTCGCCATTGACACAGTGGAACCCGCAACAACCACTGGTTCAAGAACTGCATACGGAGTTGCTCTGCCGGTGCGGCCAATGGAAACCTCAATGGCGAGGAGACGAGTGGTTCTCTCTTCTGGCGGAAGTTTTCTGGCAATTGCCCATCGTGGAGCACGTGAGGTGAATCCAAGATCTTCTCGCTGAGCAAGGTTGTCTATCTTGATGACAACGCCATCAATGTCATAGACAAGGCTGTGGCGATGTTCTTCGAACCAAGAACTCCGTGCAACCATCTTCTTGACACCACGTTCAACACTTAGTTCGCCAGCAGTAAGAAACCCCCAGTTACTGAGTTGATCAATGGTTGCCTTGTAGCTAGAGAAATTCAGACTGTTGTCTAAGTCCACTAACTGATATCCAAGGAAAGAAAGCGGGCGCTGCGCTGTTGCGGCTGAATCCTTTTGGCGCAAACTTCCAGCCGCGGCATTTCTGGGATTAGCAAATTCTTTGGCACCAGCATCGCGCTGGCGCTTATTCAGCTCTTCAAAGTCAGACTTGGCGAGAAATACTTCACCTCGGACTTCAACTCGCCCAGTAGCTCCCTTTAACGACTTTGGGACGTTCTTAATTGTCTTCACGTTGTCCGTCACGTCTTCGCCAACTCGGCCGTCACCTCGAGTGGCTGCCTGGATAAGTTGCCCGTCGACGTAGGTAATGGAGAGTGCCAAGCCATCAATCTTCGGTTCCACCGCAAAATCAAGCTCATCAACATCAATCGAGAGTCCTTTGGCGGCACGCAGCGCCCACTGTTCAAGTTCGTCGGTGTCAAAAACATTGTCAAGTGACAGCATCTTTTCGACGTGAACAACCTCACTAAATACGGTCGAAGGCTCTGCGCCTACTTTTTGAGTAACCGAGGTGTCTTCTCGAAGTTCAGGGTGTTCTTCTTCAAGCGCTCTAAGTTCGCGAACAAGTTCGTCATAGTCTGCGTCTGGAATTTCTGGTGCGTCATGCACGTAATACGAAGCATTGTGTCGAGCTATTTCACTGCGCAGCCACGCTGCGCGCTCTTTTACTTTCACGATGGGGCCACGATTGCGGCACCCTCAACAATCGTTGGTTCACTTTCACGGTAGAGGACAACTGACTGACCCACAGCAACCGGTCGTGCTGGTTCGTGAAGTTCAATGTGCCAGCCATTTTCATTTCGAAGAGTGGCACGCTTTGGAATTCCGTGAGCGCTCCACTGAGCCAAAACTGTTGCACCGTCGCGCAAGTCTTCATGCGAGAAAGTAAGTGACGACTCGTCAAGCGCAATACGAGAAATAAGAATCTGTTCCAGAGTTCCAACTTCAACACGTTGGCTCGCAATGTCAACCTTCGAAACGTAGCGCTTTTCACCATCACGACCGGGCAGCACTCCTCGGCGCTGTCCAACAGTCATTAGCTCTGCAGTCTCGGTCTCACCGAGAACTTCACCAGTTGTTCGGTCAATAATTTTTGCCGAGGTGACTGGAATTCGACTGCGAAGAAAGACTTCTCTGCCCTTCGATGCTTCAATAAAGCAGACGTCTTGGGAATCAGGCTTGTCCCAGGTGCGAAGACCGAGTCGTTCTCCTTCGCTTCGAACTGTTGTCTTGTTCATGTGGCCAATTGGAAGAAGCAACATTGAAAGTTCTTCTTCGGTGAGATAACCAAGAACGTAGCTTTGATCCTTCTGGTTGTCTTCACCGCGTACAAGAAAATGCTTTCCGTCTCGTTCCATTACCTGTGCGTGGTGGCCAGTGGCAACCTTTTCGAAACCAAGTCGCTTAGCGCGCTCGAAGAGAAGACCGAACTTCAAGAAACGATTGCACTCAATGCAAGGGTTCGGGCTCTGGCCAGCTGCGTGACCGGCAACGAATGGCTCCACCACGTGCTTTTCGAATTCATCGGTGTAGTTAAAGACGTGATGGTCAATTCCGAGTACTTGTGCGACTCGGCGAGCATCGTCAACATCTGAAACTGAGCAGCAGCCTGAGTCACTAACGCCGCCCCAAAGCTTCAATGTTGCGCCCACGACTTCGTGACCTTGCTCAATGAGCAGGCCAGCCGCAACTGACGAATCAACGCCGCCACTCATCGCTACAAGAACTTTCACTGTTCCATTCTGCCAGCCCCCAGTGTCACTGGGGTTTAGGCCTGTAGGCGACTGACTACTTGGCCCAGAATCTCAATAAGGGCATTAACTTCTTCAGGTTTTGTCTCGCCACCAAATGAAAGTCGAAGCGATCCCCTGGCCTTGCTGAGAGGCACCCCCATTGCAGAGAGGACATGACTCGGCTCTGCGGCGCCACTGGAACAACTAGCAGCAGCACTCGCACAGACTCCTTCTTGATCGAGCAAGAAAAGAAGTTCATCACTCGCAATGCCGTCAAAGGTGAGATGCACTGTTCCAGGAAGTCGTGCTGCGGTAATTGAAGTCACTTCGCAATTCTTCAACTGCTTTGCTGCAGCAATAATCTGATCTTGATAAGCGGTGGCGCGCTTTACTGTCTGCTCATGATCCTTCATGGTTGCCTTTACGGCAGCTGCCAGGCCAACAGCTGCGGCGACATCTACGGTGCCACCTCGATGACCTTTTTCTTGGCCACCTCCAGGAATAACTGCATCGAAAGAAATGTCACTCCTAAGAATGAGGGCGCCTGAATTAACTGGGCCACCAATCTTGTGCGAACAAATTGAAATCATGTCAATGTCTTTAGTGAACTCCACAAGATCAATGTATGGAGCTGCCCCAACTGCGTCTGTGTGAGTAACACTTCTGCCACCGACTGCACTAGCTACTGCACCAATTGGCTGAATAACACCTGTCTCATTGTTTGCTGACATCACACTCACGAGTGCAGTGTCATCAGAAAGTTGCGACTCAAGTGAAGAAATGTCGAGCACACCTTCAGCGTCAACGTCAACATACCGAACGCTCACGTTGTCGTAGTCACGTTCCAACATTTCAACGCAGTCGAGAACTGCATGGTGCTCGATTTTTGAAACCACGACAGACGTCGTTGGATTGTTCCTACGGTGTTTATTAACCACACCAGCAACCGCAAGGTGACACGCTTCAGTGCCTCCACCAGTGAAGATTACGTTCCCAGGCTTTGCGCCTAAGAACGCCGCAACTTCGTCACGGGCATCTTCAACTGCTTTTCGTGCTTCACGTGCAGCTCGGTGTGCGCCTGATGGGTTACCGACTACACCGTGCTGCCACTGCTCCATTGCAGCAACAACTTCGTCACGTCTTGGCGCGGAAGCCGCGTGATCGAAATACAGTTGCGTCATGCCACGTAGAACGTCTTGGCATTCATGAATTCACGAATACCATTCGCACCTAATTCGCGACCGAAACCTGAACTTTTAGTTCCACCAAAAGGCAGCTCTGGCATAGATGCAACGTTCGCGTTTGCAAAAACCATGCCTGCATCAATTCCAACGATTGCTTGGTGGATTTCCTTTTCGTCAGTGGCGTAAATCATTGCGCCGAGCCCCCACGGCGTGGCGTTTGCGAGTTCAATTGCTGCTGCGAGGTCCTCAACAACATGCACAACCGCAACTGGACCAAAGAGCTCTTCGCATCCAGCACGTGAAGTACTAGGAACGCTCGAAAGCACTGTTGCTGGATAGAAGTAGCCCTTGCCCTCTAGCGGTGCGCCACCAGCGTGCACTACTGCACCCTTTGAAATTGAGTCTGCAACCTGAGCAGTAATCAGTTCGTACTGAGACTTATTTACGAGTGGCCCGAGAACGGTAGTTGGCTCCATTGGTGATCCAACAGGCACTGCCTTCATGGCTTCAGAGAACTTTGTGGTGAACTCTTCGGCACGGTCCTTAACAACTATGAAACGCTTAGCTGCGATGCATGCTTGTCCGTTGTTCTGCACACGTGCAGTAACGGCTAGTGGAATCGTGTGATCCATGTCTGCAGAACTCGCAACAATAAATGGGTCAGACCCACCAAGCTCCAGCACACACTTCTTTAAGTACTTACCAGCGAGTGCCGCGACACTGCGACCAGCGCGCTCAGAACCAGTAAGCGTTACGCCCTGGATACGAGGGTCGGCAATTATTGCTTCTACTTGTTCGATCTCGACAAAGAGATTCGTGTAGACACCCTCAGGAAATCCAGCTCGTTTGAAAAGGTCAGCGATGTACTGCGCACAGCCAGGAACGTTTGGTGCGTGCTTAATAAGAACAACATTTCCCGCCATCAGGTTTGGAGCAACGAAACGGGTGATTTGCCAAAGTGGAAAGTTCCAAGGCATAACACCAAAGAGTGCACCAATTGGGTCGTAGCGAACACCGCTATTTTTTGCTGGTGTTTTTACACTTTGCGTTAGTAGCAATGACTCAGCGTGCTCGGCGTAATAGCGCATAGTGCTCGCACACTTTGCTGCTTCACCCTTTGCGGCGGCGAAGGTCTTGCCCATTTCAGAACTCATTAGTTCAGCAGTAACTGGTATTTCACTTTCAAGTAGTTCTGCAGCCCTGACCATGAGCAATGCTCGATCGGCAAAGGAGAGCTTCTTCCATGAGTCGAATGCTTCGTGAGCGCGTCCAATTTCCGCCTGTACGTGCGCGTCGCTGTGCGTGTCGTACGTTGCGTTTACTTCTTCGGTCGCTGGGTTTATAGAGATAAAGGGCATACCTCTATTCTGGCAGTATTTACTGAGCCTCGACCACTGGACCGCTAATGGCAGACCACACCTTTTCGCCTCGGATAACAAGGTATATAACAACTAGGGCCATTAGTCCTGCAGATATTTCAGTTATTTCCCTAATTCCCACAAGTTTGGATAACCACGACTGCAGTAACGCGCCGAATGGATAAAACACCGAGAGCGACAATGTGTAGAGACTCAGGATTCGAGACCGCTCTGAGACTGGAGCGTACAGCTGTACTGCAGCATTGAAACCATTTAGTGCGCCAACGTAGGCTCCCCCGAGCAAAGTAAGCGACAACATTGCGCAAACAAAATTAGGCGAGACGGCATAAAGAAAATCACCGATTGCGAGCATCGCCATTGAATACTTAATGACGTGTGCACGTGATTTTCTGCGGGTAACGGCAGGAAGCGTAAACGCGGCAATTACGGCGCCCACTCCTTGAGCCGTCACGAGCCAAGAAGTTCCAACTCTTCCAGAGTGCAGAACATCAATTGCCATCGCTGGAATAAGTGTGATGAATGGGCTGATGATAAGTCCAACAATTCCAACACCAATGATTGGATACCGGCATCCAAGAACGCGCCACGCTTGCTTCATTCCAACCACGAGTTCTTTTAATGGTTGAACTTTTGTAAGAACTTTTGCACGAGGCTTGGTTTTGACAAAGAAGAACATGATGACGACAACGGCAAATGAAACAGCATTCGCCACAAAACAGATTGCGGGAGACCCGAATCCGAGTGCCACCGCTGCCAGCACTGGACCAATAATTCTTCCCAAGTTGAATTGAGCTGAGGAGAGCGAAATCGCAGCGACTACTTCATCGGTATCAACAAGGTCTCGAAGCAGTGACTGCCACCCCGCCCAAGATGAAGAACTTGACAGACCTTCAATGAGTGCGAGCGTGCAAGCAATAAATGGCGTTAAGTGGTGCATGAAAAGTGCAACCGCAAGCAGTGTTGCTGTGACAGTCATAATCAAGTTGTTGAGCTGAATCCACTTTTGTCGATCAAAACGGTCCGCAACAATGCCGCCTAGGGGCGAGCCAATAATTGCTGGCAACCATCCGCAAAATGTCAGGAGTCCGAGCCAAACAGGGTTGTGCGTGGTTTCAGTGAAATAAACACCAAGCGCAACACTCTGCATCCATGTTCCAATTGAGGAAGTGAAATTTGAGATTACGGCGAGGGCAAAACTTCGGTGTCGAAGTGGTGCGAGCGCAACGTAAGCCATGGAACACAACGCTACTGAGTGTGCAGCGTTATTGGTGCCTTAAGAAATTATTCTTTGTCTTTTTTGCGGCGAGGACGTAATGCGAACCACCAGACCGAGACAATCGTTGAGAGAATTCCAACAATTCCAAGAGACGCCTTAACGCCTTTGTGCTTGCCTTTTTCGTTTTCACTCATAGGTCTATCGTAGTAAGCAAAATGCCGGGGACAAAAAGCCCCCGGCATCAAGCAAAACAACCGACTTAGGCCTGTGAAGCAGCCTCAATGTTGAATTCAAGACCAATTTTGTGGCCAACTACGAGCGATCCATTTTCAAGAGCACCTTCGAAGTCAACTCCGAAGTCACGGCGGTCAAACTCACCCTTCGCTTCAAAGCCAGCAACTGATACACCTGGAGTCATTGATGGACCAGAACCTAGGAACTCAAGTGCGAACGTAATTGGCTTGGTAACACCTTTGATGGTGAGGTCTGCCACCAGCTCGTAGTCATCGCCGCCCTTTGACTTAATTGAAGTTGACTTCAAGTTAAGGGTTGGGAACTTCTCTTCTTCAAGGAAGTCTGACGACTTAAGGTGACCATCGCGCATTTCGTTATTGGTTGAAATTGAAGCTGCCTTAACGGTTGCTTCCACTGTTGAAGTTTCAGGTGTTTCGCCAATTGTGACGGTTCCTTCAAAGTCGTTGAACGTGCCACGAACTTTTGAAGCTACGAGGTGGCGAACGGTAAAACCGATTGAACTGTGTACTGAGTCGACGGTGTAAACGCCTGCAGCCGGGAGGTTGCTCATT
>JBAWYN010000040.1:0-7960 GCA_037143535.1 Acidimicrobiaceae bacterium | reverse complement strand
TTGAGGCGCTTCTTCTTGTAACCAAATGGGCACTAGGTCGCCCTTTTGGGATTAAAGCTCACTGAACGCTGTCAACTAATACTGAAGAGAGCACGCTCGCGAGCTTCGCTCTCGTCTCTTCGCGCTCAGCGGTGGGATCTGATTCACTGACAATTCCTGCACCAGCCCATGCCTCAAAGGTATTTTCATGAAGCAAAATTCCTCTGATGCCAATCCACCACTCACCATCACCTCTGGCATCAACCCAGCCAACTGGTCCCGCATAGTGACCTCGGTCATGGTCTTCAAGCTTTTGAATGAGATCGTAGGAGTCCTTACGGGGAATTCCTCCTACGGCAGCTGTTGGGTGGAGAAGTCGTAGGACCTCTAGAGCGTCTGGAGAGTCAACCTCGTGTTCGACGCTGGCCTTGATCCAAGTCCCAAGGTGAGCAAGTGTTCGCAAGGTCACAATTGAAGGCGTGGCGTCGGCCTCTACATTTTCGTACACAGTTGCTAGTGCGGTAACAATTTCGTTTACGGGAACCTCGTGCTCATGCAAATTTTTCGAACTACCTAGAAGCCAATTCTGATAGTCATCTGGTTGAACATTAGGAGGCAGCGCAATCGTTCCAGCGAGTGGATGGCAGAGCACATTCGCTCCGGTTCTCCTGAGTAATAGCTCGGGGCTCGCACCAACAAATCTGCGCCCATCTTCAGTAGGAAGACTGTAGAGCGTGCAGATTGGTTCTCTCGTCTTAAGACGTGCAGTGATAGCGGCAGGGTCAAGAATCTCAGGAACAGAACCACTGACAGATCTCGCCAGAACTACTTTTACGATCTCTTTTCTGCGGAGAATTTCAACCGCAAGTGCAACGTTGTGAGCATATTCTTCAGGTGTTGGAAGAAAGCTAATTGACCTGAGACTCTGAGTTTCCTGCGTAGGTAATAGGACTGATGCAATGTGCTGTTGCCAGTCAATTGAAGATTCGAGCCTCGAAAGCCAAGCCTCACCGTTGGCAGTTTGGGTGATCGAGAACTCTGGAATGTCCAGATTTCCTGGAGCAGTCCTGTCGAAAGCAAGTGATCCAAATGCAACAATTCCTGTACCTGATGGCCCAGCTACACCCGACAATTCGTGAGAGCGAAGTTGGTCAGTTGCGGCAAAGTCCGGTTCCAAGCCACCAGCGAGAACAATCTTGTCGGCGACGTTTCCAAATCCAATTCGAATTACTTCAGAATTTTCAATCAACCAGCCATCTCGAGCACCGAGCGCACGAAGCACCTCAACACTTTGGGCAGGAATTACTTCTCGAACGAATTTCATTGAGCCCTCGTAGCAATAAATTGCTGACTGAGACCGCCCATAACCTTTCGGTGGTTCACTGCACTAAAGCCTGATGCATTGAGCATCTTCACGATTTCATGAGCGGTGGGTAGGTAGGCAGTTGACTTTGGGAGGTACTGATAAGCCCTTCGGTCAGAAAGAATTGATCCAATAAAGGGAACAATTTTTCGGAACCAGATCTGGAATCCTGTTCGGAGTAGACCTGATTCTGGTTCGGCGATTTCTAGAATTGATAGTCGTCCACCAGGGCGAAGTATGCGTGCCATTTCGTCAAACGTTCCTGCAAGGTCAGTGAAATTTCTTAGTGCATAGCCACACGTCACACCATCGAAGCTGGCGGTTCGAAAAGGGAGTTTGGATGCATCGGCTTGAACTCTGTCTGGCATTTGCCTACCTGCGTCAAGCATTCCAAAACTAAGGTCAGTAGCCACAGCTTTGTGCCCCTGCCGTGTGAGTTCACGTGTGAAGTCACCAGTTCCTGCAGCAATGTCGAGAACAAGGCTTTTCTTCGCCAGACGAAGGTCTGAAACCGCTCGGCGACGCCACCTCACGTCAAGGCCGAAGGTCATGAGTTTGTTTACAAATTCATAACGAGGCGCAATCGTGTCGAACATTGCGCGTACTTGACGCGTCTTTTCTTCACCTTGGGGAAGGGAACTGTCGATCACTGTTTATGTGTAGTAACGAGTTACTATCTGTGCAAAGCAGGCTGGCTTCGGGGCGTCCTTGATTTCAATGACGATGTCCATAGTCACTTGTGCGCCACCTGGAATTTCTTCGACAGCGACAAGTGTTGAGCCAGCTCGTACTTGTGATCCAACAAGAACAGGGGAGGTAAAGCGAACCTTGTTCGATCCGTAGTTAACACCCATTTTTACTCCGGCTACTTGCATCACGCCGTTTAGTAGAGCAGGGATCAGCGAAAGTGTCATGTAGCCGTGTGCAATTGTTCCTCCGAATGGTCCGGCTGCTGCACGTACGGGATCAATGTGGATCCACTGGTGGTCTCCAGTTGCGTCTGCGAATTGATTCACTGCTTCTTGGGTAACGGTTAGGTATTCGCCGTAGCCAACGTGAGTTCCAATTAAGGCCTTTAATTCGTCAATGCTGTTCACTTGTGTAGTCATTATGAACCTCCTAGGCAAACTCTAATGTCTTTTTTCACAGCAAATTCACCTGCCGTTGCCGTATGCTGGATTTATGAACCAAGAGCATGAATCTGAGCACCATCGTCCCGTTTTTGACACCTGGTTCAGGGCTTCAGTGTTCGGCTTCAGCGACGGACTGATCACCAACATCTCGCTAATTCTTGGATTTGTGGGAGCTAATCCCGGACACAGTGTTGTGCGCCTAGTGGGGCTTACTGGGCTCGTAGCTGGCGCATTTTCAATGGCTAGCGGCGAATACATTTCAGTTCGCGCACAGAAGGAATTGGTTGATTACGAAGTTTCAGTTGAACGCGCTGCATTACTGGCAAATCCTGAAGGTGAGCAAAAGGAACTTCGTCAATTATTCATTGACCGCGGCATCGATAGTGACTTAGCGGAGCGTCTTTCAGTAGACCTCATGCGCGACCCAGAACTCGCACTGGTGACTCATGTTCGTGAAGAGCTTGGTATCGACCCATCATCAGGAGGAAAACCCTTCGTTGCTGCCTTTTCCTCCTTTGCGGCGTTCGCCGTTGGTGCGCTGGTTCCCCTTCTGCCATGGCTCTTCACTGCTAGTGGTAACACTGCGAACATTTCAATGGCGTTTGCGGTTGTTGGATCGTTAGCAGCTGGAGGAGTGGTTGGTTGGTTCACAGGTCGTGGAATCACCAGATGGGCATTGCGTCAATTGTTTATTGCGGCCCTTGCTTCAGGAGTTACGTATTTCCTCGGACACGTGGTCGGAAGTAATTAATTCTGAAACAGAACGAGCTGATCTTCACGAATTAATGAGAAACCGATTGATTCATAAAGCTTTCTTGCAGGTTCATTTGATTCGTCGACGAAAAGTATTGCGTTGTTGACGCCTTTTCTGTGAAGCGCCGCCAGACCTTGTGTGACCATAATTCGACCTAGGTTTTTTCCCTGTGAATTTGGGTCTACTGAAATCACGTAGATCTCTCCGGAACGATCTGGGTGAAGTTCGTGAACTTTTGTCCAACACGAAGCACAAAGTTTTCCGTCGATTTCAAGGAGTAAAAACCCAGATGGATCAAACCATGGCTCTGCAATTCGGTCTTCGAGATCTTTGATGTCCCAAGTGCCCTGTTCAGGATGATGTGCGAATGCTGAGTTGTTTTGCAGAAGCCAGGATTCCTTGTCAGTCTTAGATTCAAATGGCCGAAGTACTGACCCTTCAGGTATTGCAATGGTCGAAACCGGAAGTTCAATGCGAAGTAGTTGAAGGGTCCGAATAATTTTTCCGGTTGTTTTTGACTTTGGAGCTCGCAACCACCACTGAATTGAGCCATGCTCCGAAAGCACTGCTTCTAAGAGGGATTGATCAAATCCGCCACCACACATCTCAAGTGTGGTGTTCGCAACGGGACTTCCAATCGCATATCCGATTAGCTGAGCATCTTCATGGGCGAGCCAGTGCTGGGCGCTCCAGCCATGAACGACGCTTCGACGGCGCGACTCATCAATGGCCTCTCTGCCAAGAACCGCGTCGGTTCGATTGAGAAGTGCGAGAACATCAAGGCGTTGTTCATCTGTCAACTTTGTCGTTGAGATCCAATTAGCCATGTTCAAATGCTACTTCGACAATTAATTGATTCGTCCAGCAACTCTGTTGAGTCTACGAAGCAGGGCTCCTATTGTTCTTTCTGCCGCAACGAGCTCTGTGTAGGTATCTGCTTCGAGCGCTGGGCCTTCAGCCTCAACGAGCGTGGTGATGCGGTGCGAGAGTTCATTAAGCGTCGAAGTGATCGTATTCAGTTCGTTCTGGATGGACATTAAGCATTACCTTTAGTAATCGGTGCAAATTGTTGCGGTGGCGAATAGCGTAATAGGTAGTGGGTACTCAAGTAATGAATTCAACAGACACACAATTGCTGTGGTCCGAGATTCTGGTCAATGGGCCAGATAGCGAGTCATTTCTCCAGGGACAATTAACACAAGATCTCTCTTCGATAAACGCGTCTGGATCCTGGTCGCTGCTTCTTCAACCTGACTCCTCGGTCATTGCGGCTTTATTTATACGAAAGCTGGAGGACGGATTTGCACTCATGGTTGAGCGCAAGCTGAGTGAGATGTCAGTTGCTCGACTTCGTAGATTCCATTTACGCGTGAAATGCACAATCGAAGTCAGTGAAATTGACGCTGGTCCTTTCTCCTCACTATCGGAACAAATTGCAGCCGGTTGGATTGGTGCCAATGAATGCGAGCTGTCACTGACTCCTCAGTGTTATGGCACAAGAGTTGTTAGCGAATCAATATCGTTTACAAAAGGTTGCTTTACCGGACAAGAATTGGTCGGCCGACTTGATGCCCGAGGATCAAGTGTTCCGTGGAGGCTTGTTCGAGTAACGGGACCGTCTCTCGATCGAATTAACGAGGCAGTCATGTCTAAGGGTCCGGATGGACCCAGGGGGATAACAAGCTGTGTAGCTGTCGAGGGCGCATTTCAAGCACTCGCACTCGTTCACAGAACGCTTTTGGACCCTGAAGTTCTTTCTCAGTTCTCTGATTTGAATTTTGAGGCAGATTTTTAGCCATGCGACTACTCCGTGATGACCTTTTTATAAAGATCTCGGGAGTTACCACCGAGGAAGATGCCCTGTTCTCCATTGGCCTCGGAGCCAGTGCCATTAGTTTTGACTTCCTTCCTTCAGCGTGGCAGGTTTCACCGACACATGCTCACGAAATAGTCAGGCGACTTCCAAGTGGAGCTATTTCAGTAGGAGTATTTCGTAATGAACTCCCTGAGCGTGTTGTAGAGATAGCCAACACAATTGGTTTAACTATGGTCCAAATTGATGGGCCATGTAGTCAGTCGCAGCTCCAATACATTGGCGAACGTGTCAATTCAATCATCAGAAGCGTGCCAAGTGATTTTGATTATGCATCTGGTGTCCCTATTCCTGAAGCTGACTACCTACTTATGCCCGACGTTGATGATTATGAGAATCTCGTCGATTGTCTAGAAGTCTTTGGTGATGAAGCTCTTCGTACTCCGATCATCGTCGGAGGCGGTCTGAGTGACCTAAATGTGGCGGACGTTGTTCAGAACTATCCCGTGTGGGGAGTGGACGTGCGATCGGGCGTTGAGTCAACTCCCGGAGTCAAAGATCCCGCACGACTTGGGGCATTCATTGGAAATGCAAAATGGGCATTCGACAACAGTCTGGTTCTGCGAAGAAACGAAGAGTGGTTCAACCTCTAAGGATGAAAGCGGCGGAAAATGACACTTCCGTTATGACCACCAAAGCCGAAGGAATTAGAGAGAACAACTTCTAATTCAGCTTCTCGAGGTGATCCGAGCACAACATCAAGACCAATCTCAGGGTCGACTTCTGTTGTTCCAGCGGTCGGAGGAATTGATTGGTTCAAAAGAGTAAGAACGGATGCAACACCTTCAAGTGCGCCAGCAGCCGATAGTGAGTGGCCGAGGTGGCCCTTAAGTGAAGTGATCGGTGGAACACCGTTTGTGAAAACACGCTTCATGGCAACGGATTCACCAAGGTCGTTAAGCGGCGTCGAAGTTCCGTGAGCATTAACGTGCGACACATCCTCAGGACCAATTCCTGCATCACTAAGAGCTAACTCCATGCATCGAACCGCGCCGTTACCCTCTGGGTCTGGTGCAGTGATGTGATGGGCGTCAGCGGTGGATGCAGCACCAATGACTTCAGCAAGGATTGTTGCTCCGCGTGCGAGTGCATGGTCCCAGTCTTCAAGAATAAGTATTCCTGCGCCTTCGCCCATTACGAAACCATTGCGCTTCACGTCAAAGGGACGAGAGATTTCTTCATTGCTCAGTGCTGTCATGTTTTTGAAACCAGCTTCGGAGAGTGGAACCATTACTGCTTCGGCCCCACCAGCTACTACAACGCTGCAGCGCCCTGAAGAGATCAATCTGGCAGCGTTTCCAATGGCGTGAGTTCCAGCGGCGCAAGCGGTAGTTACTGTTTCAGCCGGGCCACCAAGGCCGAAGCGCATTGAAACGGCTGCAGTAGCCGCGTTGGGCATCATCATGGGCACCATGAATGGCGACACTCGGTCTGGACCCTTTTCGCTCAGTACACGGAACTGCTCAAGAACTGTCTGTAGGCCACCAATGCCTGTCGTTACGAGTGAACCACCATCAAGGATTGGTCCTTCAAGTCCACTCTGGTCCCAGGCCTCTTGAGCCGCCATAAGTCCGTAAAGAGTGAATGGGTCAAATCGACGAAGTTCTTTCGGTCCACCAAGGTGTGAGGCATCGAATTCACCGATCCGCTTTGATGCAGGTGGGGTAGAACTCTGCAACGCCTGCCAGAGAGCATTTGCCCCTACTCCTGCACAGGAGATGGCCCCTAGACCCGTAACAGCGACTCGTCGTCCTTGTACTGGACCGGAAGGAGTTACTGCTACTTGCACTACAGCTTGGCGAAGATCAGTTCGAAGGCCGCGCCAACAGTTGAAATGTCCTTGAGCTCATCTTCGCCCACTTCAACGTTGAATGTCTCTTCAAGGGCCATAACAAGCTCAACGAGGTCGAGGCTGTCAGCTCCGAGGTCGTCAAAGAAGTTGGCCTCCATAGTTACTGCGCTTGGATCAACGGCAAGTACTTCAACAACGTTGTCGGTCAATTTTGCGAATGCTTCGTTACGGTCCATGATTAACCCCTTAATTTCTCTCGTGTAATCGTACTAAAAATCCTGCGAAAAACTGGCCACCTAGTGACCGAGCGCAAGACCACCGTCAGAAGCGATCACCGCTCCAGTGATGTAGCGAGCATGGTTACTGGCAAGGAACCCGACAACGCCAGCGATATCAGATGGCTGACCAATGCGCCCCATTGGAATCATCGCCAACATCTGATCTTTTGCAGGACCAAGGTCGCTTGTCATATCAGTCTCAATAAGTCCGGGAGCGACAACATTCACAGTGATACTTCTCGATGCGACTTCTTGGGCGAGTGAACGTGCGAGTCCTACAAGTCCAGCCTTGGCTGCTCCGTAGTTTGCTTGACCTGGCACGCCAATGAAGGGGCTAATTGATCCGATGAAGATAATTGATCCTTGACGGTTTCTCACCATTGAAGCCATGGTTGCTCGTGCCGTGTAAAAAGCACCGTCAAGATCGGTTGCCATAACTTCACGCCACTGTTCATCAGTCATTCGCATCGCGAGTCCATCACGCGTAACGCCAGCATTGACGACACAAACTTCAACTGGACCAAATTCTTCAATAGAAGCTTTAACCGCCTCATTTACAGATGCAGAGTTGGAGACATCAACGGCGAACGATTTAACACAACCTGTCGGAGCTGTGCCGGAGCGCGACATTCCAACGACATTGTCCCCGAGATCAATGAAGTGTTGTGCAATTGCCGCACCAATTCCTCGGCTGGCACCCGTGACAATTACGTGACGACTCATAGTTCCATCTCCTGTAGTTCTTTAAGCGTAGATGGTGAGTATTGAGTTTCGAAGGTTCTAATTCT
>JBAWYN010000039.1:0-8045 GCA_037143535.1 Acidimicrobiaceae bacterium | reverse complement strand
GTGATTATGGCGGCTGCAGTTTCAGACTTCACGGTTGAGTCTTCTCCTACCAAAATCAAGAAGGAAAATGGCACGCCGTCCCTAACTTTCACCAAGACCCAGGACATTGTCCTAGAGCTCGTGGCCAACAAGCACAAGGGCCAGATCATTGTTGGCTTCGCCGCCGAAACGGACAACGTTGAAGAGAACTCCCTAGCGAAACTTCGCCGCAAGGGTGTTGACCTACTGGTTGTAAATGATGTGGCTGCTCCAGGGGCTGGCTTCGAACATGGGACTAACGAGGTGACCTTGCTAGGACGTGACGAAGTTGCAACGACTGTGTCGCTTAGGTCGAAAGATGCCATTTCTCTTGAGATATTGACTAGGGTGGCTTCATTGTTAACTCAAGGAGACTTATGAGCGACCGTACCCTCTTTACCTCAGAATCGGTAACAGAAGGCCACCCGGACAAGATTGCCGACCAAGTCTCTGACTCAGTCCTTGACGCAATCCTGACTCAGGACCCAATGGCACGTGTGGCCTGCGAAACGCTTCTCACAACTGGACTCTGCGTTGTGGCTGGTGAAATTACGACAACCGCAAACGTTGACTTCCAGAGCGTTGCTCGAAAGACAATCCTCGACATTGGCTACGACGATGGCGCCAAGGGGTTCGATGGAAAGAACTGCGCAGTTCTTGTTTCAATTGATCGCCAAAGCCCAGACATTGCTGGAGGCGTTGACGTTGCCCTTGAGCAGCGTTCTGGTTCTGGTGGCGAAGATGAGCTCAACTCACTTGGTGCTGGTGACCAAGGAATGATGTTCGGCTACGCCTGCAGCGACAACGAAGACCACATGCCACTGCCTATTTGGCTAGCTCACCGTCTTTCAATGCGCCTTTCACAAGTTCGCCGCTCGGGACAAGTTGAATACCTTCGCCCAGACGGAAAGACTCAAGTAACCATTGGTTACGAAAACGGCAAGCCCGTTTCTGTTGACACTGTTCTTATTTCTACCCAGCACGCTGATGGACACTCACAGCAAGCAATTCAAGCGGACCTCATGGAGCACGTGATTAAGCCAATGCTTCCAGGAGAGCTTGACACCAGCAACATGAAGATCTTCGTAAACCCATCGGGCAAGTTTGTACTCGGTGGCCCACACGCCGACACGGGTCTTACTGGTCGAAAGATCATTGTTGACACCTACGGTGGAATGGCTCGCCACGGTGGAGGAGCGTTCTCAGGAAAAGACCCATCAAAGGTTGACCGTTCAGCTGCCTACGCTGCGCGCTGGGTTGCTAAGCACGTTGTTGCTTCTGGTGCTGCAGAGCGCTGCGAAGTGCAGGTTGCCTACGCCATTGGTGTTGCTCGTCCAGTTTCAGTTCTCGTAGAAACCTTCGGCACCGAAAAGGTGGACCGCGCTCGCATTGCTAAGGCCGTTGACTCAATCTTTGACCTTCGACCTGCTGCGATTATTCGAGACCTCGAACTTCGTCGTCCTATCTATCAGCGCACTGCTGCGTACGGACACTTCGGGCGCAAGGAACAGGGCTTCACGTGGGAACAGACTCCACGCGTTGACGATCTGCGCCGCGAACTGTCGCTGTAACCGTGAGCGCTCCGCGCGCGGTACGAATCATTACTGACGTAGCGGCGGTTGACCGTCCCTTTGACTACCTAGTCACAGAAAAAACAGCACAAGTCGCTATTGGCGACCGTGTTCGAGTTGATTTCAATAACCGTTCTGTTCGCGGTTGGGTTATTGACGAAGTTGAAGTTGACCGTGAATTAAAGCCACTCACCAAGTGGCTCGGATACGGACCGCCTCCTTCGCTGCTCGCATTACTCAACTGGGCGAGCGTCCGGTGGTACAGCCCGGTTTCTCGTTTCCTTATTTCCACGTCACCGAAGCGACTGATTACTTCGCTTCCTGTCGCTCCAAAGAAATCTCCACTGAGTGCAGCTGCGTCGCAGTCAGCACTTCGAATTGCTCCAGGGGTTATTCAAGTTTCTCCAACAACAGATCCGCTTGCACTTATTCTTGGTGCGTATGAAGACTCTCTTTCTCGTGAAGGGTCGCTGCTCGTACTTGTGCCAACTGAATCGTGGGCGAGTCGACTGAGGGGAAGGCTCGAACAACGCGGATGCGCTGTAGCGAGTGGTGAAAATGAATGGGACCGAATGCGAAGTGGCTGGCCAGTAGTTGTTGGTGCCCGCGGAACTGCACTGGCTCCAGTTCCTAAGGTCAGTGGCGCAGTCATCATTGACGCCGACGATGAGTCCTACCGCTCTGAAGCGGCCCCAACGTGGGACGCATTAACAATGCTTCGTGAACGCTGCGCTCGAGACAATGCTCCATTGTGGGCAACATCGTGCCTCCCTTCACCGGTACTGGTTAATTCATGCCCATTCGAAATAACTGATGACATCACTACCGGATGGCCGAGCATCCAGATAATCGACCGACGAAATAGTGACCCTCGCGACGGCGTTCTCTCGAGAGAATCAGTCGATGCTGCACACAAAGCTCTCTCCAGCGACGAGCCAGTTGCGGTGGTTGTAGTACTGCAGCGACTTGGAACCGGCAAGCTATTTGTCTGCCAGAAATGTGGCGAACTTGCCAGGTGCCCTAAGTGTTCACAGGGCGAAGAAGAAGTGGGTGAGTTCTTGTCGTGCGCTGATCGTCACGAAATGCGCGGGAACTTCTGTCTTCACTGTGGAGCAACAAATTTAAAGCGAGTACGAACAGGAGTCACTACCTTGGCTCGCGACGTTGCGGCTCAGTTATCCCAAGACGTAACTGAAATAACTGGAGCTTCTGATCTCGAGGGATCGCTGCACCGCGTAGTTGTCGGAACTGAAGCAGTGTGGCAGAGAGTTAGACACTGTGGCGTTGTTATCTTTGTTGACTTTGACCAGTATCTCCTTGCTCCGAGAGACTCTGCTCGAAGAAGCGCACTTAATGCTGTTGCTAAAGCGGGGCGACTGGTGGGGTCACGAAAAGATGCCAAGGGCGAAGTAGTCCTGCAAACCAGAAGAAGCCAGGACATTGTTCTTCGCTCGTTGCAGTCACTCGACTTCACGGAGCTCATGAAAGAAGATGACCTTGATAGTCAGGTTCTAAAGCTTCCACCGTACGGTGCGGTTGCAAGTGTGAGCGGAGAGAGTGCAGAGGCGTTTGTAAAAGAATTCTCAGATCCACGTGTGACTATTCACCAGAGTGGCGACATGTTCGAACTCAGATCTGAATCCTTCGATGTTCTTTGTAATGTGCTTAAAGAAGTTGAGCGTCCGAGTGGCAAATTTAGGGTTGCTGTTAAGTAATTCTTTTCTTGTGACGTTGTACCTAAGAAAATCATCTCTTTAGATTCCTTTTTGTTCCTATTTTTGAATTAGTAGTTCAAGTTCAAAGGAGGATCAATGGGTTTGTTTCTTGTATGGGTTCCATGTGCACTTGCATTTTTCGGAATTGGTTGGTTTGTACAGCAAGTATCAAAGTTTGAAAGCCAAAAACTTGCTCGTGAAGCCGCAGAGGATGCTGCGTTAGGCGCCGTCCATCATGGCGCTAACGAATTCCTAAATGCGCAAAAGACGCTAGAGCACATTTAATTCAATCGACGACCTCGTGGGCCTGCTCCCTCACTAGTGCGGCCTGCGAGGTATCGTTGAGCGGTGAGCTTGCTTCCTATTCGTACCCATGGTGACCCCGTTCTGAGCACTCCTACCCAGGAGATTAAGAATATTGATGGTCGTATTGCCGCCCTGGCGCAGTCAATGCTCGAAACTATGTACGCCGCTCCCGGCGTAGGTCTTGCTGCCAACCAAATTGGTGTTTCTCAGCGAATCTTTGTGTACGACGATGGCAATGGGCCAGGGGTTGTTATCAATCCTCAAATTATTGAGAAGAGTGGTGAGTACCACTTTGAAGAAGGATGCTTATCAGTTCCCGGTCACAGCTGGGAGATAATGCGCCCCGACAAAGTCCATCTCGTAGGTTTCGACCTTGATGGCAATGAACTCGACATTGAAGCCGACCAGTACTTGGGTCGAATCTTTCAACACGAAACAGATCACCTTGACGGCTTCTTGTTGATTGACCGACTTGATCCACCTGAGCTGCAACAAAAAGTTAAGAAGATGCTTCGAAAGCAGCACATTGAAATAGATAGTGCTTCTAAAGACTCTCAACGCAACATCTTTGGTAAATAATGCGCATTGCATTTCTTGGCACACCAGCTCCAGCGGTGCCAACACTTAGAGCGCTCGTTGCAAACGGACACGACGTTGTGATCGTCGTTACACGTCCTGATAAAAAACGTGGTCGTGGTGGCGAACTATCTCCAAGCCCGGTGAAAGCAGCGGCACTTGAACTTGGACTCAACGTCTCTCACACTTTGAAAGATCTCTACGACGTTGATGCAGAACTCGGCGTGGTCGTTGCCTACGGCGCAATGATCCCTGCTGCGATGCTCGAAGTCGTGCCAATGCTGAATGTGCACTTCTCGTTACTTCCAAGATGGAGGGGAGCAGCTCCAGTTGAGCGCGCGATACTGAGCGGCGACAAAGAAACGGGCGTCTGCATTATGACGCTTGAAGAAGCGCTCGACACCGGTCCGGTGCACCTAGAGCAACGAATCTCAATTGGTGAAAAGACTTCGAGTGAACTCTTGGAAGAGCTTTCAATTCTCGGTGCGAAGGCACTGTGTGAAGTTGTTGGGTCAGAACAATTGTTGAAGAACGCAGATCCTCAAGTTGGTGAGCCAACGTATGCCGAGAAACTGAGTAGCGAAACTTTTAATTTGAAGAACACCGAGAGCGCCACGCAACTTGCTCGGATAGTTCGATTAGGTCGTGCCTTTACTTTCATTGGTGAGCGTCGTTTCAAGGTTCTTGAAGCTCACACACTTGAGCACCAAGGTGAGCCCGGAACATTCACTGTGATCGATGGGACACCTGCTCTTGTCACATCTGAAGGGGCGTTAGCGCTCGACGTGGTCCAACCAGAGGGCTCAAAGTCAATGGCTGGCTCTGCTTGGTGGCTTGGCGCACACCTAGAGCCGTCGTCAGCCCATTGGGGCTAAGCCCTAGGCTAGGAACGTGACTTTCGTTGACGCCGGCCCCGTAGGAGCATTTCGAATAACGCCTTCAATCCTCGCGGCAGATTTCGGTGTGCTTGCACAAGAAGTCAAAACAATTGAGAGCGAATCTGACTGGTTGCACGTAGACGTAATGGACGGACACTTCGTTCCAAACATTTCATTTGGCCCTCCAGTTATCACTTCACTTCGTAAATACAGCACCAAGTTCTTTGATTGTCACTTAATGATTCAAGAGCCGAGTCAATACTTTGAAGCCTTAAAGAAAGCCGGTGCCGATAGTTGCACTGTGCACTACGAGGTCGGAAAAACTGCCGAGCACATTAAGAATGCTCGAGCCCTTGGACTTCGAGTTGGTGTTTCGGTTAATCCCGACACGCCATTTGAAAAAATGGAGCCATTTCTTGGCGACATTGACCTGATTCTCATCATGTCGGTCTTTCCTGGATTCGGCGGCCAGTCATTTATCTCTGAAGTACTACCGAAGGTTGAACGAGCTCGCAAACTGATTGATGAAAACAATCTTCAGTGCGACCTTCAAATTGATGGTGGTATTGATCTAACGACGGCACCAATCGCCGCTCGAGCGGGTGCCAACGTTTTGGTGGCTGGAAACGCAATTTTCGCGAAGGATGATCCACTCCAGGCGGCAAAAGATATACGAGCCGCCGGCCTCGCAGCACGCTGATGTCAGTTCCACACTCAGAACTGATGCAGCTCGCAATGGCTCAGGGCGACAAAGCTCGACTGCACGCATCACCAAATCCTTGGGTTGGTGCACTCATCACTGACCAGTTTGGCGTTGTTATTGCTGAAGGTCACACGCAGGCACCTGGAGAGTCTCACGCAGAGATCGATGCACTTCGCCACGCTGGAGATAAGGCAAAAGGCGCAACACTTGTAGTCACACTTGAACCGTGCTGTCACACTGGGCGAACTGGCCCATGTGTTGAAGCGATTGTCGCTGCAGGAATTACCAAGGTAATTGTTGGCATCACTGATCCAGATCAAAGAGTTTCGGGCCAGGGGATTGCCTTTCTAAAAGAGGCTGGCATTGAAGTAATCACCGGTGTTGAAGAAGATGCTGTTACCCAGCAACTCGCTCCATACATCTGGCACCGCAAAACTGGTCGTCCGTATGTTGTTGCAAAAATCGCGTCAACACTCGACGGCATTGTCGCAATGGCTGATGGATCGAGCAAATGGATCACCAGCGAAGCTGCTCGTCAAGACTCACATCTTCTTAGAGCGCAGAGCCAAGCAATTCTTGTAGGCGCAGGAACTGTTAGAACCGACAACCCAGAACTCACAGCACGACTTGGTGACATTGTCCTGGAACCACTTCGAGTTGTACTTGGCAGCGTTGCAAAGGATGCAAAAGTCCAACCATGCCTAGAACTCAGCGGAGACCTAGGTCACGTGCTCGACGAATTAGCTAGCCATGACGTGCTGCAAGTACTTGTTGAAGGTGGACCAACTACCATAAGCGCCTTCCTAGAAGCAGGGCTTGTTAACCACATTGTCTGGTACCAAACACCGGCGATTGCTGGAAGTAAGGGAACTGTTGGGGCACTTAATAATCTCTCAACACCAACAATTAATGCACTTCGCAGAGGGCATTTGGTAGATGTACGTCGAATCGGCGAAGATATACGTCTGGACGTGGAGGTCTAATGGCATTATCAACAATCGAAGAAGCAATTGAGCAGCTACGAAATGGTGGCATGGTCGTTGTTGTCGATGACGAAGATCGTGAGAACGAAGGCGACCTGATCATGGCCGCCGAAGACGTCACGCCTGAGAGCATGGCTTTCTTCCTTGAGCACACGTCAGGCGTTTTCTGCGTTCCACTCGAGTCCACTCGTGCAGATGAACTCGACCTTCCTTTGATGGTTGTTGCCAACACTGAGGCACAGCGCACAGCGTTTACTGTCACTGTTGACTACCGCCACGGAACAACTACTGGCATTTCGTCACACGACCGTGCAGCAACAATTAACGCACTGATTAATCCTGAAACTCGACCAACTGACCTAAATCGTCCTGGTCACATCTTTCCTCTTCGTTACCGTCCAGGCGGCGTTTTAAAGCGCGCCGGTCACACCGAAGCAACTGTTGACCTATCTCGTCTCGCTGGCAAGTACCCATCTGGTGTGCTCTGTGAAATTGTCACAGCCGACAAGTCAGACATGGCACGTCTTCCAGAACTCACTGAGTTCGCCAAGAAGTTCAACCTGCCAATCGTTTCTATTGCTGACCTCATTCGTTACCGTCGCCACCACGAAAAGCTCGTGAAGCGTGTTTCAGATGCTTCACTTCCTACAGAGCACGGAACGTTCCAAGCTCACGTCTTTGAATCAGTGCTTGATGGTGAGCAACACCTTGCCCTCGTTTACGGTGACATCGCTGCTGCCAAGGACGTACTTGTGCGAGTTCACTCAGAATGTCTCACTGGAGACGTAATGGGCTCAATGCGCTGTGACTGTGGACCTCAGTTGCACACCGCAATGGCGAAGATCGCCGCCGAAGGCGCTGGAATAGTTGTCTACCTTCGTGGTCATGAAGGTAGGGGAATCGGACTTGGTCACAAGATCCGTGCCTACGCTTTGCAAGAAGAAGGACGCGACACTGTTGACGCCAACCTTGAGCAAGGCCTTCCAGTTGACTCACGCGAATACGGCATCGGCGCACAAATCCTTGTAGACCTTGGCGTCACTTCAATGCGCCTTATGACGAACAACCCAATTAAGTACGGTGGTCTCGAAGGCTTCGGTCTCAACATTGTTGAGCGCGTTGCTATTGAGTCAATGCCTACTGAATTCAACATTGACTACCTGCGCACCAAGCGTGAGCGCATGGGTCACATGCTTGGGGGCCTTGATGACGTCAAGTAAGGAAACTGAGTTTGACGCAGGCGTCGTAGAAGCACTTCGCAGCCGCGTTGGCGAATACCTTGAAGGCTCAAAGTC
>JBAWYN010000038.1:0-8146 GCA_037143535.1 Acidimicrobiaceae bacterium | reverse complement strand
GTCGAGCGAGCTAAGTAGTGCAGTTCGAGTCGTACGTTGAGGCTCTGACCTGGCTGGAGTCGCACATTGACTTTGAGCGCGTTGCACCAAATCGACAAGAACTGCCCACGTTGGCGCCTATTTTTGACACGCTGGCCATGCTGGCCGATCCCCAGAATGATTATCCGACAGTTCACTTAACTGGAACCAATGGAAAGGGAACGACCACAACGCTCACCAGTGCACTCCTTGGTGCCACAGGACTTCGCGTGGGGACATTTACCAGTCCTGATCTTCACGCAATTAATGAGCGCATCGCTCTCAATGGCGAACCAATTGACGATGAGACTTTCATCGGACTCTTCAGTCGCTTAAACGATGTGGAGTCGGTGACAGGAATACAGCTCACTCGCTTTGAACTGTTGACAGTTGCGGCGCTGTTGCACTTTTCCGACGAAGGCGTTGACGTTGCCGTGATTGAAGTCGGCATGGGCGGCACGTGGGATTCTACGAATGTGATTAGCAGTGATGTTGCGGTTCTTACCAATGTGGACCTTGATCACACCGCAGTGCTTGGAACAACAATCAGTGCAATTGCCTCAGACAAGGTTGGCATTTTCCGCCCCGAAGGAATTTCAATTGTTGCCACAACTAACGCCGTAGTTGTTGACATAGCGAGCAAGAAAGCTTCAGAACTCGGATCAACACTCTGGACAATTGAAAATGACTTCTCGCTCGAGCGAAATGAACTTGCACTTGGCGGCAGAGCAATCACTCTGCGCACTCCCTATGAGCACTACGAAGAAGTTTTGGTCTCACTTCACGGAATTCACCAAGGAGTGAACGCTGCAACTGCAATTGTCTGTGCCGAGGCGTTCTTGGGTCGTGCGCTTGGTGAAGAAGTAATTCGCGAAACGCTGCGAAGTGTGCGGATGCCAGGTCGGATGGAGCTAATTTCTCGCAAACCAATGATCGTTGTTGATGGGGCTCACAATCCAGCCGGAGTACGAGCACTTGTCGCCACGCTCGATGGTGCATTCCATGTGGAGGGAACTCGTCGATGCATTCTTGGAATGCTCACCGGTCGAGAAATAATTGACATGGTGACACCACTTGTTGAGCTCGGCTTCACTGAGTTTCACTGCTGTGCTCCGCACTCTCCGAGAGCGGCGAGCGCACACGATGTGGCTGAAGCTGTTAGAGAAGCCGGGGGAGTAGCCATTGAACACCCGAGTGTCGCGGCTGCACTGGCTCACGCGAGAGAGCACTCAACTGATGAAGATTTGATTGTTGCTGCCGGAAGTTTGTATCTCGTCGCCGAAGTTCGAGGTGAAGTGATGCACGTCGCTTCAAGACACCTTTCCTAAGCCTGTTAGATTTTGGAGATGGATAGAACTCTCATCATTCTGAAACCAGATGCGCTTGAACGTGGACTCGGTGACGAAATCATTGGTCGCATTGAAGCCATTGGTCTAACAATTGCAACTTCTAAGGAAATGACTCTCGACCGTCCCACCGCAGAGTTGCACTACGCCGAGCATGAAGGAAAGCCCTATTACGCACCTCTCGTGGACTTCATTACTCGTGGACCAGTTCTCGTGGCGATCGTGGAAGGACCGCAAGACACTTGGCAGGCAGTTCGCACCCTTATGGGCGCGACTGACCCTAAAAACGCAGCTCCAGGCACTATTCGCGGTGATTTGGCCACCGAAATGAGTGAGAACCTCATTCACGGCTCAGATTCAGCTGAATCAGCGAAGCGCGAAATTGGAATCTTCTTTCCAGAACTGGCTTAAAAAAGATTTACCGCCAGAGGGGCACTGTCTTGGCCTAGCCTTGTAGGTAGAAGAGGGCGTTATTCGTGCTTTCGTTAAAGGGTTTCTATGGCTGACAAGCGTTTTTCATTCTTAGGCCGTGACATGGCGGTCGATCTTGGTACCGCTAACACGCTCGTGTACGTACGAGGACGCGGCATTGTGCTTAACGAGCCTTCAGTTGTTGCCATCGACGTGAAAGATGGAAAACCTCTCGCGGTAGGGGCCGAAGCCAAGCGCATGGTTGGTCGCACACCGAGCAACATCCAAGCAATCCGTCCTCTCAAAGACGGCGTTATTGCTGACTTTGAAATCTGCGAAAAAATGCTTCGCTATTTCATTCACCAAGTTCACCAACGTCGCTTCGCAAAACCTCGAATGGTTATTTGTGTACCTTCAGGAATTACCGGTGTTGAACAGCGTGCTGTTATGGAAGCTGCTGAATACGCCGGTGCACGTAAGGCGTACATCATTGAAGAGCCAATGGCTGCAGCAATTGGTGCAGGGCTTCCGATTCACGAGCCAACTGGAAACATGGTGGTTGACATTGGTGGAGGAACAACTGAAGTCGCTGTTATCTCACTTGGTGGCATTGTCACTTCACAGTCAATCCGCGTTGGTGGAGATGAACTCGACGAAGCGCTGGTGTCATACGTTAAGAAAGAATTCCAGCTAGCTCTTGGTGAGCGCACCGCTGAAGAGATCAAGATTCAACTGGGCTCTGCCTACCCACTCGAACAAGAGCTTCGCGCTGAAATTCGTGGTCGAGACCTCGTTACTGGACTGCCAAAGACAGTAATAATCTCAACCGAGCAGATTCGAAAAGCCATTGAAGAACCGGTGCAGGCAATCATTGACGCCGTGAAGGTGACGCTTGACCGCACTCCGCCGGAACTTTCTTCTGACCTTATGGAACAGGGCATTGTGCTGACTGGTGGAGGAGCGCTGCTGAATGGCATTGCTGCTCGTCTCGAGATGGAGACAAACATGCCAATCATCATCGCCAATGATCCGCTTAACTGCGTCGCCCTTGGAAGTGGCATGTGCCTTGAAGAGCTTGAAACCTTCTCGCGCATGTTGAAGACCAGCCCCTCGCGCTAACCCGTGGCTTACGACCGCAAGCGACGTCGCAACTGGACGTACTCCGTTAGCTTTCTAGTTCTGCTGATTGCTCTCTACATGTCTGGAGGCATTGTCGCGAACTTGCGCAGAGTTGCCAACGTCGTGGTCGCGCCGTTTTCCTGGACTGTTAGTGAAGTAGCCAGACCCATTGGTCACCTCTTCGCTGGGGCTGTGAACTATTCAGATGTTGTGGCTCAGAATCAAAAACTGAGATACGAACTTGGTATTGCGGAGCAGCATGCGAACCAAGCATGGTCACTTGAGCGTCAAACGCAACAACTCACAACGCAGTTGCACGTTCCATTCATTGGAGCCCTTTCAAGTGTTGCTGCGCAAGTGACGTCTCTCTCACCAACAAACTTTTCTGCGACGATCACGATCTCTAAGGGCCGAAAGCAAGGCGTACTGGTTGGAATGCCAGTTGTCGCCAACGGTGGGTTAGTGGGGATTGTGATTTCTAGTGGTGCCAACGCGTCAACAGTGCAGCTCATAACTGATGTGAATTCTTCCATCGGGGCAACCTTTGGCAACGGAAGTGCCACGCTCATCATCAGTGGCAACGGACTCAATAACGGTCTCGGTGTGACTTCAGTCCCGCTCAACGACAACGTTGCACCAGGGACAGTTTTTTCTACTGACGGACTCAATGGTTCTCTCTATCCGCCAGGACTTCCAATCGCTACGGTTACTAAGGCAACGCTGACACCGGGTGCTGCAACATTTGATCTGACCTTAAAGCCAACGGCTGACCTTAGGAATCTGACTTACGTCGATGTTTTGCTGTGGGAGCCTTCTACGTGAGAAGACAGCTGATTCCAGCAGCTATCGCAACACTCTTTGTCCTGGCGATTCAACTGGTTGTCTTTTCAGGATTTAGATTCGCTGATGTTGTGATTATGTTTGTCTGGCTCTGGCCCGTGGCAATGGGCATTGCTGGCTACAGCGTGCTGTCCTTGATTGTTGGATTAGGTGCTGGTGTGTTTTTCGATCTGCACTCAGTGACCCCATTTGGGCTAACCGCAGCAATTGGAATGCTGCTTGGTTACGCCACGTCACGCCTCGGTAGAGAAGGTGTTGGAGACCTTGACTCTGCTGCGTGGTGGGTGGCACCAGTTATTGCTGCGGGTGCTGGTTTCGTGGCCCCACTTGGCTACACCATTGGCGGATTTTTTGCTCTGGACTTTCAACTATGGCGAGGAAGTGTTATCGCAATGATGGTTGTGAACGCCACCGCATTTTTTATTATGGCTAGACCTGTTGTGCGCGTTGCACGAGCAATAGGACGTCTCGGTGAGGGAGCAATCAGATGAAGCGCTCTTGGAGAAGCAGGCCAACGGGGTCACTCTTTTCAAGGCTTTGGCGTCCCTGGGAATCAATTAATCCCTTTCGTGGGCGAGGGCGTGCCATTAATGAATCAAAGCCAGTTGGAATTAGAGATCTCGTTGCTTCGCCAGATGAAGTGCAAATTCGCCCGGAGCGGCGCTGGAAGATTATCGGTGGTTTCTTTTTAGTTCTCTTGAGTTTGGTCATTGGCCGACTCTTCATGCTGCAAATTCTGGAACACAGTTCTTCCGTTGCAACAGTGAATGCGAACTCTCTGCGCGTTAGTGCAATTCCAGCAACTCGTGGTGTTATCTACGACCGCAATGGCGCTCCACTGGTAACGAACATCACCACGACAGAAATTCGTCTTTCCAGGGCTCAGGCAGTGCTCTTTCCATCAATCAAGGGGGCGCTCGCGTCTCTCACGGGACTGAGCGTGAGTCAAATCAATGCTGACCTTAATAACGTCCAATACGACCCGTATCAGCCAGCACCGATTCTTGATAACGCTCCATCAAATGTTGTGGAGTTCATCAAGTTGCACCCAAATGAATTCCCAGGAGTCACTGTTCTAAATGTCTCAATGCGTAATTATCCGAACGGCGGAGACGTCGGCGCACAAGTTCTTGGTTACGTGGGGCCAATTGGTCAAGTGAGTGCAAGCGAAATCGCCAAGGGGTACCGCACCGACTCATCAATTGGCAAGACTGGCATTGAGTCCTATTACGAGCAGTATCTGCGAGGTCATGATGGAAAGCAGACGCTCAAAGTTAACGCGCGTGGCCAAATTCTTGGAGCGATGCACACTACGCAACCACAACTCGGAAGCTCGGTGGTGCTGAACATTGATACCGGACTGCAAAAAGCACTCGACGGTTACCTCTCGTCAAACATTTTGAAGGTTCGATCAACCATTGACCCAACGACAGGTAAAAGGCCGCCAGCTCTTAATGGTGCGGCGATTGTGATGAATCCCAACAATGGTCAAGTACTAGCTATGTCGAGCTACCCATCATTCAACTTGAATTCATTTATTACGGGACTCTCAACCACGCAGTACAAAGACCTCATTGATACTGGTGCATTCAACAACTACGCAATCCAAGGTGTCTACACCCCAGGCAGTACTTTCAAGATGGTTACCGCTACGGCCATGATGAAAACTGGCATCTTCTCTCCAAATACCTACGTCAATGACACAGGTGCTTTTACTGTCCCTGGATGTTTGCAGGGCGCACACGGTTGTGTCTTTCATGACGACGTGAAGTCTGGTGCTGGTCGAATCAACTTGGCGGGAGCGCTCACTGCCTCATCGGACTACTACTTCTATAACTTGGGCTACCTATTTTGGAGTCAGCAACGTAAGTACGGTCAAACACCTATTCAAGAAGTAGCGACGCAGTATGGACTTGATAATTATTCAAACATTGACCTGCCTAATGAATCGGGTGGGCGTGTTGACTCTCCAACAGTGCGCGTAGCGCTGCATAATGCAAACCCAAAGGCTTTTCCTAATACTTCGTGGTACACCGGTGACAACGTTGAAATGGCCTTCGGTCAGGGAACGACTGCCGTAACACCAATTGAACTGGCAAACGCCTACGCCACATTCGCAAACGGTGGAACTCGCTACGCCCCAGAAGTTGCGGCGGGGATCATCAATGCTCACGGAAAAGTTGTTCAGCGCTACCTTCCTCGAGTGCAGGCTCGTATGAATTTGCCAGCTTCAGTTAGAAATCCGATTCTGCAAGGACTCGTAGGCGTAGTAAATAATTCACACGGAACGGCAAATGGAACGTTCAGGAGCATTGCAACCTTCAATATGAATAATTTTGTCATAGCCGGAAAAACTGGAACAGCGTCAAACGCCCCAGGACTTTCTCCTAACTCTTGGTTCGTAGGCTTCGGGCCCGTTCCAAATCCGAAGTACGTGGTTGTCTGTGTCGTTGCTGAAGGTGGTTATGGCGCTGAAGCCGCGGCTCCGGTTGTGGCCCAAGCTTTCAATTACCTCGTAGCGCACCCGATTAAGCCTGTCACTCTGAAGTCCAACGTTGCGGCGGTGATCAACGCATCGTCAACGACCACGACAACAACCACCATCGCAAAATCAACAACTTCAACGGTTTCGCCCAAGAAGCCCGGCTGAGCCCTGGGGTCAGGTAGCCTTGTAGGCGTTGGTCGCAGCAGTGCATACTGCACAGTTGCGCAATAAGAACGCAGCAGTTTCGCAGTGCTCGCACTCTGGAACTGAAAGCATTGAGGACATACCGTGGTACACGCCAGTGCAATTGGAGTTTCATCCTTTGGTTTCTTAACCTTGCTCGTCGTGTTCTTTCACGCCTTCTTTACCAATACCAACGCCGTAGGTGCAAAGAGCACTGGCGTTTTTAATCTCAGTAGTGCTGCGCACTACTTCAACCCCCAGAACTCAAGGAGTGCCCGTCGTGACCGACGAATCCAACAACCAGCCCGAATCATCGTCTAGCCCCCGCATTGGCGATACTCGTCCAGCGCCTCAAGTAGGCGATACTAGAAACTCAACACCACAACCCTCAACTCCTCGTGAGCCGGGACAAGGTGGCAACAAGAATCGTCGTCGTGGCGGAAGAGGACGTGGTGCACAAGGCGGCCAGGGCCAATCTCGCCAGCAAAATCAGCAACCTCGAAACGTTGATGCACCCGTAGAGGCCTCAGCACCGGAGGGGGCTTCAACCCCTAACGAAGGTCGAAAGGGTAACAACAGGAACCGCCGTCGCGGGGGAGAGCGCCGTACCCGAGCGCAGGGTCGCTACCTCATGTGCGTTCACTCAACGAAGGACGCAACTCACATTGCAACCCTCGAAGGTAGATCAATGGTTGAGTACACCGTGGCAAAAGCTGCTGACGAAACGAACCAGATCGACGGAAACATTTATGTAGGTCGCATTCAGAATGTTCTTCCTGGAATGGAACTTGCATTCGTAGACATTGGAATTCCAAAGAACGCCGTTCTCTACCGTGCTGACATCTCAATTCAAGATGAAGACATTGAGGGTGAAACTAAGCAGGAGAACAAGCGCATTGAAGAAATGATCAAGGGTGGACAGACCATTGTTTGCCAGGTCACCAAAAATGCGATCGGAGCAAAAGGTGCTCGACTGACTCAGGAAGTCTCAATACCGGGTCGTTTTGCGGTACTAGTTCCGAACTCATCAACCATTGGAATCTCTAAGCGCCTTCCAGACGGTGAGCGCCGTCGCCTGCGAAAGATTATTGACGGTGTTAAGCCAGAGCGCCACGGCATCATCATTCGTACAGCCGCTGAAGGCGTAAGCGAAGAAGACCTCGCTCGCGACGTTGCTTCACTCTCTGAAAAGTGGGGCGCAATTGAGGCCGAAGTAGCTAAGTCGAACACGCCTCGTCTTGTCTACCGTGACCTCGACCTTGCTGTTCGTGTGCTTCGTGAAGAACTGAATGATGACTACCGTGGCGTGATCATTGACGACCGCGACCTCTACGAAAAAGTTCGTGAATACGTACTTGCCGTTAACCCAGAGCTCGCAGACCGCATTGAGTATTACGACCGCAGCACCGAGGAACTTCCACTCTTCGAGCGCTACTTCGTTCACGAGCAACTTCACCGCGCACTTGACCGCAAGGTGTTCTTGCCTTCTGGTGGATCACTCATCATTGAGCGTACTGAGGCGCTGACCGTGGTTGACGTAAACACCGGAAAGAACGTAGGAACCACCAACCTCGAAGAGACCGTGTTCAGGAACAACCTCGAAGCTGCTGAAGAGGTGGCTCGTCAGCTTCGCCTTCGTGACATCGGTGGAATCATTGTTATTGACTTCATTGACATGGAAGCCAAGGCGAACCGTGAAGCGGTCGCCTCAGCCCTTCGCCAAGCCCTGTCTCGCGATAAGACC
>JBAWYN010000037.1:0-8311 GCA_037143535.1 Acidimicrobiaceae bacterium | reverse complement strand
CGTGGCTTCATGATGCGCTTCTTTGGACCAATTGCACGCTCAATTGATACGCCTTGGAAGATGTATCCACTAGGCATTCTTTTTGGACTGGGTTTTGACACAGCTTCTGAAATTGCGTTCCTCGTGTTGGCTGGAACTTCAGTTGCCGCAGGACTGCCGTTCTATGCAATTTTGTCGTTGCCGATTTTGTTCGCCGCGGGCATGAGTCTCCTCGACACCATTGACGGGTCGTTCATGAACTTCGCTTACGGATGGGCTTTTTCAAAGCCGATTCGAAAGGTCTATTACAACATTGCCATTACGGGACTCAGTGTTTTTGTTGCTTTCTACATCGGAACCTTAGAGATCCTGCAAGTTATTCAAGGTCAGTTCAATTTGCACGGTGGCATTTGGAATTACTCCGCCCACTTCAATATCAATGGAGCGGGAATTACCATCGTTGGAATTTTCGTTGTTGTGTGGGCCGGCGCACTTCTTTACTGGAAGTACGGCAAAGTTGAACAACGCTGGGAAAATGCAGCGACGAAAGCACAAATTGCTCGTGGCGAAACGCCAGATGCCCATTCAGCTGGAATCACCTTGGGAGCAGTTCATGCCCCATTTACTATTGACGAATAACTAGTTAACGGTGTCGAGTAGTCGACGAGCAACTACCTTCAAGCACAACGTTTCGTCAGCACCTTCAAAGATTGAAAGCACGCGAGCGTCAACGAAGTAGCGGCTCACTGGGTATTCCTCGGCGTAACCCATTCCTCCGAAGATCTGCATGGCTTCACGAGTTACCCATTCAGCAGCTCGACAGACGTAGGCCTTGGCCATTGAGGCTTCCATAATTCCGCCTCCGTTACCCATCATTCGAGCAACTTCCAGTGAGAACTGACGAGAGCACTGAATGATTGCGGCCATGGTTCCGAGCTTCACGCGTGTGAGCTCGTAGTTGAGAATTGGCTCACCAAAGACAACGCGGTCACGTGAGTACTCGAGTGCTGCTTCGTAAGCAGCCTGCATAAGTCCTACGGCGCGAGCGGCAGTCTGAATACGACCGTTTTCGAATCCAGCCATCTGGTAGTAGAAGCCCTTGCCAAGTCCTGACTCTTCACCAATCAAGCAGTCGTCTGGAACAAACCAGTTGTCGAAGTTGAGTGAGTAACTGTGCATTCCGCGGTATCCGAGAGTGTCAATTGGTCGACCTTCGAGTCGTCCGCCACCGTCTTGGTTAAAGAGGAATCCGTGCGCTTCACCTTGTGGTTTTTCAACGAGAAACACTGAAAGTCCACGGTGAGCCTGGGTGCGGTCTGGGTTAGTGCGAGCAAGAAGTAGCAACACATTGGCACGAGCACCGAAGGTGCACCATGTCTTTGCACCATTGATTAGCCAGCCACCATCAGTTTTGGTTGCCGTAGTGAGAATGCCCGCAACATCAGATCCAAAGTCCGGCTCAGTCACGGCAATCGCAGCTAGGACTTCGGCGGTAGCGAGCTTCGGTAGCCAGCGTTCCTTCTGCTCCTGGGTTCCACCAGAAACAAGGGCTCGAGTAACAATTTCTGGGCGAGTGATGAGAGACCCACCAATTCCGAGTCCACCCCATGAGAGTTCTTCGGTTGCAACAACCATGCCGAGGTATTCACCTTCGCCACCGGTAGCAAAGCCACCAAACTCTTCTGGAACACTGAGGCCGAATCCACCAATTTCTGCAAGTCCGCTGATGATTGATTCTGGAATGTCACCGTTAGTGCGGTGAACATGCTCTGCGTGTGGGCGAACTTCTTCTTCGGCGAAACGGTGGAACATTTGTGACACCATTTCGAATTCTTCGTCGAGGTGTTTTGGTCCAGGTGTTTCTGCGAGTGATCCGACGAATTCAGCTTGACGGTACGTAGAAACGAATGAAGCGAATGGCTTGTACCAATCGCTTTCAACACCCCATAGTTCTTCTCGTCCAAGAATTCGTGTTGCGAGGTCGCTAAGGGCAATGGCGAGGAATGCAGCAGTGAGGTCAGCTTCTTGAGTTCCTTTGGCGGCGTACGAAAGACATGCACGCGCAGTAGCGATTGCACTAGCGGCGTGTGCGAGGTCGTAGGCGAGTGTCTGCTCTTTGTCTGGTCCACCAAGTGCGCTCAGGCGCTTCACGCCTGTGTCAATTACGGACTGTGCTTGGGCCACGAGTTCGGTGGCTTTTGTAACGTCTACGTTGGGAATTGTCATGATGAAAAACTACCGGTTTTTTGCAGACTTTGATGCGCCCTAGGCTGGAGGGATGAACGTTGTCATGCTCCTTGCAGATTCAGCCCAAGTGGCTGACGGAAAGCTCTACATATTGGGTGGTGGCTGGTCCGTAACTGGCCCTGGTCCGACCCCCTCGGCCGTGGCGGTAAAGGTCAGTGTGGACCGCCATGAATTCGACAAAGAGCACCACTGGGAACTGTTCTTAGAAGATGCCGATGGCAAGCTTCTCACTATTGACACCCCAGAAGGACCGCAGAGCATTGAAGTTCGCGGCGACTTCTCGGCGAGCGAACCCCAAGGCGTTCCACTCGGTACCCCAGTTGATGTTCCAATCGCAGTGAACTTCGGACCAATTCCACTTGCAACTGGTCAACGCTTTACTTGGCGCATGGTTATTAATGGCGAAGCGCTACCTGGTGCAAGCGCGTCATTCACGACACGTCCGCAACAAGAAAATGAGGCAGAATAAAAGTATGACTACATACGACCACTCCTTCGGCCGTTACTTCGAGGACTTCGAAGTCGGCGACATCTTCAAGCACTGGCCAGGTAAGACAATTACTGAAGCTGATGATCAATTGTTCTGTGCCATCACAATGAACCAACACCCACTGCACAGCGACCGCTGGTTCGCAGAAACGCAGAGCGTGCAAGGTCAAAACGTAGTCGTCGGAAACCTCGTGTACTCACTTGTTCTTGGTATGAGTGTTCCTGATGTTTCAGGTTCAGCAATCGCAAATCTTGAAATCGAAACACTGCAACACAAAAATCCAACATTTCATGGCGACACCATTTACGCAGAGACACGCGTACTTGAAAAGAAGGAATCTTCTTCGAAGAACGACCGCGGTGTTGTGACAGTTGAGACCAAAGGCTTTAAGCAAGACGGAACTGAAGTTTGCTACTTCCGTCGCCGCGTCATGGTGTGGAAGAAAGAGTTTGCACCAAAGCGCCAGCGCCCATACGGTGACGACGCCTGGAAGTAATAGCGCGACGTTTCGACGTGCGCTGCTGAGGGCAACCCCCTCACTAAAAAGAGACTTGCCCTGGATCGGGGCAACGCCGTGGAAAGTGCTCGTCAGCGAGTTCATGCTCCAACAAACCCAGGTCTCAAGAGTCGTTGAACCCTGGGAGAAATTCTTAAAGGCATTTCCAACCCCGACTCGCTGCGCTGATGCTTCGCTGGCAGAAGTTTTAAAGCTCTGGGGCGGACTTGGCTTTAGCCGCAGAGCGAAAGCACTTCATGAAGCGTCCAAGATGATTCGTGACCAGCACAAGGGCAAAGTTCCTGCAACAGTAGAAGAGCTCCGGTCACTACCAGGGGTAGGTGAATACACCGCAAATGCGATTGCATCCTTCGCGTTCTCAGTTCCAGTAGCGATTCTTGACACAAATGTTGGTCGCATCCTTAGTCGTGGGGTAGCAAACAAAACTCTTACTCAAAATGAGGCAAGGGCGCTAGCGAGTGAACTGCTTCCAAGAACGAACACAGCACAATTCAATCAAGCAATGCTCGATCTCGGCGCACAGTTCTGTAAGTCAAAGCCGCTCTGTGAACAGTGTCCGGTTGCTACGTCGTGTGCTTGGAAACTTAAAGGTGGTGAGGACCCTGCGACAAAAAGTGCTGGTGTTTCAAAACCGCAATCAACTTTTAAAGGCTCAGATCGCCAAGTCCGTGGTCAAGTACTAGCTCAATTGCGAACTGCGCCTGCGAGCATGATCAAACTGCGCACACTCTTAAACGAAGTGGAGCCCACCAGGCTTCAAAAGGTGTTGGACGGTCTAGTTGATGATGGACTAATTGAACAGCGTGGTCGCATGATGCAGCTTCACGGCGAATAGTAAGTAGTGTCACTCAGGTGAGTATCAACATTTCAGAATTCAAACAAGTCGCTAGCAATTTCGCCACAGGTGTTGTAGTTGTCACTGCAACGACATCAGACGGACCGGTTGGTTTCACCTGTCAAACATTTGGCTCCTTATCTCTCGAGCCACTTCTTTCGTACTTCACCGCTCAGACTGGCGGCTCATCATGGCCTCGTATTAAGGGTGCTGAGTCAATTGGAATCAGTATTTTGAGTCAAGATCAAGAGCAGGTTGCTATGCAGTTCGCCGCGAGTGGCGTAGACAAGTTCAGCGGTGTTGCGTGGAAGCCAGGTCCAGGTGGGGCTCCGTTGATTGAGGGTGCACTTGCTCACGTAGAAGGCACACTTCATTCAGTTACCACTCACGGTGATCACGAGCTTGCAGTTGTTGAAGTTACCTACGGCAGCGTAAATAAATTTAATAAAGACAATCCAAGTGAAGCTATGCCGTTACTGTACTTTCATGGATCGTTTGGACTGCCAGCGTAAGAGTACAAATGTAACTAAGGTTCGCAGTATGCGAATCATTTTGCTCAACTATGCAAGTGGATGCAGCTAATGGCTATGTTCATCGAAATCATCCTGGTGATTCTTCTAACACTTAGCGTCGCTGTCTTCTTGCTTCGTATGAGAAAACTGAGCAGAGACAAGTTCCGCAATGAACTAAACGCACTTGATCCGAGCCTCATGGTTCCACCACCATCGCCATACCAAGTCGCTCCAGGCTTTCGCGTAGTGCCAGAGGATGTCACTGAAGTCCAGCACCGGATTCCCGAGAAGCCAAAACTCGATACTTCTTCAGAAGGTTTTGTCTTCAATGACAATCAAGTTGCACCAATGAGTGAAGATGAAATCTTGTCTCACCGTGAGCAGCAACTTCGCACGTTGGCACAATCATTTGAAAAATCACCACTCAGTTTTGCAGCTGTTGGATCAATCGTGGCCGCAACCTTGGTGATTGTTATATTTGTTATTTACTATTTTCACTAAATAGTTTTTGTTGCGCCAAGTTCTGAAAGCATGAACGCGCTTTCTTGGCAGCCATCTCGCCAAGAGTCGTATCTTCCAGAAGGTCCTCCGTGACCCGCACCCATTTCGGTTTTTAGATAAACAGAGTTGTCTGGATTCACATCACGAAGTTTTAAGACGTACTTTGTTGGCTCCCAGAAACCGACTCGAGAGTCATTGAGTCCACCAGTTACGTACATGTGTGGATAAATTCTGGTGCTTCCGTCAGCGTTGGTCGCGCTCACATTGTCATATGGTGAATACGACTTCATGACCTTGTAGGCGACTTCATCTTTTATGGGATCACCCCACTCTTCCCACTCTCCAGCGGTGAGGGGGAGCGTTTCATCAAGCATTGAAGTAAGGGCATCAACGAATGCCACGTCTGCCACAACTGCCTTGTAGAGCTCAGGGGCAAGGTTTACAACGCCACCCATCAAGAGTCCTCCGGCTGAACCACCCATGGCTGCCAGCTGACTTGGGGTTGTCCAACCCTTGGCAATGAGGTCACGCGTGATGGCAACAAAGTCGCTAAAGGTTGTCGGCTTCTGGTTGAGTTTTCCTTGGAGATAGAAATTACGGCCCATCTCTCCACCACCACGGATGTGAGCAATGGCGTAGATAACTCCACGGTCAAGCATTGAAAGGCGCGAAACCGAGAAGTACGGGTCAATACAAACTTCGTAACTTCCGTATCCGTAGAGCAAGAATGGTGACGGCTTCTTGGCGGTCATGGAACCGTCTGCATGAATGTCTACGAGGTCACGTCGTGCCACTAGAGAAATAGGAAGTCGTTGTCCATCGCTGGCAGTTGTCCAGAGGCGAGTAGTTACGTAGTTTGACTCGTCGTAACCACCAAGAACTTTCTGCTGCTTTCGAATAAATCTCTCACCAGTTTCTACATTGATGTCAGCAATGTAGGCCGGAGTTACCAGTGAAGTTACAGAGATGCGCACAAACGGCGTGTCGTATTCGCCGCCACCGCAGTTGAGAGTGCTTGGCTTGGCGCCGGAGTCAATGACTTCTGAGCGTTGGAAGAAGTCATCGCCAAAAGGGTCATTGCCGTCGAGCGCTTTGACGATTCGTCCAACGCAGTAGCCATCTTCTCTGGTGCTGATGGTGAAGAAGTTGGCAAAGGTATCAATGCCGTCCAGACGGTTACCCGGCTGGTGGGGGATGATCTCTCTCCATTCGCCGCCGTTCACTGGTTTGGCGAGGCAGCGAAAGTCCACGGCCTCTTCGTTGGTCACCTTGAGCCACCAGGCGTTTGCGTTCTTATCCGTGAAGTGGTCAATGCTGTATTCAATACCGTGTCGACGAGCCTCAATGAGTTGCAGTTCTGCAGTTGGGTTATCGGCAGGTAGCCAGTAACACTCAGTTGTCATTGACGAGCTAAGTGCAACCACAATGATTTTGTCATCGCGAGATCTTCCAATGCCTACGTTGAACTGCAGGTTGTCTTCTTGGAATACGAGCACATCTTGTGAGGCGTCTGTTCCAAGTTGGTGGCGCCACAGTTGGTAGGGCCTCCACGCATCATCAACTCGCGTATAGAAGAAGTACTTCGAGTCGGTTGACCACGCTGAACCGTAGTGAACATTTTCAATGACATCATCTGGTGCACTTTCGCCTACGAGTGAGCGGAAGGTAACACGGTGGCGTTCATTGCCTTCAAAGTCAGTTCCAACCGCTAGCCACTTGTCGTCGAAACTTATGGCGAGAACTCCGACGGAGAAGAAGTCGCTGTCGCCAGCTTCTGCATTCATGTCAATAACAATCTCTTCACCTTCGATTGGAGTTTGCGGATCAATAGTTGGTGGGGTGTAGTCATCACCAGTTGCTTTTAGGCGACAAACAATTGGGTACTGGAGACCTTCAACGGTGCGGCTGTAGTGCCACCATGAACGTTTGCGAGAAGGAACTGAGTTGTCAGTTTCTTCAATGCGACTCTTCATTTCTTGGAAGAGCTCTTCGGTGATCGGCTCAAGGTGCTTCAATTCGCTCTTAAGGAAGTCGTTTTCGTTTCGTAGGTGGGAAAGAACTTCTTCACTGCCTCGGTCCATGAGCCAGTAGTAGGGGTCAACTCGGGTGTCACCATGGTGAGTGAGTGAGTGTGGGCGCTTAGGGACTGATGGTTTGTTCATGGATTGCCAGTTTGCCAGTAATTCTTGGACATGAAGCCTCATTTAGTTACTACTATGGACGTAGGGTAAATCCCCAAGGAGCTACATGTCAATTGACAATCTGGATTTCAGCCGTTACCAGTTGGGCTGGTCTGACGAGCACCTGGCCGTCTTTAAGCCAAAGAAGGGCATCAACGAGGCAATCGTCCGTGAGATGTCAGCAATGAAGAATGAAGAGCAGTGGATGCTCGACTTTCGACTTAACGCTCTAAAGAACTTCGAACGCAAGCCCATGCTTCCTTGGTTCGCGACTCGCATGCCCGACCTCGACTTCAACGACATTTACTACTACATCAAGCCAACTGAGAATCAGGTTGACCGATGGGAAGATCTTCCAGACGCAATTAAGAACACCTACGAAAAGCTGGGTATTCCTGAAGCTGAGCGCAAGTACTTAGCTGGCGTTACAGCACAGTATGAATCAGAAGTTGTGTTTCACCGTAACCGTGAAGACCTAGAGCAACTTGGTGTCTTGTTTTGCGACATGGACACTGCTGTTCGTGAGTACCCAGAGCTTGTTCGCAAATACTTCGGAAAAGTAATTCCACCAAACGACAATAAGTTTGCAGCACTGAACTCAGCTGTATGGTCCGGTGGATCATTCATCTACGTTCCACCAGGCGTCAAGGTTGACCAACCACTTCAGGCATACTTCCGCATCAACACCGAAAACATGGGCCAGTTTGAGCGCACGCTCATCATCGCTGATGAAGGATCTCAGGTTCACTACGTAGAAGGCTGCTCAGCGCCGGTCTACTCAACTGACTCGTTGCACTCAGCAGTTGTTGAGCTCGTGGCACTGCCTGGATCACGCATCACGTACACCACCATTCAGAACTGGTCTAACAACGTGTACAACTTGGTCACTAAGCGTGCTCGCGCAGAAGCTGAAGCACACGTTGAGTGGATTGACGGAAACATTGGTTCACGCCTCACCATGAAGTACCCAGCTGTTTACTTGATGGGACCAAAGGCATCGGGTGAAGTTCTTTCAGTTGCGTACGCTGGCCCCGGCCAGGTGCAAGATGC
>JBAWYN010000036.1:0-8371 GCA_037143535.1 Acidimicrobiaceae bacterium | reverse complement strand
GGTGGGCGATCAAACCTAGAGTTCGCCGCCATATATGCTTCGATACCGATAATCGGAGTGATGTCGTGCTTGCGACATGCTTCATAGAAGTCAATAACTCCGTACAGGTTTCCGTGGTCAGTTATTCCAATAGCGGTCTGACCATCTGCCTTGGCGGCAAGCACCATCTCCTCAACACGTGCAGCACCGTCGAGCATTGAATACTCAGTGTGATTGTGGAGGTGAACAAAGCTTTCAGCCATTCGCTGAGGTGTTCCTTTCGAGGCGAGTCTGGAATTTCGACCCTAGTGCCTGCGTGTTACAAAACGGGGACACCTTTAGAGATACGTTCCGGCATTCGGGCTTGTCGACCCTGGATTGAGGCTTCGCTCACGCATTTGCTCCAACTGAGCTGCTGCTGCGGCTTGCTGTGCAAACAGCGAAGCCTGGATTCCGTGAAAGAGTCCTTCTAGCCAGCCAACAAGTTGCGCTTGAGCAATGCGCAGTTCTGACTCTGTAGGCACTTCAATCGTGAAGGGCTGAACCATTCGAGAGAGTTCTCCACTGAGATCTGGTGAGAGCGCCCCAGAAAGTTCCTTCACAGACGTTTCGTAAATTTCTCGAAGGCGAGCTCGACCTGCTTCGTCTAGTGGAGCGCTTCGCGCCTCATCGAGCAGCGTCTTTACCATTGAGCCAATCCGCATCACTTTGGCCGGCTGAGAAATGAAATCTGTGTTTTCCGAGTCTTTTGAGGTCGACTCTTCCCCCGGGTTCATAACCTCGTCTGGACCAACGGCTTCGTTTGAATTTTGCTCTTCTGCCATGTACGTAGTGTGCCAGACAAAGGGGTGCGTCCGCGCACTTTGCCCGGCTTCTGCCCACCGGTAGACTTAAGACAGATGAGAGTATCGACACGCGGGGACTACGCCAGCCGGGCACTTTTGAGCCTGGCATTGCACGGAGATGCCACTACCCCGACGTCGGTACGAGACCTCGCAGAGCGCACCGGGCTCCCACAGCCCTACCTCGAGCAGATTCTCCTTAACTTAAAAGGCGTTGGCCTCGTTCGCTCCAAGCGCGGTGTTGGCGGTGGCTACGTTTTGGCCAAAGAAATTGAAGCAATTACCCTCGCCGAAATTGTTGCAGCTGTAGACGGACCCATTGTTGCCGGCGACTTCGGAGAACCACATAAGGACGGTGCTTGCGACCACGAAGGCCAGTGTGTTCTTCTGGGCGTATGGGCAGACGTGGGAAATCACATGCGTGAACATTTGTCGAGTTTTACGCTCGCTGACATGGTTGACCAGGCAAAAGGCCTAAAGCCCGCCAAGCGTGCACTTCACGATTAATCAAATTCTTATAATTCTCCTGCGAATCTGAAGACAAACCCCAGTTACTACGTGGTAACTTAAAAACGTCTCGGTAGGAGAAATACCAATTGAGGCATTAGTCCGGGGGGACGAAAAGGAGTAGCTGTGAGCACCACCGTCCGCCGTTCATCCGTAAATACCAACGACATGTTGGGACTCTTGATGCGCGATCTTGATCGCTACCCAATGCCTAACTACGACGAGCAAGTAGAGCTCGCCAAGCGCGTTACCGCCGGTGACGAAGAAGCCAAGAAGCAAATGGTCGCAGCTAACTTGCGACTCGTTCTTCACTGGGCACGTCGCTACCAAGACCGTGGTGTTGAAATGGTTGACCTCGTTCAAGAAGGAACGTTTGGTTTGCTACGCGCCGTAGAAAAGTTCGACTGGGAACGCGGATTCAAGTTCTCGACATACGCCACATGGTGGATTCGCCAAGCACTCCAGCGTGCAGTGCAACAACACGGACGCACCATTCGTATTCCACTCGAAGTTGGAGAACAACTCCAGCGCCTCGAAGCAACTGCCGCTGAGCTGACTTCAATCTTTGGTCGCAAGCCAACTGACGACGAGCTCACTGAAGCAACTGGAATGAGCAAAGAAGTACGCGACGGACTTCGTGGGCTCGCTGGAGTCACGGCAAGTCTCGACCAGCCAGCATCTTCAGACTCAGCAACGACTCTCGGTGACCTAGTAGCTCCAAGTCAGCACGACTGGGTAGGCGACATTGAACAGAACATGATGAACAACGAACTTCATGGTGCTCTCGACAAGTTGACATTGCTACAGCGTGAAGTTCTAGCTCTTCGCTTCGGTCTCCACGGTGCAACGCCACTTTCTCTTCAAGCAACCGCTACGAAGATGGACATTGGTGTTCGTCGAGTGCGACGCGCTGAGGAAGAAGCTCTCGCAATTCTTCGCGGGGATGACGCAATCATCGCCGCACACGAAAACGCTTAGAGCGTCACCGTTGGTGGCACTAGCGGCGTTAAGTCCGCTGGCAAAGGCGCAGTTGTTGTAACCCACTCACCCGTTTTTGGATGAGCAAATGCCAACGTTGTTGAGTGCAAGAAGAATCTGTCTTCATGCAGACGCTTTTCGCGTCGGTGACCGTATCGTGGATCATTAACCACTGGGTGGCCAATCGTCGCCAGGTGAACTCGAATCTGATGTGTACGGCCAGTGTCTAGCTGTAAACGGAGCAAGGACATGGCGTGGGGTTTATCAATTCGTGCCAGCACTTCATACCCTGTACGTGCCGGACGTCCGTCGGCTCGAACTGCCATGAGTGTGGGCGTGCGAGTTGAGCGTCCTATTGGCGCGTCAACAACACCGCGTTCTTCTGCGACGTGACCTTCCACCATTCCCAGATACGTACGTTCCATTGAACGTTCCGCGAGTTGATCAGTCAAGTTCAGATATCCCTCAGGAGTCTTAGCAACTACCAGTAGACCGGAAGTTCCTTTATCAAGTCGGTGAACAATTCCAGGGCGAAGTGGCTCACAGAGTCCCTCATCGCTTAGTGCTTGAATCTGCGGGTAGAGAGCGAGAAGTCCAGCCACCAATGTTCGCTCACGCTGTCCAGCGCCCGGGTGAACTACTTGTCCTGATCCTTTGTTAATAACGGCAAAGTCTTCGTCATCAAAAACAACGTCGACTTCCACGGTTGGATCTGCGGTTACGAATCCATCATCTGGGGTCGGGAGAATGGCAACTAAGTGTTCGCCCTCTTCAACCGATCTTGATCCTTTAAGAACGACTTTCTCGTTGAGCTTCACAGCTCCACTCGTAAGCAGATCAGATGCCTCGGAGCGTGAAAGTCCGGTCAACATAGAAAGCACTCGGTCAATTCGAACACCGTCAAGAGATCCTGGAATTTCGAGGTCAAGTTGTTCGCCGTCAAAGGGCTCTAATACTTCTTCGTTGCTCACTTGACTAACAACCGTTCTCCTCGAACTGCGCAAACAAACAACACAATGAACCCTGATGTAATTGCGACGTCGGCGAGATTAAACACTGGTAGGCCCCCCAGCGCAATGAAGTCAGTTACTTCATGTGGACTCGCCGCCAGACGGTCAATCACGTTGGCAATCCCGCCACCTATCAAGAGTCCGAAACCATAGGTTGGAGGCCCAAAAGAGGCTCGTAGGCCCACTACAAGTACCCCTAGCGCGATAAGCACGGTAATAAGAGTGGTCACTAACGGTCCCGACTGATTGATTGAAAATGAAATGCCTGAATTGAACTGCAAGTGGAGCCACGCGCTTCCTGCGACATGAACATCGTGGTTCACCAAAGTCTGGCGAGCCCATGCTTTTGAAACTGCATCAATTGCGGTGACCACTAACGCCACCACAATGACAGTGGGATTAATGCCGAGTGCTAGACGCTTGCGCGACACGTCACACAAGTAAAGACTGGAAGCTGGAATTGCAGACGAGGCTTGGAGATTGCTTCGTAGCACTCGTCACATCGACCGTAACTTCCGTCGGCAACACGACCAAGGGCAACATCAATTTCATCGACCTTCAAGCGAAGTGCGCTCGAGAAATCCTTCAACTGGTCACGCTGGATGTCAGATGCAACACTGCTGCCGTCTTCGTCGTCGTATTCCAAACGTTCACGGTCAACGAGCATCTCTTCAGCTTCGGCGTCAGCAATCTCAGTCTGGCGAGTCGCTTCCCCACGGGCTTCAAGAAGTAGCCCGCGAAGCTCCTCTAGGAAGGCAGCATCTTCGCCGTAAGGCTTTGAGTGCATCTTTCGCTCAAGTGCTTCTTGGCGACGTCGTTCTTCGGCCTCGCGGCGTTCTTGACGCTTACGTTCTTCTTCATTGCGACGTTCAATTTCACGTTGTTTGCGAAGCTTCTCGGCTTCAATTGCTTTGCGCTTAGCGTCAATCTCTTTTTGCTTCTTCGCTTCAGCGGCGGCCTTTTCACGAGCTTTGCGTTCTACTTCACGCTGTTTCGCAGCGGCCTTTGCTTTTTGCTCACGCTCGCGCGCGGCTTTTACTGCGGCGGCGGCTTTAAGTTTTGCTGCAGCGGCCTTAGCTTTTTCCGCGGCTTTGGCCTTTGCTTCTTTTTCCTTCGCAGCTTTAGCGGCGGCGACTGCCTTTGCTTTGGCTGCGGCGATCTTCTTGGCTTCAGCAGCCTTCTGAGCAGGTGTTAAGACTTTTTTTCCAGCAGGCTTCTTAGCCGGAGCTTTTTTAGCTGGCGACTTTTTAGCCGGTGCCTTCTTGGCGGGAGTCTTCTTCGTAGTCTTCTTCACTGTTGCTTTCTTAATGGTTGGCTTCTTTTTCGCAGAGGCCTTTTTGGCGGGGGCTTTTTTAGCCACTGCCTTCTTGACGTTCTTCTTTACGGCCTTCGTCGTCTTGACGGTGGCTTTCTTCGATTGCTTGGTGCTGGTGGGCATGGTCAACTCCTTAGGAGACGATGAAAACAGCGCGCGCTGACCCTATCAGCCAGCAGTGTCGTTATGAGCGATCTTGCTGAGATTGCTGATCAAAGCCCAGCGTTTGATGGCTGGATTGCTGTGGTGCAGGCGCTGGTGCTGGAGGTGGTGGAGTGCTTGGGCGAGGCGGGACCTGGGCCTGGGGGGCTGGCTGAGGAGCAGGCTGGCGAGCAGGTGAAGCAGGGCGAGCCGCGCCGCCAACACTGAGCGATCCTTCAATCCATCTGGCAAATTCGTTTAGGAATGATCCGAGACGTGCGCGCTCTGACTCGAGTTGACGCGCAAGCGTATCGACGTCTTCACTAAGACGCTGCTTCATTCCATTGAGACGATTTACTTCATCCTCAGCACGACTTCTCGCTTCAGAAATAATTTCACGCGCACGGTTCTGTGCTTCACCAATAAGTTGTGATGCCTTTGATTCTGCATCAGCTTGCTTTTGCTCAATGAACTCTTGAGCCATGGCAATCATCGAAGTGACCTGGCTCGCGCCATCGTGTGAAACCGCACGAGGGGCAGGTGCAGCCTGAACAATTGGTGTTGGCCCCGTAGAGCTTGAAGCTGCTCGTCCGCTCTCTAACTGGTTAATACGCTCTGCGGCTTGACGTGAAACTTGGCGCGCCTGTTGGAGTTGATCTTTTAATTGGCGAATTTCAACTGAAAGTCGCTCTAAGTAGTCATCAACTTCCTGAATTCGATAGCCCTTTGTGATGCTGGTGCCGAACGAAATGGTGTCGATAACCTCAATGGCTGAAGAAGTGTTTTCTGTGTTATCCATGCTGGACACCCTACCGCCCCAAAGCGGTGTTTGCAGGGAAATGGCCTAAATGAGCCGACTGATGATGTTTAGGACAACAATTGCGACCAAGGCCGAGAAGTCAACTCCAACGTTTCCAAAACGAGTCTTAGGCAGGATTTGACGAATCGGACGAAGAACTGGATCGGTAAGTGAATACAGCACCCTCTTCAGAGTCGCCAGGCCCTGAGACGAACTGTTGGCTGGGAACCAGCTCATCAGTGAAGCAATGATGATTACCCAGGTATAGAGGTAAATAATCTCTCGGATGAGAGTTATCACAGTGAGAAGGCCCGGTAGTTAGATTCACGGAGTCGGTCTTTGACATCGAGTCCGACGTGAACGCCGCGTGGAGAAACCAGGTAGACGGTTCCACCTTCGAGGCGGTCAATAGACGCCTGAAGAGCGTATGCAGTTCCGGTGGTGAAGTCCAAAATTCGACGCTGCATGACTGAGTCATTTTCTCGAAGGTCAATGACTACCGCACGGTTGCCGCGAAGAATGTCAGTAATTTTTCCAAACTCGTTGTAATCATTTGTCTTAAAAATCGTCACTTCGCGGTCTTGGCTAAGTGGCTGCACACCGCGCATCTGGCTCGAAGGAACAGGTTGAACGCGAAGACCCTGCTGAGGCGAATCAATCATTGAAACTTGAGGAGCACGAACTGGAGCGCCAGCTGGTCGCGCAACGCGAACTCCACTTGGCGTCGTGGGAAAAGTGCGTTGCATGCTTGGTGCTGGCTGGACTGAGTAACCCTGATCATCTTGGCCATCGCCACCTGAAAATGGACGCGATGGAACACTCGGGGTGTACTCACCATATTCATCTTCAACGAGTCCCAGGAAACTGAGAATCGCGCGCATTCTGTCTTTCATCTACATCTCTCCTTGCGGCTAAACCGCTTCTAACCATGTTAGGCCAGACGAGCCTCAGCCACTACCTAGGGCCAAAGAGGGCACGCCCTATGCGAACTTCGGTACTGCCCAGTTCGCACGCGATCTCCAAATCATCAGTCATGCCCATTGAACGCTCTTTGAGGCCAAGTGAATCAGCCAGCAGGACCAATTTTGAAAATGACAGCCTGGCCGCATCATTTCCAGGCGCCGCAACACACATAAGACCTCTTACATCAAGGTCGAGGGCTCTAGCCCGAGTGACCAGTTCTTCAACCTCTACTTCACTGGCTCCATTTCTGCCTTCAGCGCCAGTGAAATCAACTTGAACATAGATCGAAGCTGCCTCTTTCACGCCAGCAATCTTTTCAATTTCCTTAATTCGACTGACCCCGCAAATTACATCCGCATTAGCTGCAATCCGAGCAATTTTATTCGTTTGAAGTGCCCCTAAATAATTCCAAGAGATGTCAACGTCTGCGCACTCGAGACGCTTTTGCTCTAACTCTTCGACGTAGTTCTCCCCCACGTACGTAATTCCCACTTGACGTGCGACGCGAACAACGTCTTGGCCAAAGGTTTTAGTGACACCAACAATTCGAACGTCGCTAAGGCTGCGCCCGGTCAGCTCTATACGACGTTGCAGGTCCAGGTAGTTCTCGGCTACTCGAGAAAAGAGTGGACTAGCGGAGGAAGCTTGGGAGGTCGTCATCGCCACCGACGTCAAAGAAGTCGTCGCTGGAGCTTGAAGAGAAGATGTCGCTCTTTGGCGCTTCAGTGATTGATGGCATCTGCGTGGTCTGAGGCTCTTGTTCCCTCTTCTTTGGCGCAGTGGTGTCAAACCCAGCGGCAATAACGGTCACACGAACCGCCTCACCAATCGAGTCGTCAATTACAGAACCGAAGATGATGTTGGCGTCTGGGTGTGCAACGTCGTTAATGATGCTTGCGGCATCAGTAACTTCTTGCATCGTCATCTTTGAGCTTCCAACAATGTTGATCAAGATTCCACGAGCACCGTCAATTGCGGTTTCAAGAAGTGGTGATGTGATGGCAGCGCGCGCAGCGTTAACTGCTCGTCCGTCACCAGTTGATGTTCCAACACCCATGATTGCTGTTCCCGCGTTACGCATGATTGTTGAAACGTCAGCGAAGTCAGTGTTGATTAGTCCTGGGACAGTGATGAGGTCAGTAACTCCACGAACTGCAGCAAGGAGAACATCGTCAGCAACCTGGAATGCGTCAAGCATGGTTGTTTCCTGCGTTGTTACTGCACGAAGGCGGTCGTTAGGAATAACAATCAGCGTGTCAACCTTGTCGCGAAGGGCTTGAATTCCCTTTTCGGCCTGGTTAGCGCGACGCTTGCCTTCGAATGCGAATGGACGAGTCACCACAGCGATTGTCAAGATACCCATGGCGCGAGCAACCTCAGCAACGATTGGTGCAGCACCGGTTCCGGTTCCTCCACCTTCACCTGCTGTGATGAACACCATGTCGGTGTCTTTTAGAGCTGCTTCAATTTCAGCGCGGTGATCTTCAGCAGCTTGGCGACCTACTTCAGGGTCACTTCCAGCACCGAGTCCACGAGTAAGTTCACGGCCAATGTCGAGCTTGATGTCGGCTTCGCTCATGAGGAGGGCCTGCGCATCAGTGTTGGCTGCGATGAACTCAATGTTGCGAAGTCCAGAAGAAATCATGCGGTTAACTGCGTTAACTCCACCACCACCGACACCAATTACTTTGATTACTGCGTGGTAGTTGTTCTGCTTCAGACTCATGAAATCCCCTTGGGTACCTTTTTGCGAACTACGTACAACACAGTTCTATGCGATTTATTGTCCCCGAAGGCTAGTTTGCCTCACTTCTACGGTCAAATAGGCCTTTTTACG
>JBAWYN010000035.1:0-9156 GCA_037143535.1 Acidimicrobiaceae bacterium | reverse complement strand
CTCTTCGAAGTAGGAGAGTGGTCAGGTCTTGTAAGCGAACTTGGTGCGCTCGATGTTACTAAGCCAGTGCTTCCAGGCATCATGCCAGTGACGTCACTGGCGAGCATTGAGCGAATGTCAAAGATGGGCTCGGATGTGCCAACCACCCTCATTAAGAGACTCGAAGACGCCCATGCAAACGGTGGTCCAGACGCTGTTCGCCAAGAAGGAATCAGCGCCGCTACAGAGCTGTGTGAAGGACTTTTAGAGGCAGGAGCGCCAGGTCTTCACTTCTACACTTTGAACCGCTCCACGGCCACCAGAGAGATCCATAACGCCTTGTTTTCATAGGTGTTTTAGGGCAACGACCCGTGTTTGCATTATTCAAAATCTCGTAGGATGGTGCGGGCCACTGAAGTTAAGTGCTCTGAATTCGCATCAGTAATTGTTGATCTCTTTAGTTAGAACAGTAAGGAAAATAATGAAATCCCCACTACACGTAACCGTCACGGGTGCTGCTGGACAAATTGGCTACCAATTGTTGTTTCGCATTGCTTCAGGACAGCTTCTAGGACCAGACCAGCCAGTCGTTCTACGACTCCTCGAAATCGAACCAGCCATGAAGGCACTCGAAGGTGTTGTCATGGAACTCGACGACTGCGCATTCCCGCTCCTTGCAGGAATTGAGGCAACGTCAAGTCTCGACCACGCATTCACGAACACCAACTGGGCTCTGCTCGTTGGTTCAATTCCACGTAAGGCGGGCATGGAGCGCGCCGACCTTCTAAACGTGAACGGTGGCATCTTTAAGCCTCAGGGTCAAGCCATTGCCAAGAACGCAGCCTCAGATGTCCGCGTTCTTGTAGTTGGAAACCCTTGCAACACAAACTGCCTCATTGCACGCTCTAACGCTCCAGAAATTCCTGCAGACCGCTGGTTCGCAATGACACGTCTGGACCAGAACCGTGCTGAGACGCAGATTGCTAAGAAGGCTGGCGTTTCGGTTGCTGGTGTTAAGAACCTCGCTATTTGGGGCAACCACTCAGCTACACAGTTCCCAGACTTCGCCAACACCACTGTGGACGCCAAAGCCGTCCCTTCAGTAATTACTGACAGCGCTTGGCTCCAGGGCGACTTCATCACTACTGTGCAAAAGCGTGGGGCAGCGATCATCGAAGCTCGTGGACTCAGCTCTGCAGCGTCTGCTGCAAACGCCGCTATCGACACTGTGGTCAGCCTGACAACTCCAACCGCCGCTGACGACTGTGTTTCAGTTGCTGTTACTTCAAATGGTGAGTACGGAGTGCCAGAGGGACTCACCTTCGGATTCCCAATTCAAGCCGATGGCAAGGGTTCATGGAAGGTCAAGGAAGGTTTTAACCTCGATGACTTTGCAAAGGACCGCATCAAGATCACGACTGATGAACTACTTGGTGAACGCGACGACGTTAAGAAGCTAGGACTTATTTAATCAATCAAATAAAAAACACCCCTCGGCATTGCTGCCGAGGGGTGTTTTTTATTATCTAGTAATTAACCAGCAACTGTTGTAGTTGTGGTTCCACCATTCTTGCCAGCACCGTGTGTTCCAGTGTGGGTTCCCTTGCCACCGTGGCTTCCGGCCTTGCTACCAGCATTCTTGCCAGCACCAGTGCCTTTTTTGCTGCCAGCGTTAGCACCAGTTCCGGTACCCTTCTTGCTGCCAGCGTGTGTTCCAGGGTTTGTTCCTGCACCTGTGTCAGCGAAAACTACTGAGGCGGTACCAAGTACAACAGTTGCACTTGTAAGTGCAACGGCTGCGACCTTTAGGAGGTTCTTCTTCATTTGTCTCCAATCAATTTCGACCAAACTGGCCTACGTATTTTTTAGCAAAGTAACTTTAGAAAAGTATGTGAAACCTCTTAAAAATGGCTACTTTGCGAGTGAATCTTTCGTGACAGCTGGCAGTCTCAGCAATTCTGGGCAATGTAATCGTTGCAGAATACAGAGCGACTTGCAGAAGAATTTACTGACTCAGAGGGTGTGAAGTTTGCAGCCAGCTGAGTAGGGGGACAATTTTGTTGATGTCTCCACGAACTTTGACTCGGCCTTCACGAATGGCAGCCGAGCTGTCAAACGTTCCACCACTGAGTGCTGTTGCGTCACTGTAGGTGAGGCGAAGAAGAGCATCGGCCATCAAGTGGTCCCCTGGGTCAACTGAAGCACCGCCAGAAGTCATTGTGAACGTCATGGCGTGAGGAACTGTGTTTGGTGCGTCGTCGAATTCAAGAACGACTCTATAGGTTGATCCAGAAGCTTCGAACGGCACAGGTCCGGCCTTCTTCAATGATTCGTTAAGACTCTCGAACCAATCACTCGAGAGAAATTCAGCCACGACTTATGGTGCTGGCTGAACTGCGGCCTCAGCTGAGGTCTTCTTAGTCTGGCGACGGATCTTTCGGCCCAACCATGCAACTGGGTCATAGTTTGCAGCAACAACGCGTTCCTTAAGCGGGATGATTGCATTGTCGGTGATGTGAATACCTTCAGGGCACACCTCGGTGCAGCACTTAGTGATGTTGCAGTAGCCAAGTCCCATGTCTTCGCGAACGAATTCACGGCGGTCATTCGTGTCGAGTGGATTCATCTCCAACTCGGCAATGCGAATGAAGAAGCGTGGACCGGCGTAGTTGGCCTTGTTGTCTTCGTGGTCACGAATTACGTGGCAAACGTCCTGGCAGAGGAAGCACTCGATGCACTTTCGGAACTCCTGGCTTCGCTCTACGTCTTCTTGCATCAAGCGGTAGCCGCCTTCAGGCATTGGCTTAGGAAGCAGGGCTGGAATCTTGGCGGCCATGGCGTAGTTAAACGACACGTCAGTCACAAGGTCACGAATGATCGGGAACGTCTTCATAGGAGTAACCGTTACTGGTCCCTCAGGAAGAGTGTCCATACGTGTCATGCACATAAGACGAGGCTTACCGTTGATTTCAGCTGAACATGATCCACACTTACCGGCCTTGCAGTTCCAACGGCACGCGAGGTCTGGAGCTTCAGTTGCTTGAATACGGTGAATAACGTCGAGGACTACTTCGTTGTCGTTCTGCTCAATCGTGTAGTTCTGGAACTCTCCACCTGACGCGTCACCGCGCCAAATCTTCATTGTTACATCAGCCATTAGTGGGCCTCCTCAAGCAGAGCTTTTAGTTCTTGTGGGATAGGTAGAAGCGGTGACTCGGTAGTTTCGATTGGGCTGTCCCAGTTTCCACCGTTTGATGAGTGGGCCAAGTTGAACTTCGAGAATTCCTCACTGGCAGTTGGGAAGTCTTCACGAGTGTGTCCACCGCGCGATTCCTTGCGGAACGACGCACCAAGAGCCACGGTCTTGCAGACCGCGAGCATGGCAGGAAGGTCAGTCGTTAGGTTCCAACCTGGGTTGTAAGCGCGTCCACCCTTAACAGCAATGTTCTTAACTCGCTCAGTGAACTTTTCTAGTTCGCCTAGAGCGAAGTCGAGCTCACTCTGTGTACGGATGATTCCAACATTCGCCTGCATCATTTCTTGGAGGTCGTGCTGGATGGTGTACGGGTTCTCGCCTTCAGTGCGCTCGAACGGAGCAAGTGCTTCCTTGATCGCAGCTTCGACGGCGCCTTGGTTGAGTGATGTTGCAGCCTGGCCACTTAGTACGTAGTCAGCAGCACCAGCACCGGCGCGCTTTCCAAAGACAATGAGGTCACTAAGTGAGTTTCCGCCGAGTCGGTTGGCTCCGTGCATTCCACCCGCTACTTCACCAGCGGCAAAGAGACCAGGGGCTGCGGTAGCTGCAGTATCTGCATCTACCTGCACGCCACCCATGATGTAGTGACAGGTTGGTCCGATTTCCATTGCTTCACGCGTGATGTCAACGCCAGCCAGTTCCATGAACTGGTGGTACATCGAAGGTAGGCGACGGCGAATGAATTCAGCTGAGCGACGGCTTCCGATGTCGAGGAATACACCACCGTGTGGCCCTCCTCGTCCAGCCTTCACTTCAGTGTTAATGGCGCGAGCCACTTCGTCACGTGGAAGAAGTTCTGGCGGGCGACGACCGGCATTGTGGTCGTCGTACCAAAGGTCACCTTCTTCTTCGGTTTCAGCAGTTTCAGCACGGAACATTGGAGCGACGTAGTTGAACATGAAGCGCTCACCAAGTGAGTTGCGAAGCACTCCACCGTCTCCACGAACACCTTCAGTTACGAGGATTCCTCGAACACTGAGAGGCCACACCATTCCGGTTGGGTGGAACTGGATGCATTCCATGTCGATCAACTTGGCGCCGGCCCACAGAGCCATGGCGTGTCCGTCTCCGGTGCCTTCCCATGAGTTCGATGTGAACTTCCAAGACTTTCCAGCTCCTCCAGTTGCGAGGATGACTGCTTTTGCAGCGAAGGTTACAAACTCACCACTGGCACGGTGGTAGGCAACACAGCCAGCCACGCGACCAGCGTCATCGTGCACGAGCTTCAATACCTTTACTTCCATGAACACGTCGGTGCCCATAGAAACAACTTTTTGCTGCAGGGTGCGAATGAGTTCTAGACCAGTGCGGTCACCAGTGTGGGCAAGTCGTGCGTAGCGGTGACCACCGAAGTCACGTTGCAAGATCTTTCCGTCTTTGGTGCGGTCAAAGAGTGCGCCCCATTGTTCGAGTTCAAGAACGCGCTCTGGAGCTTCTTTTGCGTGAAGTTCTGCCATGCGGTAGTTATTGAGGTACTTTCCTCCGCGCATGGTGTCACGAAAGTGAACCATCCAGTTGTCTTCTTCGTACACGTTTCCCATGGCGGCAGCCATGCCACCTTCAGCCATAACGGTGTGTGCTTTTCCAAGCAGTGACTTGGTGATGATGCCAACCTTAAGTCCGCGCTGCTTGGCTTCAATGGCGGCACGTAGTCCGGCGCCACCGGCACCGATGATGAGGACGTCGTAATCGTGGTGTTCGTAGTTACTCACAAATAATCCTTAGAAGAGACGGAAGTCGGTAATAGCGCCAGATGCAACGAGTCGCACAAAGACGTCAGTAAGGGCAACGAAGATAAGTGAAGCCCACGCGAACTTCATGTGGTTTTCGTTGAGTGGAGTAATGAACTTCCACAAACGGTGACGAACTGGGTGGTTCGAGAATGTCTTGAGTGATCCACCACAGAGGTGGCGACATGCGTGACAGCTAAGTGAGTAGAGCCACAGCAGTGTTGCGTTCACGGTGAGAACAATTGTTCCGAGTGTTACTCCAAAGCCAATGCCTGGCTGGTGGAACGCACGAAGTGCGTCGTAGGTGAGTAGGCAGTTGAAAACAATTCCGAAGTAGAAGAAGTAACGGTGAGCGTTCTGCATAAGAAGCGGGAATCGAGTTTCACCGGTGTACTTCTTGTGACCATCTGAAACTGCACAAGCTGGTGGTGACCACCAGAACGCACGGTAGTAACTACGTCGGTAGTAGTAACAGGTGAGTCGGAACCCGAGAGGGAAGATAAGAATCAAGAATGCAGGCGAAAGCGACCAGCCACTTAGAGCGAAGCCAATCTGTGATCCTTCAACGCAACTTGATGCGAGGCATGGTGAGAAGAATGGACTGATCAGGTCACGGTGCATCATTGCGCCCACGTAATAGTTGTGAGGGTTAAATGCCGACCACGTCGAATACACAACGAATGCTGTGAGAATCGAAACAGTAACGACTGGCTGTAACCACCAGCGATCTTGTCGAAGTGTTTTAACTGCGGGCCCTCCACGGACTCCGCCGAGAACTACATCTGTTGAACTTTCGATAACTGCCACCACTACTCCTTGGGGGACGGTGTTGCTTTCGTTCCATACTAGGCAATTTGGCCACAGACCAAATCAGCAAACGTCCAATAATGGCTTAGGTTCTAGGAACTTTTGAAATGAAAAAAGCCCCCGGGTTTCCCCGGGGGCTTTGAGCGAAAAAATTAGTGCTTCCCGCCTCGGCGACCCTCTCCAGAGCCACCCAAAACGGCCCATCCGCCAAGGAAAAGTCCTGGCAACAAGAACCAGATTCCGAACACGAGGGCGAGCACTGAGAAGAACGCACCCATGCCTAGAACGAATGGCCAAATAGAACTGCCCGGGAATGTTCCAACAAAACCAGCACCCTCTTCTTGAGTGGCGTTCGGATTGTCTTCTGGACGCTCCTTCATGCGACGACTCCACCAGTAGTAGTAGCTACCTGGCAAGAAGCAGAGCAACATTCCAGCGAACATCATTACGCCACCGGCGTTTTCTACACTCCAGCGCCAGTAGACGGCACACATGATGCCGAAGAACAAGCCGAGTGAAAGAAGAATCTTTGATTCGGTCTTCATTAGGCGTTCACACCGTCGTTGTTGTGACCGTGAGCAAGAGCCTTGTGCTCTGGGTGGTTGTAGTCCCAGGTTGGACGCTCTGAGCGAATCTTTGGCAGACGGTAGAAGTTGTGGTGAGGTGGTGGAGAAGTTGTGAACCACTCAAGTGTGTGTCCGTCCCATGGGTTGTCACCAGCTGGGTACTTCTTCCAGCTCACTACAACGTTCACTACGAAGAGGATTGTCGAGATACCAATCAGTGCAGCACCCAAGGAGCTGAGCTGATTAAGGAACTGCCACTGCGCGTCGTGTGGGTAGACCGCCATACGACGTGGCATTCCGCGAAGACCCAAGAGATACTGAGGGAAAGTGAATAACTGGGTACCAATGAAGAGGAACCAGAACTGTGACTTACCAATCTTCTCGTTTAACAAGAAGCCAGTCATCTTTGGACCCCAGTAGTAGAGGCCAGCCATTCCACCAAGTACGAGTGCCATAACTACCGAGTGGAAGTGAGCAACAACGAAATAGGTGTCGTGGGTAAAGAAGTCAAGTGGAGGACTTGCGAGGTAGATACCAGTGATTCCACCAATGAGGAATGTGATTACGAATCCAATGGACATCAACATTGCGGTTGAGAACCAGACTTGACCACGCCACATTGATCCAATCCAGTTGAACATCTTGATTCCGGTTGGAACTGCAATGAGCAGACTCATGGCTGAGAAGAATGGCAACAAAACAACACCGGTTGTGAACATGTGGTGAGCCCACACGCCGAGTGACAATGCAGCAATAGTGAGTGTTGCGAAGATCATTCCCTTGTAACCAAAAGTTGGCTTCTTTGAGAACACTGGAATGATTTCTGAAACCATTCCAAAGAATGGCAACGCCAAGATGTACACCTCAGGGTGACCCCAGAACCAGAAGATGTGTTGCCACAGAACTGGCACACCACCACCGGCGACCGAGAAGATGTGCGTTCCAAAGTGACGGTCGCAGTACAACATGATGAGTCCAGCAGTAAGAACGGGGAACGCGAGAAGAATCAAGATTCCAGTTACGAGCATGTTCCAAGTGAAGATTGGCATGCGGAACATTGTCATTCCAGGAGCACGTAGATAGAAGATTGTGGCCGTGAGGTTTACTCCGGTGAAGATTGCTGAGAACCCTGTAAGTAGAAGGGCACCAATCCAGAGGTCGGCTCCAGCTCCTGGTGAGTTCATTGAGTTAGAGAGCGGTGCGTATCCCACCCATCCGAAGTTTGCAGCTCCACCAGAAGTAAAGAAGCCCGACAACATAGTGAGGCATCCGGTGAGGTACAACCAGTATGACAATGCGTTTAGTCGTGGGAACGCCATGTCTGGTGCGCCAATTTGAATCGGAACAAGGAAGTTAGCGAGCGCACCGAAGGCAAATGGGCCAGCGAACAAGTAGATCATTACTGAACCGTGCATTGTGAATAGCTGGTTGTACTGAGCTAGTGAAACAAGTCCAGCGTTTGGTGATGCGAGCTGGGCACGAATGATCTCAGCGAAGAGACCACCAATGACGAGCATCATCACCGCAGTGATGGTGTACGACATTCCAATGACCTTGTGGTCAGTGGTTGTCATCCACTTAAGAATTCCAGTTGGTCCATGATGTTCTTCATGACCGTGGTCTTCTTCGTGAACGTGGGTTGGATTTAGTACATCAGTCATTATTTAGCTCCACTACTAGAAGTCGGCTTGGTGTCGACGTGTGATGACGTTTGTTGCGAAGATGCATTCGTTGCGGCGTTGTACGCAGCAATTCCGGCTGGCGTGTTGAAGCTCTTTAGCCAAACTTGATAGGCCTCAGGCGTTACAACTTTTACCTTGAAGAACATGAGTGAGTGGTAGAGACCACAGAGCTGGGTGCACTGGCCGAAGAAAGTTCCGGTCTTTGTTGCATTGAGAGTGAATTCATTCTTGATTCCTGGTTGTGCGAATCGAGAGAAGTTGAAGTCATGCACGTAGAAACCGTGAATTACGTCAGAAGAGCGAAGGTTGATGTGTACGTTTTCACCAGCTGGGATAACCATTTCAGGTGACTGAGTAGTTTGACCGTAGACCAGTGCGTAGGAACCTGGGTACGTGAACTTCCAACCCCACTGGAATGCAAGCACATCAACGGTGACGTTGGTCTTAGGGTTCGCCACCACTTTGTTTTCGACAACGAGCGTTGCGGCGAAGAGTCCAATAATTACAAGAATTGGAATGATGGTGTAGAGCACTTCAGCAGGTAGGTGGTACTGCACCTGGCGAGGAATTACATCATCTGATTTGCGACGGTAGCGAAATGCAGCCCAGACAATAAGGGCGAAGGTGAATCCACCAATGATCACCGCAGCAACAGAGAACCACTGCCAGAGGTGAAACACAGACTGAGAAGTTGTGGTGTCACCAGCGACGGCACCAAACTTTGGCAGGGTGCAACCCGCAAGGGCGAGTGCAGCGATTGGGAGGGCAGCGATTAAACGCAGGCGACGTGTACGACGCTTGCGAATCGGTGCATCCTGTGGGGGCAGGGTAGTAGATTCCACGGCTAAACCTTAGTGACTATTTTGAATGTTTTGTCAAAGGCCAAGGCTAAAAGCGCTGGCTATTTGTTGTGTTACTGACCGGCCTCTGGAGCTTTTGGCTCAGTGGTGTCGGCCGCTTCGGTTTTTGCAGTCTTGAGACCTTTTTCAAACTCGTTCTTAGCCTGGCCAAGATTACGAGCGAGCTTTGGAATTGCTGAACCACCGAAGACAAGTACTGCTACTACAACTATTACGACCACAAGGTCTGGTCCAAAAACGTTACCTAAGAACACTGGTTTCTCCTTTGTCGTGTCT
>JBAWYN010000034.1:0-9197 GCA_037143535.1 Acidimicrobiaceae bacterium | reverse complement strand
TGAAAGAAGCAGGACTTGAAGCCGACCTTGCTGATGCCCAGCACAGCACTGACTTCGATGAAGCACTCAAGAAGAGTCACCACCAGGGAATGGACCCGGTGGGCATGGACGTTGGAACACCAGTTATTCACTTCGGTGATGTGGCTATTTTTGGTCCGGTAGTAACACCTGCACCAAAGGGTGAGGCCGCTGGAAAACTATTTGACGGTGTGTCTCTCGTTGCTGGAACACCTGGTTTCTATGAACTCAAGAGAACTCGCACAGTAGGACCGAGTTTCGAATGAGCAACCAAGCCGCCACTCCACGCTTCCCTATTTACGTAACTGGGAATACTGACGCCAAACGAGCACTCATTGTGGTTCAAGAGGCATTTGGTGTGAACGATCACATCCGTGACGTAGCCGATCGCTTTACAGACGAGGGATACTTCGTTGTTGCACCGCAGTTCTATCACCGTGAAGGATCACCTGAATACGGATACGACGACTTTGGTCCCGTTATGCAGACAATGATGACGCTCACTAAAGAGGGAATCACGAACGACTTAGCAGCGACCATAGATTTTCTGAACTCTCTCGGCTACACGACGCCCAACATTGGCATCGTCGGATACTGCATGGGCGGAATCGTTACCTTCTACGCAGCTTCACTCGGCCTCGTTGGAGCGGCCGCTAGTTATTACGGCAGTGGTATCGCCAATGGACGATTCGGTCTTGATCCCCTGCTGGAACTAGCACCACAACTTAAGTGTCCATGGATTGGTTTCTTTGGCGACCTCGACAAAGGAATCCCTGTTGAAGAAGTTGAGCAGCTCAGAGAGGCAACGTCGAAGCTTTCGGTGCCAACTGAAATAACTAGGTATGCCGATGCCGGGCACGGGTTCAATTCAGATCCGCGTTCTGATTACAACCCAGAGGCGGCAAAAGACGCTTACGCCAAAACGCTGAAATTATTTGCGGAGAAACTCACCGACAAATAATTAGCTGCGCGGAACGTCCTTCCAAGCAACGTCCTTGTCATTACGTGGCTCGCCAGCGAGTCCAAGAACGCGCTCACCAATGATGTTGCGCATAACTTCACTCGTTCCACCTTCAATAGAGTTTGCACGCATGCGAATGAAGGCCTTACGCATGTCACCACCGTGCATTGCAGAACCCTTAGGTCGAAGCATCGGATAGTTGTTCTCGTAGAGCATTCCCTCTGCACCCATCAGGTTCACACACAGTTCACTAGTGCGCTGATTTTCCTCAGCGAAAGCGAGCTTGGCAACAGATCCTTCTGGTCCAGGCGTTCCGGCCTTGCGAAGGTCACTGGCACGCCAGTTTGTAAGGCGGCCAACCTCGTTACGAACCCAAGCCTGCATCAGATCTGATTTAACCGACTGCGCGTGAGCATCGGTGCGTCCAGTCCACTTCTGCTTCCAGATCTTGACCGCTTCTCCGATAAGACCTGAGCCGCGTGGAGGAATTGTTCCTCCGATTGATACTCGCTCGTTCATAAGAGTGGTGATTGAAACGCCCCAACCTTCTCCAATGTCACCGAGTCGGTTGGAATCGTTAATTCGAACATCATTGAAGAAGACTTCATTGAATTCAGCTTCACCAGTTGCTTGGTAGAGCGGGCGAACATCAACACCCGGTCCGTGCATGTCAACGAGGAATGCAGTAATTCCCTTGTGCTTCACAACGTCTGGATTGGTACGAGCAATGAGGAGTCCCATGTGAGCATTGTGCGCGAGCGTCGTCCAAACTTTTTGACCGTTAACAATCCACTCGTCGCCATCACGCTCGGCACGTGTTCCGAGTGTTGCTACGTCAGAGCCAGCGCCTGGTTCTGAGAAAAGTTGACACCAAATTTCTTCACCAGTGAAGAGTGGGCGTAGGTAGCGATTCTGCTGTTCTTCAGTTCCATGAATCACAATTGTTGGTGCGCACATTCCGTAACCAATAACGTTTGGCCCAGCTGCAGATGGAACATGTAGTTCAGTGAGTTTGCGAAGTGCATAGAGCTGATCTGTTGGAGTGCCTCCGAGTCCACCCTTTCCCTTAGGAAAGTGCACCCATGCAAGGCCACGGTCGAACTGTGCACCGAGAAAGGTAACTGGATCAGTTGACGCTGGTGGAAAATCTGTCACCAGTTCTTTAATGAGTACGTCTAGTTCAAATTCACTGGTAGCCATTGCCCCTCCAAGTTCTATTAAGGGCATATTAGACACACTCAGCCTTGGCCAAGTGTTAGAACTGTCTGATGAAAACACCTCGTGTACTGGCCACATCTGGTGGGCTAATTCCTGGTCCAATCCAGCAAACTTGGAAGCTTGGCACCTTGCTACTTGATGCACTAGCCATGACTGAAAAGGTTCGCCCCAAAGTGACCTATCTGGCAACGGCTACTGGGGACATGGAGAGTGAATACGCTCGCCACTACCAAGCATTCGGAGACGCTGGATGTGAAGTCACAGCCCTACGGCTGTTCCCACAGCCTTCTGCAAACTTTGAGGAAGCAGTCCTTGGTGCTGACCTTGTCTGGGTTGGTGGGGGTTCGGTAGCGAACCTGCTGGCACTCTGGGAACTTCATGGCCTTGATACCTACATGCGAAGCGCCTGGGAACAAGGAGTGATCATGGGTGGTCGCTCGGCCGGGAGTCTCTGCTGGTTCACAGGTGGCAACACAGACTCGTACAGCAATGAACTCGACCCTGTTACCAATGGTCTCTCACTGCTCCCCTACGCCAACAGCGTTCACTACTCCGGAGAGCCACGTCGACGAGAAACATTTCATAACTGGATGAAGGATGGAACGCTGCCATCACTTGGCTACGCCACAGACGACCGAATCGGTATTTGGTTTGAGGGGCTCGAACCAACAACTGTTGTAAGTGACATTCCAGTTGATCCCCAGTCTGGGCCAGCTGCATACAAGGTGGAGCTTTTGAACGGAGAAATCACTGAAACCCGTTTCGGGTTCGGATCTAGCTTCTAAGAAGCTGGGTGCGGCAACGCTTGGCGAGTGAGTGCACTGATCTTGTTAAGTTCGCCAGATTTTGCGACCGCTTCACTTGCACCACAGCGTTCTAACCAATTAGCCAGTAGCAAGTAGCCGCTCTCAGTGAGCACCGATTCTGGGTGGAACTGAACACCCTCGAGTGGCGCTGTCTTGTGGCGCATACCCATAATGAGATCACCAGTTCGAGCAGTGACTTCAAAAACATCAGGCAGCGTTTCTTCTTGCACCACCAGAGAGTGATACCTGCCCGCGACCATTGGATTTGGAGCACCCGCAAAGACGCCGGTGTTGTTATGAGTGACCAGCGAAGACCTGCCGTGAACAAGCTCAGGAGCAGAAGAAACAACGCCTCCGAATGCTTCAGCAAGAGCTTGATGTCCTAAACACACACCAAATAACTCAAGGTTGTTCTCGGCGCAGTACATAATGATTTCAATGCAGTTGCCTGCGTCACTGGGGTGTCCCGGGCCGGGTGAAATTAGTACCCCATCGAGATTCATTGCTTCGAGGTCAGATGCTGATACTTCATCGTTTCTGAGCACTTGGACGTTCGCCCCTAGTTCGCCCAGATACTGGACAATGTTGTACACGAATGAGTCGTAATTGTCGACAACAAGGATGGAAGGGCTCTTCGCCATTCACTCATCCTAGATGCCCTTAGAACTTAAGTATTCTTTCAAGATGGCGACAACCGAACTGGGCGATTTCTTAGCCCTAGCAAATGACTTCAACGTCATACCTCTCTACGCCACACTGCAACTTGACCGCGAAACCCCCGTATCGCTCTACCAGCGCTTTGCTAACAGTCGATCAATCTTTTTGCTCGAAAGCGCTGCGCTTGGAAAAGACACAGGGCGTTATTCGTTCATTGGACTAGATCGAAAATGGCGTGTAACAACACTCAACGGGAAAACTGTCGTCACCGGTACTGACGTTGCAGATGCCGCTGCGCGTGGACCACTTGAAGTACTTCGTGAACTCATGTCTCGTTACAAAACGCACATTCCAACTGACCTTCCAGCATTCTTTGGTGGCGCGGTTGGCTTCGTAACGTATGACTACGTTCGCCGTCTAGAGCGCTTACCTCGCAAGGATGTTGATGGCATGTGGCCAGACATTGACTTCTCTTTTCCTGGGGCAGTGCTCATATGTGACCACTTGCGCCACTCAACAACAGTGGTAGTGAACGCACTCATTGAGGATGGAGCCACACCGGAGGATGCATTCAACCGAGCAACTTCTCAACTACACGAAATTATTGAAGTGCTGGTTGGACCATCGCCTACAAATGACCCGGCAACAGAGCGACTAGTCGCCACTGCGCCAAGTGCACGTGCGGCCATTGACATTAAGGCACTCGCGGCTAGTTTCTCTAACTTCACCAAAGAGCAATACTGCAACGTCGTGGAGCGAGCTAAGGAATACATCTACGCCGGTGATGTTTTTCAAGTTGTTCCAAGTCAACAGTTCAAGCGTCCCACCAACGTTGATCCGCTCACGTTGTACCGCGTCCTTAGGTCTCTCAATCCATCGCCGTACATGTATTTGCTCGACACCGGAGATAGCCAAATCGTTGGTGCATCACCTGAGATGTTGGTACGTGTACACGAAGGTCAGGTAATCACTCACCCGATCGCTGGCACTCGCCCGCGTGGCGTTGACGAGAAACAAGACCTCGAAATTGAAAAAGAAATGCTCAATGACGAGAAGGAAATTTCTGAGCACGTGATGCTGGTGGACCTTGGAAGAAACGACATCGGTCGCGTTGCGGCGCCAGGCACTGTCAAGGTTGACCGACTCGCACACGTAGAACGTTTCTCACACTTAATGCATCTGGTCTCACAGGTCAGTGGACAACTAGCTGATGGCAAAGATGCCTTCGATGCCTTTAACGCAACTTTCCCCGCAGGAACTCTCACTGGAGCTCCAAAAGTCAGGGCAATGGAGCTAATCGATGAATTCGAACCGGTTCACCGTGGGCCATACGGTGGAGCACTTGGTTACTTCTCTTTGAATGGTGAAGCTGACTTCGCAATCACTATTCGTACACTTTCACTTCGAAATGGAACAGCAACAGTCCAAGCAGGTGGAGGTGTTGTCGCAGATTCAGTGCCAGAGCTCGAATATCAGGAGTGCATCAACAAAGCATCTGCTCCACTTTTGGCTTTAGAAATTACTGATCCCAGCAAGTAGAGCGTTTAGTTCTCTTTCTGTTTCTGAGCCCGACTGCTCCGTCGTTTTTTACCTTCACCAAAGGATTCGCTCCTCATCCAAACGTAGAAGCCGGCATAGAGGGAGCTAATGATGACCATAACTGCAATTGTCAGCACAAAGTTCATTAGTGGGCCGTACAGGACTTGAACCTGTGACCCCTTCCATGTCAAGGAAGTGCGCTACCAGACTGCGCTAACGGCCCCTACGGGGTCAACCTTACCAGTTTGGCTCTTCGACCCTAACTGGCAAGAAGTGCAGCAATCCTCTCTGACCATTCGTAGAACTCCGGAGATACTGATGTGACATTGAATTCGAGCTGGTTGGGGTTTGCCCGTTTAGTTTGTTTCAACAACACTTCAATCGTTGCGCGCGCATCACCCAGGGCATGGTGCCCACCTGGTTCTATGCCGTAGTGCTTACAGAGAAACTCCAGACCTCTTCGTGGTCGCGCATTGAAATCTTTATCGATTAGTCGGTCAAACTCAATAACATCAATAATCGATAATTTTGAAACGTCTAGATCCTCGTCAATGAGACTGCGGGCGTGGACTGATTCATAGCTCTTAGAGAGCATCGCTAGGTCAAATCTGACTACGTTCGCCCCAACAATGGAAGCACCGAAATTATTGAATTCCCTGAGAATCGTTACGGCACGAGCCAGTCCGCCAGCGACCGAATCGAAAACAATCTCTTCACCCTTCTTCTGAAGAATTGCATCAACTGATAGGCCGTGAACTCTCATGGCAGCTTCGGCAATTGGTCGGTCAGGGATTACGTAAAAATGTTCTGACCAAATTGGCTGATCATCAAAGTATGCGATGAAACCGTAGGAAATTGCTCGCTCACTGTTCACATCGAGTCCTGTGGTCTCGGTGTCGAAGCCCAATAGAAGTCTGGGAAGCTTCAAATTGTTCTTGCTCACAGGATTACCTTTGCAGACTGCTGTGACACCTCGCCACAGCAGTGCTACAAAAATAACCTATTTCACTGGAGGCGGCGTCCGGATTCGAACCGGAGTACGGGGCTTTGCAGGCCCCTGCCTAACCGCTCGGCCACGCCGCCAGAAGGATTAATCCTAGTTGCTCGAGAACACAGCCAGAAGCGCCCCTGAGGAAGTTTCTTTCGCCTCAGTACTTTTCGGTCTGATTGCCAAACCTTCATGAGTAATCTTTGAGAGTGATTAAGCACAAGAGACTCCTCGCCCTTCCAGCGATCCTCCTGCTTTCATTAATTCCACTTACCTCGAGTGCAGACGGCGCCGATTTACAAGTCCAAGTGACTACACAACTTTCGTCATCACTCGTTCAATCAATGCCAATTGCTCGAATAACTCTGAGCCAACCCGTTGACATAAAGCAACTTCCGACGTTAACGATTTCTCACTCATTGCAGATGAAGTGGATCCAGATTTCCAAGTTGCAATTTGATGCTTACGCAAAAAACACAATCCTGCCAAATGCTTCTTATGCCTTTCAGGTGCCAACCTCATTTCGTTGCACCGAAACCTGCGTCGTTTCATCCAGCTATCAAAAATCAATCGTTTCTGGTGTCGACATTCTCTGGGAAGAACAACTTCTCGCTGAACTTGGATACATGCCGGTTGGCTTCGTTCCCGCCGGTGCGTCACAGCCAACAACCTTGGTGAAAACACAAGAGCAAACAACTACATCAATTTCTCAAACTTCGACAACTGGTGTGGCCCAGCTCACCACGACGTCGACAACTATTCCAGCGACCACAACAACACTTCGCACAACAACCACAACATTGGTATTGCCACATGTCAGCTTGCAAACTTCCAAGCCAGTAGTTGAGAAGATTCCTGGGACCTTTACATGGCTCTACCCCTCGCTTCCGCAATCACTAATCACTCAATGGGTCCCAGGTGTTGCGAATCAAATTCTGAAAGGTGCAGTTATGAGCTTTCAAGATGTGCATGGACTGGCTACAACCGGAACCACGACCATTGCTACTTGGAATGCACTGTTACAGGCCGCCAAAAAATCTCAGTTCAGCCCACGTCCCTACAACTACGTAGACGTCGCATTGAATCTTGGAAAGTCTGCCCCTCAACTGCTGACCCTTTACATCAGCGGGGTTCCAAGTTTTCGCACTCTGGCTAATTCTGGGATCTCAGCAGCACCGAGCGATCCAGGAACATATCCGGTTTACCTTCGTTATGCGACAACGACAATGTCAGGCACAAATCCCGATGGAACGAAGTATCACGACACAGGCATTCCGTGGGTCTCCTATTACAACGGTGGCGAGGGTCTTCACGGCTTCATTCGCCCATCGTATGGCTCACGTCAAAGCCTCGGATGCATTGAGCTTCCATTCAGCTCAGCTGGCACGATTTGGCCACACACCCCATTAGGAACACTCGTTACTGTTCGGGTTTAGCAAGAGGGCCCTGCGAGGCACTGCCGCGCTGGCGTTCAATTTCAATTCCGTCTTCACTCAATTCCGACGCTGTACCCACTGCTGACTTACCAAATTTTTCGCGCACATCATCAATAGCGTCTCTCAGTGCTTCGTAACCAATTTGTCGGTCCCTCGTAGCTTCAATAGTTTGCTGGCGATCATCAACAGCTGTTTCGATTCCGAATGTGAGTTGGACGTCGTTTCTAGAACGGGGAAGGAATGAGGACAGGTGAATGCCGAGCAACCTGATCGCGTAGGGATACTCCATAGATTCAAGGAGAGCCTTAGCGATCAGAAAGATTGCTCGTTCATCATCAATCCCGAAGCTGATTGTTTGCGATCTACCTATTGATGAGAAATCATCGAACCTAACGGTCACAGAAACCGTCCGCGCAACCCACCCTTTAGCTCTTATGGCTCTTGAAAGAATTGCTGAGTGACTCTTAGCTTCTTCCAGTATCTCGTCAATTCCGTTGAGAGATTTAACGAATGTCTCATCGTGGCCGATTGATTTAGTGATGTGGTCAGAAACCACTTCTCGCTCATCTTCGCCACTTGCGTAGTTGACCAATGTTCCAGCCATCCAAGGGCCCACGTGTCGCGCCAGAAGCGATTCATCAAATTTCTCGATGTCACGCACCCAGCGAATACCAATGCGCTCGAGTTTTGCCGTTGTTGCAGGACCTACTCCCCACAACGCAGATACCGGGAGTTCGTTCAACCAAAGCCTTTCCATTTCTGGAGAGACCCACACAACTCCGGGACCATCGACGAGTTTTCCATCAACAACTGTTGGTTTTGATTTCTTGGATGCGAGTTTTGCAAACAGCTTGTTTCTGCCCAAGCCCACACCACAGAGAAGTCCGAGCTCGTCATTGATCCTGCGACGAAGTTCATGACCAGCGGCGATAGGTTGAACATTCAATCTTCTGAGACTTCTAAGGTCTGCGAACACTTCATCGAGTCCAAGTGGTTCAAATTCTGGCGTTAAGTCCATGATGATGTCGTGAAAATCCTGCGAATACGCTTCGTAGCGATCAAATCTGCCTGGCAGAATCACAAGGTTTGGACACATACGTTTTGCGATCATCATTGGCATTGCGCTCTTAACGCCGTAGCGACGCGCCTCGTAACTTGCACTTGCTACTGCCCCACGCTCACCTGGTCCGCCAACGACCACAGGCTTACCTTTCAACGACGGATCATCAAGAATTTCTACTGATGCGAAGAATGCATCCAAGTCAATGTGAAGAATTGGTGCCTCGTCAACCGAGGGGTTGTCAGAATGCGAGTTCAACGCAGCGAAAGGCCTCACCAAAGGCCACTCCCACTGGACGGCCAGCTTGTTCAGCCCGACCGTAGACAACATCACGAATGTCTTCTATGTCACCAGAAAGCTGCGAAGCGTGAGCCATGACGGCTTTTAACTTCACATCAATTGTTGAAGACACATCGAAAACAACATCAGGTTCATGAGTTCCGCTCAAGAGGATGTGACCAACTTGATGTGGTGCTCCTTCTTTAGGGAAATAGAGAGGCATGGCGGCAGCTGG
>JBAWYN010000033.1:0-9654 GCA_037143535.1 Acidimicrobiaceae bacterium | reverse complement strand
CGTCGACTCGAAGGCACCGTCCTTCGCTGCGACGAAAAAACAGTCACACTCAATGATGCAGAAGCCGGTGAAGTCACCGTTGCTATTTCTGATGTTGAACGTGCACGCACAGTTTTCAAGTGGGGGCCAGAAGCTAAGCCCTCACCATCCAAGGCAACGTCTGGCAAGTCAGGCAAGAAAGGTTAATCATGGCGAACTTTGAATTTATTGAAGCGTTATCGCAAATTGCACGAGACCAGAACATTGACGAAGGCGAGTTGCTCATTGCTCTTGCTAACGCGCTGCTCGCTGCGTACAAGCGTCGTCCCGACTCAGCAGAAGATGCTGAAGTTGAAATCAACCCAGAGACCGGTGACATCAAGGTGTGGGGCCTCGAGCTCGACCTTGAAGGAAACGTTACGAAGGAATGGGATGCAACGCCAGAAGACTTCGGTCGTATTGCTGCCCAGACTGCAAAGCAAGTGCTTATGCAACTTATCCGTGACATCCAGCGTCGCCAGATGTACGAAGAGTTCGCAAACCGCGAAGGAGACATCGTCTCTGGAACAGTGCAACAGAACGACAACCGCTACACACTTCTTGACCTTGGCCGCGTAGAAGCACTTCTGCCACAGGCCGAGCAGATTGCCTTTGAGCGCTACGAACACGGTGCTCGCATCAAGGTGTACATCGTTGAAGTACGAAAGACGAACAAGGGCCCACAGATTGTTGTGAGTCGCACCCACCCAGCACTCGTCGCGAAGTTGTTCGAAATCGAAGTTCCTGAAATCGCAAATGGCATCGTTGAGATCAAGGCGCTGGCTCGTGAGCCCGGTCACCGTTCAAAGATTGCCGTTGCTTCAAATGACCAAATGGTGGACCCAGTTGGTGCATGCGTAGGAGCTCGAGGGTCTCGAGTTCGCAACATCACTAACGAACTTCGCTCAGAGCGCATTGACGTTGTTCCCTACAGTGACGACCCAATTGAATTCATCCAAGCAGCACTGCAGCCTGCACGAGTTCGTGAAGTCCAGCTAAACGAAGAAGAGGGAATTGCAACTGTGATTGTTCACGACCAGCAGCTCTCACTTGCGATTGGTAAGGAAGGCCAGAATGCCCGCCTTGCCGCTCGACTCACCGGATGGCGCATTGACATTCGCTCTGAAAATGAAGGCGAAGAAGATGTCGTTGCTGAAGAAGTTTGGACCGATGGTGACGAAGTTGTTGACGAAACAGTTTCTGTAACTGACGAAGCTGTTGTTGTTGACGAAGTAATCACCGACGCAGAAGGTGACGTCGAAGAAATCGTTGTTGCTGAAGTTGTCGCGGAGGACGAAGCATAAGACCGATTCGCACATGTGTTGTCTGTCGAAATAGACGTGACGACACTGAAATGATTCGCGCTGGGCGAACTCTTGATGGTACGTGGTACATCAACAGGGGAGTCGGGCGAGGAATCTGGTTGTGCGCTGATGGAGTTTGTAGTGAAGAAGTACAGAGTGGTCAGATCGCCCGCTCACTAAGAAGTTCAGTGGGCGATAGCGATGTGGAGCAGTTGAGGCAGTTGATTAACCGCTCAAAGCAGTAAGTGTTGTGAAAGAATTAATGACTGTGTTTACAAGAATGTAAGCACGCGAATTTTTAAAGGATCGTTTTGGCGCAGAAGAAGATACGAGTACACGAGCTCTCGAAAGAGCTCGGACTTACGAGCAAAGAGCTGCTCGGTCTCGCCCAAAAACTAGGTATTGGCGCGACGAGCCCCTCCGCCTCTATTGAAGACGCACAAGCCGACCGCATCCGTCGAAAGGCCGACGCCGAAGGCCTGCGACGCGAAGTCGTTCCTGAAGAGCCAAAGGCAGCAAAAGCCACCAAGGCCACGAAAGCAACAAAGACTACAAAAGCAACGAAGGCTAAAGCCGAAACTGTTGAGCCTGCACTAAAAGAAGATGCAAGCGAAAAGCCTGAACCACAGATGCGTGCGAGCAAAGCCGTTGAGGCAGAACCTGAGACAGCACCAAGCGCACCTGTAGCCGCAGAGCCAGAAGCAGAAGACGCTCCAAAGGTTGTTCGCAGCCGTACCGCTGCTCCAAAGGCTGCTCCAACTCGCACTGTTTCACCAGACGGTCCTGTGACCATGCGTCCAACGCAGCGTCCAACAAGTGCAGAGCCAACCGATGGTGCTCCACAGCCACCACGTCCGCCAATGAGTTCTACTGGCCGTCCAATTCCTCCACCTCCAGGTCGTCCAATGAGCGCGACTGGTCGAGCTATTCCTCCACCTCCTGGAGCACGTCGTCCGATGCCAAGTACTGGCGGTCGTCCAGGTGCACCATCAGGTCCTCGTACCGGTGGTCCTCGTCCGACAACGGGCCCTCCACGCACTGGTGGTCCTTCACGTCCAGGTGGTGGCTTTAGTGGTCCTCGCACTGGCGGTCCAGGTGGACCAGGAGCGGGCGGTCCAGGTGCTGGTGCCCCAGGTGCTGGTGGTCCAGGTCGCGGTGCTCCACAACGCGGTGGTCCGGGTGGTGGTCCTCGCGGATCACAGCGCAAGAAGACTGCACGTCGTCGTCGCAATGTTGATGAGCTAGAGCCAACCCAGATGACTACATGGCAGCCGAGCAATGCTCCGGTGCCAACGGGTGAAATTCTTATTGAGCGCGGTTCAACCGCTAAGGACGTTGGTCCAAAGCTAAACCGCAGCGCTGCAGACATAATTCGCTTCTTGTTCTTGCAAGGCGAAATCGTTACTGCAGTACAAAGTCTTAGCGATGACATGATCGAGCTCTACGCCGCAGAAGTTGGCGCAGAAGTACGTCTCGTTGACCCAGGTGAACAGCAAGAAGCTGCGCTACTCGCGAAATTCTTCGACGAAGACGACGAAGACGACGACATCCCAGTTATCCCACGCTCGCCAGTTGTAACCGTTATGGGTCACGTTGACCACGGTAAGACAATGCTTCTGGACAAGATTCGTAAAACAAATGTTGTTGCTGGCGAAGCTGGTGGAATTACTCAACACATTGGTGCGTACAAGGTTGACTGGAAAGACGGAGCTATTGCGTTCCTCGACACCCCAGGTCACGAAGCCTTCACCGCTATGCGTTCACGTGGAGCAAAAGTTACCGACATCATCATCTTGGTGGTGGCTGGAGACGACGGTGTTATGCCTCAGACCATTGAAGCAATCGAGCACGCCAAGCTTTCAAACGTTCCAGTCATTGTGGCCGTTAACAAGATGGACAAGCCCGATGCAAACCCTGACCGCGTTCTAGAACAGTTGAGTCAACACGGTTTAGTTCCAGAAAAGTGGGGAGGCGACACCATCTGTGTTGAGATCTCTGCGTTGCAAGGAACTGGCATTGATGAACTTCTCGAACAAGTACTTCTCGTGGCTGAAATCGCTGAACTTACTGCTCGCCCGACTGGTCGCGCTGTAGGAACTGTTCTGGAAGCGAACCTGGAAAGTGGTCGTGGCCCTGTGGCGACGGTCATGATCCAAAAGGGAATCCTTTCTGTTGGTGACTGTGTTGTTGCTGGCCCGGCCTTTGGAAAAGTAAAGGCACTCATCAACGACCAAGGCAAGCAGATCAAAACTGCTGGACCGTCTACTCCAGTTCAGATTCTCGGTTTCTCGGAGCCTCCATACGCTGGTGACGAAATGCGTGTTGCACGTGACCTTACTCACGCTCGCTCACTTGCAGAAGCTCGTGCGCAACGTGCACGTCTTATTACTCACCAACCAGGTGCTGGAACAAGTGGCGCACGCCTCGAAGACCTCTTCGAACAGATTCAGCGTGGAGAAACAGCCACACTGAACATTGTTCTTAAGGCCGACGTTCAGGGCTCACTAGAAGCATGTACTGAGTCGCTTAAGAAGCTTGAGCGTGAAGACGTGAAGCTTGTGATTGTTCAGCGTGGTGTTGGTGGAATTACTGAAAACAATGTTCAGCTCGCACAGGCCTCGAATGCAACCATTATTGGATTCAACGTTCGACCTGACAAGCGCGCTCGTGACCTCGCCGAAAAAGAAGGCGTACAGATTCGCACCTACGAAATCATTTACAAGTTGATCGAAGAAATTCAGGCAGCGATGCTCGGTCTTCTTTCTCCTGTCTTTGAAGAAGTCATTACTGGTGAAGCTGAAGTTCGCGAAATCTTCCGTGTACCGAAGATTGGTGCCATTGCTGGTTGCTACGTACGAGACGGTGTGATTACTCGTGGATCTAAGGTTCGATTCCTTCGTGAAGGAACAATTATCTGGAAGGGCTCGATTACATCACTTCGACGCTTCAAGGATGATGCTCGTGAAGTGCAGTCGGGCTTCGAGTGCGGTATTGGACTCTCTGACTACCAGGACCTCAAAGAAGGCGACATCATTGAAACCTTCGAAGAGCGCGAGATTCCTCGCACGGCCTAAATCATGGCCCGCACCGAAGGTGGTCACCACCCATATCCTCGCTCAGCGAGGGTAAACAAAATTCTTCAGCAAGTTATCTCTGATGAGATGACACGTCTGTCTGACCTCGATGACCGCCTCGGGATTCTTACTGTTACTGGTGTTGACACATCACCTGACATGCGCCAAGCAATGGTGTATTTCGACTCGTTAACTCCAGAAGCAAAAGAAGTTCTAGAAGAGTCGCGCGCACAGATCCAAGCATCGGTAAATGCTCAGACCAGGCTCAAGCGAACTCCGAAGTTGTCGTTCATGGCTGATCCCGCAATTACAAGTGGTGGAGCTGTGGAAGACATCCTTAGGCGCCAAGCCAATGAAGACAAATAACGGCCTTTTATTAATTGATAAGCCCCAGGGCATCACAAGTCACGACGTGGTGTCTCGTGTACGAAGAGCACTCGGCGAAAAGCGTGTTGGCCACGCAGGAACCCTTGATCCAATGGCCACGGGACTACTCATCATTGGCGTGGGCCCAGCAACTCGACTCATTCGCTTCGCCCAGAGTGAGAAGAAGCTCTATACCGGCATCGTGAAACTAGGCAGTTCCACTGACTCACTAGATGCAGACGGCGAAGTCACTGGCAGGGCTGATGTGCCAGAGCTCTCACTAGAGATTGTTCAGTCGTGCGCTTCTTCGATGCTCGGAACGCAGCAGCAAATTCCACCAATGGTCTCTGCCATCAAAGTAGGTGGAAAAAGGCTTTATGAAATGGCGCGTGAGGGCATTGAAATTGAACGGGCTCCAAGAGAGATAACAATCTCACGCTTTGAAGTATGTCCAACTGAGTCAAATGACGAATGGAACTTCGTTGTTGAATGCACTGTTGGCACCTACATCCGAGTTTTACTAAGCGACCTCGCGGTGCGACTTGGCACCCTCGGACATCTGACTGCGCTTCGCAGAGAGGCGAGTGGTCACCACTCGGTGAAGGATGCTCTCACCCTTGATGCATTGAAGACCCTCGCTGAAAACGGCACTGACGTCCTTCGACCTCCCGTTGACTTCGTGACGGGACTAGAAACCGTGATCCTCCACGACGAGCAAGAACGCCGAGTTCGCATGGGTCAGCAAATTGAAATTGCCCAGTCGTTCACATCGCCAGAGATTGCGGCCCTCGATGTGAGTGGGCAGCTGGTGGCCATTTTGCAGCCACGGGGCCAGTTGTGGAAACCCGAACTTGTTTTGCCTGATTCGCGTGAAGGTAAGTTGGATTCGTGAAGATTTTGAGAGACACTCCTTCAAGCGCACCAAGCGCGGTGGCCGTCGGGGTATTTGATGGACTGCACCGCGGTCATCAACGCGTCTTGGAGAATCTAAAAGAAATCGCCACTCGCCATGGTGTGCTTTCTTCAGTGGTGACATTCGATCCACACCCTGCAGTCGCACTTGCTCCTGACCGAGCTCCATCGCAACTTGGCACGATTGAGCAACGACTCGAAGGATTAGAGGCACTCGGAATTGATCAGGTGCGAGTACTTACATTCAATGCTGCACTCGCTGGAGAAACTGCTGAATCTTTCATCGCAAGAGTTCTCGTGGATGAGATGAAAGCAACTCACATTGTTGTTGGCGAGGATTTCAGATTCGGCCATGAACGACAAGGCAACGTGTCAATGCTCGAAAGTCTTAGTGAATCATTCGGATACCAGGTTCATCCAGCCAGCATTTTTGGTGACGGTGAACGTTGGAGCTCAACGTCTGTTCGTGCAGCACTTTCCAAAGGCAACCTTGACATCGCCAACGAAGTACTAGGCCGCCCATTTGTTCTTCGCGGCACTGTCGTGCATGGTGACGCACGTGGTGCAGAACTTGGCTATCCAACTGCAAACATTTACTCACATCCTCGCCAGCAACTTCCAGCAATTGGTATTTACGCTGGAGCCACAAGAACAACAGGTGGCGAATGGATGCCAGCTGCAATCTCTGTAGGAAAGCGACCTCAGTTCTACGAAGACGGTCAGCTTTTGGTGGAAGTGCACATCCCGGGATTTAGTGGAGACTTGTACGACCAGGTGCTCGATACTGCTTTTATTTCCCTTCTTCGCGGGGAAATGGCCTTCGATGGAGTAGAAGCGCTAATTGCTCAGATTGACCGGGACACGGCTCAATCTCTAGAGATTTTCAAGTCTTTTCGACCTGATACTTCAATTCTGCTAAGGTAGGTACTCGGTCAGCGACGCTGATCAAGTGGGTCGTCACGTTGGCGGCTCGCAACGGGACCCCCGATTCATAAGGTAAATACGTAAATGGCTGAGAAGCAAGAAATCATCAAGGAATACCAAGCGCACGGAACTGACACCGGCTCGTCCGAAGTTCAGATCGCGCTCTTGACTGACCGGATTTCACACCTCACTGAGCACCTCAAAGTGCACAAGGGTGATCACCACACACGTCGTGGACTTATGAAGCTCATTGGACAACGCCGTCGTCTGCTCGATTATGTGCAGAATGGCAATGTTGAGCATTACCGCGAGCTAATTGGCCGTCTCGGCATTCGTCGCTAATCAAGCGACACGTCGACGCCGTCGACGTGTTCAACACATCTGAATCCCTGGAAGCCAGTGGAGGACAATCGCAAAGTGTTGCGAAGGTTGCTCACTGGGATCCGGGCAGAGTGTTGCTAACTAAATAGGAGCATTTCCATGACTGACGCAATCCGCGTAAGTAGCCCAATCACGGGTACAGACAAAACATTGAGTTTTGAAGCAGGACACCTGGCACAACTCGCCGATGGAGCCGTAATGGCTCGTATTGGTGACACCATGCTTCTCGCAACCGTTGCCGCACAGCGCAGCGCACGAGAAGGTGTTGACTTCTTCCCACTTACTGTTGACATTGAAGAGCGTGCATACGCCGCCGGAAAAATCCCAGGGGCGTACTTCCGCCGCGAAGGAAAACTTTCGGACCAGGCAGTACTTATCTGTCGTCTCATCGACCGACCACTTCGTCCGTCATTCCCTAAGGGATTTCGTAACGAAGTTCAGGTAGTTGGCACAGTATTTAGTGCTGACCAGGAAAACCCACATGACATCTTGGCCATCAACGCATCTTCTGCTGCATTGATGATCTCAGGCATCCCATTCGAAGGCCCAATTGGTGCAGTTCGTATGGCGTACACAACAGATGGCGTTTGGGCACCACACCCAACATTTGCTGAAGGTGACGCTGCGACATTCGAACTCGTTGTTGCTGGCCGCGCACTAACTGACTCAGTTGAATCAGACATCGCCATCATGATGGTTGAAGCTGGTGGAACTGAAGGATCATTCGAAAAGTACGCCGACGGAGCTCCAAAGGTTTCTGAAGACGTTCTTTCTGCTGGTCTTGAAGCTTCGAAGCTTTGGATCCGTGAAGCAATCAACCTTCAGCGTGAGCTCGTTAAGGCTTACGTTGCCGAGCGTGGACCAATCGTTCCAATCGAATTCCCTGACTTTGTTGACTACCAAGACGACGTGTACGCACGCGTTGAAGCAGTTGGTAAGGCCAAGCTTGCTGAAGCAAACAAGCTCACAGAAAAGCAGCCACGTCAAGAAGCTCTCGACGCAGCAACTAAGGAAATCGTTGCTGAACTCAGCGCTGAGTTCCCAGACCGCACTACAGAAATCAAGGCTGCTGTTAAGTCAGTAACCAAGAAGATTGTTCGTGCGCGCATTGTTGATGAGGGAATGCGTATCGACGGCCGTGGCGCCGCTGACATTCGTCCGCTCTCTGCAGAACTAGACCTTTTCCCAATGACACACGGTTCAGCAATGTTCCAGCGTGGAGACACACAGGTTGTGAACGTCACAACGCTCGGCATGCCACGCATGCGCCAGCAGCTTGACTCAATTACACCTGACGAGTGGCGCCGCTACATGCACCACTACAACTTCCCTCCATACTCAGTTGGTGAAACTGGTCGCGTAGGAGCTCCTAAGCGTCGTGAAGTTGGACACGGAATGCTCGCTGAGCGTGCACTTATTCCAGTTCTCCCAAACGAGCAGGATTTTGCTTACACGCTTCGTGTTGTTTCAGACATCATGGCATCTAACGGTTCAACGTCTATGGCCTCAGTATGTGGTTCTACTTTGTCGCTTATGGCTGCGGGTGTTCCAATCAAGGCTCCAGTTGCGGGTATCGCAATGGGACTTGTTTACGAAGATGGCAAGTACGTAACGCTTACTGACATCTTGGGTGCAGAAGACGCATTCGGTGACATGGACTTTAAGGTTGCAGGAACTGCTGATGCTGTTACTGCACTACAACTTGACACGAAGATTGACGGACTCCCTGCTGACGTGCTTTCAAAAGCACTGCACCAGGCAAAGGATGCTCGTCTCACAATCTTGAAGCTCATCACTGACACAATCGCAGAACCACGTAGCGAAGTTGCTGCTGTTGCTCCGAAGATTGTGACTATTGAGATTCCAATCGACAAGATCGGTGAAGTTATTGGGCCAAAGGGTAAGGTCATCAACACATTGCAACAAGAGACTGGTGCAGACATCGCTGTTGATGATGATGGCGTTGTTGGAACCGTGACTATTGGTGCCAAGGACGGACGCGCTGTTGAAGAAGCACGTCGTCGCATCTCACTAATCCTTGACCCACCAGTTGCTGAAGTTGGAGCGGTGTACCCAGGACGCGTTGTAAACATCGCGAAGTTCGGTGCATTCATTTCAATCATGCCTGGCCGTGACGGACTGCTTCACATCTCGAAGATGGCTCCACTAAATGATGGAAAGCGTATCGGACAGGTTGAAGATGTTGTTGAACTTGGTCAAACTCTTGAAGTGAAGGTTGATGACATTGACCCGCAGGGCAAGGTTTCACTTTCACTCGCTGGTGAATACGCCAACATGGCAGTAGATGAAGAGCCACGCGCTCCTCGTCCACCACGCGAAGACCGCGGTCCTCGTGAAGAGCGTGCTCCTCGCGAAGACAAGCCAAAGGCTCCATCATCTTCTTTTGAAGCATCGTTTGAAGCTGAACTTGCTGATGAAATTGGTGACTTGGGTCCTGGTGGTCCTTCATTCGATAACGGAGACGGTGGAAACCGTCGAGGACCACGTCCACGTCGTCGCTAAAACATTTAAAACCCCCTGTGAATCAATGCAAAGTTGATTCACAGGGGGTTTTTCTTTTGTAGCGTAGAGAGAATGAATAGCACCGCTTCATCTCCATCAGTTTCTTGGTGGAGACCGCTGGCGAAAGTTGATCGCTGGGCCATTCTGGCTAT
>JBAWYN010000032.1:0-9874 GCA_037143535.1 Acidimicrobiaceae bacterium | reverse complement strand
CATCGGGTGAAGTTCTTTCAGTTGCGTACGCTGGCCCCGGCCAGGTGCAAGATGCAGGAGCGAAGATGGTTCACTGTGCTCCTGAAACAACATCAACAATTGTTTCTAAGTCAATTTCAAAAGATGGTGGACTCACTTCTTACCGTGGACTCGTAAAAGTTGAAGAAGGCGCAACTGGGGCAAAGAGCTTCGTACGTTGTGATGCTCTTATTCTCGACGAACAGTCAATTTCAGAAACCAAGCCGTACATGGAAGTAGGCGAGCAAGACGCATCAATTGGTCACGAAGCCACTGTTTCCAAGATCGGTGATGACCAGTTGTTCTACCTAATGAGCCGTGGACTCACCGAGGCCCAAGCCATGGGAATGATCGTGAACGGCTTTATTGAGCCAGTTACGCGAACTCTTCCAATGGAATACGCCGTTGAGTGGTCTCGACTAATCGAACTTCAAATGGAAGGTTCAATCGGTTAACGATTGGCTAAGTAATGTGTCCTAGATGGACACAGCTAGTTCAAAACACGTAGATGTCGTAGTAGTTGGCGCTGGCCTTTCGGGCATTGGCGCTGCATGTCACTTAATGATGCAGTCACCTTCGAGAACGTTCGCGATTCTTGAATCACGCAACGTAAGCGGTGGGACGTGGGATCTTTTTCGTTACCCAGCTGTTCGCAGTGACTCTGACATGTACACGCTCGGGTATTCGTTTGCTCCATGGCGTGAAAAGAAATCAATTGCTGATGGACCACTAATTCTTAATTACATTCGTGAAACTGCTGAAAAGTTTGGTGTCGAAGAGAGAATTCAGTACAACCGACGCGTGGTGGACGCCAAGTGGTCAAGTGAAACCGCGCTGTGGACTCTCACCATCAAGCACACCGACAGCGACACTTCTGAAACGATGACGTGCAACTTTCTCTGGGGCAACACTGGCTACTACACCTACGACAAGGGTTACCGTCCTGATTTTCCAGGTGAAGAAAAGTTCCAAGGAACGCTTATTCACCCCCAGCATTGGCCGGAAAATCTGGACTACAAGGACAAAACAGTTGTGGTGATTGGCAGTGGCGCCACCGCAATGACCATCGTGCCAGCAATGGCAAAAGAAGCCGCCAAAGTTGTCTTGCTGCAACGTTCACCGACCTATGTTGTGGCCCGCCCAGATGTTGATGAGTTTGCTGACAAGATTCGCGCCAAGTTCTCACCGAAATTGGCCCACAAGTTAATTCGCTTTAAGACCATCACTCTTGGAATGCTCATGTACCAGTTGAGCCAGAAGAAGCCCGACCTAATTAAGCGCAGACTTCGCGAAGGCGCAGCGGCCTTGCTTCCTGAGGGCTATGACGTTGACACTCACTTCAACCCTACGTACAACCCATGGGACCAAAGACTTTGCCTTGTTCCAAATGGCGATCTCTTCACTGCAATTTCTTCTGGAAAAGCAGAAATTGTTACTGACACTATTGAGTCCTTTACTAGTGATGGAATTCTTCTCACATCTGGAAAAGAGCTGAAGGCCGACATCATTGTCACCGCCACCGGACTCGTGATGCAGCTGCTTGGTGGAATGAGCATCAGCGTTGACGGTGTCCCCGTTGATCTAGGAAAGACAGTTTCGTATAAAGGGATCATGCTTTCAGGGGTGCCAAATTTGGGCACCACATTTGGTTATACCAATGCGTCATGGACACTAAAAGCAGATCTCACCGCTGACTACATCTGTCGTCTTCTCAACAAAATGGAAAAACTTGGTGTGCGCCAGGCAACTCCAAAAGTTCCGGCTGATCAAAATCTGGAGCCAACAATGGGCCTTACTTCTGGCTATGTCATGCGCGCACAAGGGAACCTACCTTTGCAAGCAACGAAAAAACCATGGAAGCTGTATCAAAACTTTGCGTTGGACACCATGTTGTTAAAGCACGGCAAAATCGATAACGAAATGGAATTCAGTAACGCAAAGAAACGCTAGCGAGCGTTTCGCCACATACGAAGTAGTGGCGGCCCATCTTTCACTGGAGTGAGCGGCTCACGCGGTTCAAATCCAAATCGCTGGTAATAGGCAATGTTGTCTTCATTCTGCGTTTCGAGATACACAGGTAGTCCTTGGGGATCAATCTCATTGAATGCGCGCTGCATGAGCATTGTGCCAATGCCGCTTCGTTGAATTTCTGGCTCAGCCACTAACAAGAACAAGTACCAGTGAGGATCTTTCGGGTGCTTCTTGGCCATTTCATTCAAGTACTTAGTTCCATCAACCAGAGCTAATGGCCGTCTGTACATGGAGCGAAGGACTCCAGGGATTTGAGCAATTTGAGTCAAGGCTGACTGGGGGTAGCAACCGTTTGGTAACCACGCAGAAACGCCAACGATTACGTCTGACTCATTACGCACCGTAATGATTCGCCCACCCTTGCCGAAATGCAACAACTGGTTCAAGAAGAACAGATATAAGCCACGTTTGCGTAGTTTCGGACCAGGAGAGAGGTGACAGAAGAATGGATCATCCATGAATGCGCGCTGCGCAACCCAGCATGCATCCTTTATTTCTTTTCTGGATAAAGCCCGCTCATCAACGCGAAAGCTTGCCATTTGCTTATGAGATAGCCATGGTGGTGACGTCGAGTGTCGTTAGGTCTGGCCCCATCACCAATAGTCCGCTGAATCCTGAAGCAAGCTCTCGCCACTCATGCTCAGTTTCTTTTGAAAGCGGTGGAACGAAGTGCGTTAGAACCAGTGCTTTCACACCGCCGCGTTGAGCTGTGTCTGCGGCTTGTGCAACGCTCGAGTGGTAGTCAAGAATGTCTTGTAGTCGTGGATTAGGGATTGACTTAACCCAGTCATCACGAATAACTGTTTGTACGTAAGCACTGGCGCCCTTAACGAGTTCATCCAGAGTTGCACACGGCACTCCGTCGCCACCAATGACAACGCTCTCTCCATCTTTTTCAATGCGGTAACCGATTGAGGGCTCGACTGGGCGGTGGTCCGTGGCACCGGCGATGATTTCTTGGTCACCAATTGTGAACGTGTCGCCTGGGCACACTTCTACAACTTCAAGCTTTGGCGGTTCATTCAGGTCAGCGTGGTGTCCAATGCGGTAGCCCACGTCAGCTTGCAACATCTCACGCATGCCGTCAATGAAAGCTTTTGTTCCAACTGGTCCAACAATCTTGAAGTTTGTTCCAGATGGTGCCATGACCCACTGGGTTGTAATGACATCGTTGAGATCACAAACGTGGTCGCTGTGCAGGTGGGTAAGGACAACTCCGTGCAGCATCGCTGGAACAAGTTGTGCCTTAGCGAGGCGCATTACAACGCCTCTTCCTGCGTCAAAAAGAATGTTGGCAGTGCCGGTTTGAACCAAAGTAGAAGGACCTGCATTGTCAGGGTTTGGAATTGGTGAACCAGTGCCTAATAGAACGATTTTCATGTGACTCCTAAGGTTTAGTCGACAGTATTCCACAGAAAAACTGTGCGATGATTTATGGATGGGCATGCGCGAAGAATGTAAACACTTCCAGAGCCGAACCTATAAGTCAGGCGAAGTTGCGAGGTTCTGCGTCCTTGGCAATGCACCCGATCAGCCGTGGTCTTGTCCCGAGAACTGTCTGACCTATGAGCGACGTCTAGTTGATGTTGGATGGTCGCACGGCACGCTCGTTGATAAGCCCGTGGCGAAGCTCCCAGAAAACGACATCCCCATTGAGGACCGACGAGAAATTCTCGACATGGCGAGTGAAATTGTTAATGCAATCGCACCGGAACTTATCGAAGAGCGTCGTCGTGAATTGGACGAGCGGGAAAAAAAAGATCGACGCGGCTGGAAGTTCTGGCGGCGTTAGTCGCCGTTAAAGACCGCGGGACGACGTTCGATGAAAGCGGTGAAGGCTTCCTTCAGGTCGTTGCTATTGATGTAGAGAGCATTCCAGTTCGCAACAAACTTGAGGCCTTCATCGATTGTTCTTCCATCGTTAGCGTTCAGTACTGCCTTTGTTCCCTGAACGGCAAGTGGAGAGTTCGCGGCGATTTCATTTGCGAGCTCGTAGGCAGCAGCAAGTACTGACTCGGCATTGGCTCCAGCAACTCGGTTAACAAGTCCAATACGCTCCGCATGTGCAGCATCAAAGTCTTTGGCGCTGTAGGCAAGTTCTGCAACGTGACCGGCACTTACAATTTTTGGCAAACGCTGAAGGGTTCCAAGGTCAGCAACAATTGCAATCTTTGCTTCACGAACTGAGAAAACTGTGTCACTTGAGCAGAGTCGAATGTCGCACGCAGTAATAAGGTCAATGCCACCACCGAGGCAGTAGCCGTGCACTGCTGCAATGACCGGGATTTTTAGTTCTGCGAAGCAAGTATTTGCGTCTTGCATGCGAAGAATTGAGTCATAAAAGTTTGAGTTAGCAACAGCTGACGATTTTGCATTCGAGGAAGCCCCAAGGTTTCCACCCATTGTCTTCAGGTCTAGGCCAACAGTGAACGCTGGCCCCTTGGCGGCGATGACAAGAACACGAATGTCAGAATTAGCGGCAACTTCTTTTGCTGCGAGTGGTAGATCGGTGAACAGAGCCCTACCCATTGCATTGCGTGCATCTGGGCGGTCTAGCCACAATGTGGCGACGTGTCCGTCGACTTCGAGTGTCAAAACTTCTGATGAAAATGCCATGATTTCCCCCTATGAGTCTTTCCTCAGCCTAGGGGAGCGACTGCTGGGTATTTTCTATACCCGATTACACTTAACTAGTCCTTAAAACTATGAAAACTTTCGCTGAATCAGCCACCTCCTTTATTGCCAGTCAGAACGATGCTGCTTCACGCCAGGGCGCCTTTAGTGCATTCGAGGCGACTGGGCTGCCGTCGACGACGGACGAAGTTTGGCGCTACGCACCACTGAAAGAACTAAGTCTCGACAAGTTCAGTATCACCACAAGTCCGAGCAAGCACATCGATTCTGCGTTTGCGACTGACTTAACAAAGAGTGCCGGACTTGTAATTCGAGTTGTTGACGGTTTCTGCGTCAACATTGGAGACTTGCCCGACGGAGTTCACGCCGAGTCAGTTGAATCTTCTACGTCTTTAAGTGGACAGTCGCTCGTCAATAGATATGAAAGCGACACATTCGCGCAACTAAACGCAGCACTGGCACCTTCAACAACAGTGATTCGAGTTGACACTGGCATTCATGTTGAAAAGCCAATCATTGTTCTCAATTCAACGAATGCTCAGTCTTCGTTCTCTCGCACACAGATTGAACTCGCTAAAGGATCTAGTGCCACCATTGTTGAGTACTTCGAAGGTGGAGAAAATGCACTGGTCGTTCCACTAAGTGAATACGCCATTGGTGAGAATGCTTCGCTACAGCTAATTACGTATCAGCGACTGAACGCCTCTGCTTGGCACGTTGCTAGAACCACTGGTCTAATTCAGCGCGATGGTCGACTTCGCCAAGCGGTAATTGGCATTGGTGGCTACTACAACCGCTCACGCAACGATGCAGAATTTCTCGGCACCGGTGCTGAGAACGAGCTGCGAACAACATTCCTCGGATCTGCAAAGCAAGTGCACGACTTTCGTACTCGACAGTTCCACAAAGTCGGACGCAGTCGCTCAACGCTCCTCTCAAAGGGAGCAGTTGCTGATGAGTCTCGCTCAATCTACACCGGTGTAATTGAAATCGAAAAGGGCGCAAAACGAACTGACGCCCGTCAAACGAACCACAATCTTCTTCTTTCACCACACGCTCACGCGGACAGTGTCCCAAACCTCGACATTCGAGAAAATGACGTTATGTGCGCCCACGCTTCGAGTGTTGGTCCGCTTGACGAATTACAGCGTTGGTACCTCGAATCACGCGGTGTAAGTCGTCCTGATGCAGAGCGACTCATGATTCAAGGGTTCTTTAACGAAATGTTGACCACACTTCCAAAAGAGCTTGCGCAACTTGTCGAACAAGATGTTACGTCAGTACTTTCTCAAGTAAACGTGGTGACACCATGACCACTACCGACATTGGAGCACTTAGCGATTTCGTCAATGGCGGAGCAAAGCAAGTAAAACTTGGTGATCGCACACTGGTCGTTGTTCGAATCGATGAAGAAGTTTACGTACTTGATGATCGATGCAGCCATGAAGACTTCAGCCTTGCCGAAGGCATTGTCGATGTTGCTAACTGTGAAATTGAGTGTGCACGCCATGGTGCAATGTTCAGCTTGAAAGATGGTGGCGCAATGTCATTTCCTGCGACTAAGCCGGTAGCTCACTATGACGTTGCTATTACTAATGGACGAGTAGAACTGGTTCTCTCATGAGCTCAACACTAAAGATTGAAGGCCTCCGCGCCGAAGTTGCCGGCAAGGAAGTGCTTCGTGGATTTGACCTCGAGATGTCGTCAGGTGAAGTGCACGTCATCATGGGACCAAATGGTTCAGGTAAATCAACCCTCGCGCATGTTCTAACGGGACATCCAGGCTACAAAGTTCTCGCTGGTTCGGTGAAGCTTGATGGAGTAGAGCTTCTTGAGCTTTCTCCAACCGAGCGAGCACGACATGGTCTCTTGCTTGCATTGCAGCAACCAATGGAAGTACCAGGCGTTCGCCCCTACGACCTCTTGCACGCAGCTGGTGCCAGTGAAGTGAAGCTGCATGAACGAATGATTGAAGAAGCCAACAAAGTTGAACTTCGCCCCGATGTGCTTGAGCGTTTTGTGAACGTAGACCTTTCTGGTGGAGAGCGCAAGCGAGCTGAAATGGTGCAGCTAGGGATCCTTCAGCCGAAGTTTGCAGTTCTTGACGAAATTGACTCAGGTCTTGACGTCGATGCACTGGGTGCAGTTGCGCGTCGACTCCAGCTAGCAACAAAAGAATGGAACTGCGGAGTACTTGCAATCACGCACTTTCGTCGTTTGCTCCAAGAACTCACACCGACGAAGATTCACGTGGTTAGTGAAGGCCGTGTTGTGGCAACTGGTGGTCCTGAACTCTCTGAAGTACTTGAACGAGATGGCTATGAGCCATTCCGTGCACAGAGTGCTTGACCAAAATTTTTCACTTCTAAAGGTAAACTCCTTGCATGGTTGACGAGCATCGCAGCGGTCCAAATGGTTCTCGCAGGCAGGAAAACGCCAAGCGCAAGCTCGCCAATGAACAGCGACTGATTGCACTTGGAGAGGCCGTTGACCGTAAAAACGGTGTTGAACGCACTCCGAAACGCTCTGGCGCACGAACCTCTGGAAGTGGACCGAGAATTACCAAACGTCGGGCCATAACGACTGCACTTATTGTCGCTGGTCTACTCATCAGCTTCTTGGGCGGTAGTTACATTTACGCTCAAGTGAAATTCGGTTCAATTCAGAAGATCAATGTTGCAGGCGAACTTCCGACTATTTCGGGTGAACCTTTTAACATTCTAGAAATTGGCTCAGACTCGCGGGTTGGCATCACTGGAAAATTAAGTTCCCAGACCGGCGCAGCTGCAGGGCAGACTCCAGGACAGCGCAGCGACTCAGTAAAAATCATGCACGTTGATCCGGGCAAAGGAACAATTAGCGTTCTTTCGATCCCTCGTGACCTCATGGTGACACTGTTGGAAAATCAATCGCTCTATGGAACGTACAACCGAATCAATGTGAACTTCGGCAGTGGCCCATCACTTCTTGCAAGGACGATTACCGCAAACTTTGGAATTCCAATTAACTACACAGTTACGGTGAGCTTCCAAGGCCTCATTAATGCTGCGACGGCTATTGGCGGCGTTTACTTGAACTTCCCGTATCCATCTGCGGATCAGTACTCAGGACTTCGAATTCACCATGCAGGTTGTCAACTTGTTACCGGGTTCCAAACTCTTGCCGTTTCTAGAAGTCGCCACTTCTATTACAACGTGAAAGGTCTCTGGAACTGGCCAAGACATGGAGCGTCAGATGCAACCTTGCGTTCGCTTGGTTGGTATTACGACGGAACGAGCGATTTTGGCCGTATCGATCGCCAGAATGCATTTATGGAAGCGTTCATTTCACGCGCCAAGGGTCTTTACAACCCGCTCACTATCAACAAACTTCTTTCAAAGATTCCTGAAGGCATCCAGCTTGACTCAAAGTTCTCACTCAACGAATTGATTGGCTTGGCAGTTAAGTTCCACCGATTCAACACTGCAAGCCTTAACACGTACACAATGCCTAATTACTCTGCAATTACGCATCTGGGAGGAATTCCACAAGACGTTTTAATTTTGAATGAACCAGCTGCGCAGCAGATGCTCACGAAAATGTTCGGTAGTCAATTGATTGCTCCAACGAACCCACCGCCAAATGCGAAACTTCAGCCGATTGTGATTCCAACGATCACGGTTCCGTCAAGCACTACGCCAACTACTTCTGCCACCAAGACGAAAAAGCACAGTCCAGTCACGACAACGACCAATCCGACTCAGGCCGTTCCTTCATTTGACCCTAAGCCTTGCGTCCCTAAATAATTAAGGAAGTTCGCTTAGTGCTTGGCTGAGTGTGTTCCATGCAAGCACTGCACATTTGATGCGCACTGGAAATTTCACAACGCCTTGCAGGGCAGCGAGTTCACCAAGGGCTCGAACATCGACTTTGTCTGGCTCCTTGCCATCTTCGAGCGCTGCTTCATGACCGGTCATGAGCCCTTTAAATGTTCCGATTGTCTCTTGCACTTGCTCGAGTGTTTTTCCCTTAACTGCTGCACTCATAAGTGAAGAAGAAGATTGTGAAATTGAGCAACCTTGACCTGTGATTTTGATGTCTTTTAAGACACCATCTGCAACATCAATGTAAACAGTTATTTGATCGCCACAAAGCGGATTAAATCCCTCGGTGCAGACTGCAGGAGGTGTTGGAAGTTCTCCACGGTTACGTGGTGAACGGTAGTGATCCATGATGATTTCTTTGTAGAGATCTTCAAGTCCAGCCATGGTTATCCAAACATCCCAATGGCACTGTGCAGAGCTTCTATAAGCACGTCAGTGTCTCGAACTAGTGAATACGGACCATACGAAATGCGTGCTGTTGCATTGAGACCAAAGCGCTTCATCAGTGGCTTGGCGCAGTGGTGTCCTGGTCGAACACAAACTCCAAATTGATCAAGCATCTGGGCCACGTCATGTGGGTGCACGCCATCAACATCAATACTGATTACACCACCACGATCAGTCATATCTCTGGGTCCAATGACTCGGATGCGACCCGAGAATTCAAGTTCTAGGCGAGTAAGAGCGTCACCGGTGAGATCGTGTTCGTGCTGAGCAATGTTGGCCATTCCGAGCCCTGTGAGGTATTTAACTGCAGCACCAAGGCCGGCAGCTTCAGCAATCGGGGGAGTGCCGGCTTCAAATCTGGTTGGACCACTCGCCGGGGTGAAGCCTTCAATGGAAACGTCAGCGATCATTCCGCCGCCACCGAGGAATGGTGGCATTGCGCCAAGGATCTCCTTGCGTGTCCAGAACACGCCAATGCCAGTTGGCCCCAGCATCTTGTGAGCGGAGAAACTCATGAAGTCGACATCTAAGTCCTTTACGTCAGTAACACTGTGAGCAACTGACTGCGCAGCATCCACTGAAATAAGTGCACCGTGTTTGTGAGCAATAGCGCTGAGTTCTTTAATGGGGTTAATAGTGCCGAGCACATTTGACATCCCGGTTACAGAAAGTAGTTTCACGCCCTTCATAAGTTCATCAATGTTTGAAAGATCAAGGCGGAAGTCGTCCGTTACTGGAATGAAGCGGACTTCGAAACCGAGCATGTCACGGAGCTGAAACCATGGAACGATGTTGGCGTGATGTTCCATCTCGCTCAACAACACGGCGTCTCCAGGTTTTAGATTGACACGGCCCCATGACCTGGCGAGCAGGTTGAACGA
>JBAWYN010000031.1:0-10785 GCA_037143535.1 Acidimicrobiaceae bacterium | reverse complement strand
GCCTCGATGTTGATCCAATGAGCCTCTTCCTGATTCCGGCTTCACTCATCATCGCTGCATGCGTTGGCGGCCCTGACGCAGATGTTTCAATTCGAGTCTTTGCTCCTCGGCTTGGCCTCGCAGAAGATCCAGTAACTGGAAGTGCAATGTGTGCAATCGCTCCGTGGTGGGTTGACAAAACTGGTTCGCCAACACTCACCGTTCGACAAGCCTCCGCACGAGGCGGGGTGATGTATTCGCGTTTGTTTGAAAAGAATGTTGAAGTAGCGGGAATGACTAGGACATTCTTTGGTGGCGAGCTACGTCAATGAGCGAAAAAACTTTAGGTCCAGGTGAGCACACTCGAGTTGTTCGCTTGCCTAAGAAAGCGAATTACGACGAGAAGGTAATTCATTCAATTCTTGATGAAGCGCGCATGTGCCACGTTGCGGGAGTCGTTGGTGGCAAAGCAATGGCGCTTCCCACTCTTCATGCTCGCCAGGGCTCAACCTTGTACTTACATGGCAGTCAGTCGAACGCAATTATGAAGTCAGTTCTTCAATCTGGCGAAGCATTCGTAACGGTGACGCAGTACGACGGGCTACGGCTCGCACGTAGTGGTTTCGAGTCATCAATTGCGTACCGCTCAGTAGTTGTCTTTGGTCCCGTTTCGGAAGTCACCGATCTGGAAGAGAAGCGCGCTTGTCTCGACATGTTTGTCGACGCAATTCTTCCGGGCAGAGCTGGCGAAGTGCGTCCTATGAACGAGCGTGAACTGAATCTGACTTTTATTGTTGCGGTTGAAATCAACGAGGCATCTGCAAAAATCTCAGCTGGCCCTACTGATGACTTTGAGTATGACATTGACCTGCCAATTTGGGCTGGTGTAGTTCCTTCGAAGTTGGTCTTCACCGACCCAGTGCCAAACACCGACGGGGCAATGGCTGCAGGTGACATTGAACTTCCAGCGTCTGTGCGCCGATTACTTGAAGGTCAGTAATGACTACTGCTGAAGAACTCCGTTCAGAAATCTTGTTGATTGATCCCGTTGACGAGCGAGAGAAGAGCTCAATTGTCCAGACGCTCGATCGCCTTACTTGGGACGGCGATCTTTTTGACGAGGAAGCCAATGATCACCACATAACGGCATCTACGTTTGTGGTTTCTGAACGAGGTGTCATTTTGCACCTACACCGCAAGCTTCAAATTTGGGTTCAGCCCGGTGGACACGTCGATGCAGGTGAGAGCACGCTGCAAGCAGCTCTTCGAGAGACCCTGGAAGAAACTGGACTCGCTGCTCGCCACTGTGATCCTCCTAACTTGTTCCACGTTGATGTTCACCCAGGTCCGCGTGGCCACACGCACTACGACCTTCGCTACATTCTCCTCACTGCCCCTGATGACCCGAGCCCACCGGAGGGCGAAAGCCCCGAGGTGTACTGGTTTGACTTTGCTGCGGCCAAGGAGCGCTGTGAGCCAGCGCTAGCCCCCGCTCTAGGCAAACTGGGCGAGTGGTACCTCTTAGAACGTGGCAAACTGACTACGTGAGCGACACCACAACTCTTCGAGCTCTCATGGAAGCAGATCGATGGGTTGAGCGCGTTGTTGCTCAGCGCAATCACTTGCCTGAAATGGCGGAGCTTGTGATCTTGGAAGAAGAGCTCCGCTCACTCGTTGCTGGCCTTAAGCAGGCCCAAGTTGATCAAGCACCGATGCAAAAGAAATACTCGGAGCATCAAGACGCAGCTGAGAAGCTTCGTAAACGAGCTCACGACATTCAGGCGAAACTCGACAGTTCGACAGCCAATGCTCGAGAACTTGGTGCACTGCAGAGCGAAATTGAGCATGTTCGTGAACTTCTCTCTAAGGCAGAAGATCTAGAGCTTGAGGCATTCCTTGAATTAGAACCTCTCGATCAAGCAATTGAGACCATCAAAACTGCAGCACAACCAAAGATGGAGCGTCGCGCAGAACTACAAGCTCAGATAACTAGTCTTCAAGCGACTCTGGATGAAGAAATTGTGTCACTGCGTTCTTCGAGAGAAGCATGTGCTCTTCAAGTGCCATCGGAACTTCTTAAGACCTATGAAGCGGCACACAAACGTGTGGGCATCTCGGGCGCTGCCCAGGTTGATAACGCTAGGTGCGATGGATGTCGTATTGAACTTTCACCGCTTGATTTTGATCGCTGGAAAGCTCAGCCGGCAGAATCATTTATGCCATGTCCTGAATGTGGAAGATTGCTCCTACCGTGATAATCCTCATTCGCCATGGGCAAACTACAACGAACGCGCAAAACCTTCTAGTGGGAAGAAGCGACCCCGAACTTACCGAACTCGGTGAAAGCCAAGCTCGGGCGCTTGCTCCATTTCTCACCAATGTGAAAGAAGTGTGGACTTCACCACTCCAGCGCGCTCGAAATACCGCAGCTCTCGCCATGCCACACCTTGAAGCAAAAATCAACGAAGACTTTATTGAAGTTGACTACGGCACACTTGATGGAAGCCCCCTCAGCGTTGTAACCCCCGAGGACTGGAAGACTTTCGAAAGCGACACGACATTTGCATTCGGAGGCGGGGAGTCATTGGCTTCAGTGGATGAGAGAGTTCACGCGCAGCTCAATGCATTGCTCGAAGATGAAACCAGCTTGCTTCATAATCCTCGCCACCACCTCGCAATTGTGAGTCACGTGTCTCCAATTAAGTCAGCTGTTGGATGGTCGCTCGGCGCTGACAGCTCGCTCGCGTTTAGAACGCAGCTTCACAATGGATCAATGACGCAGGTATTCGTGCGCCGAAAGACTCCGTTGCTGGTTCACTTCAATATGCTGCCTGAGCCTCGTTAACGAAGAGCAAGGTAAACGGCACAGAAGTGCAGGCCCGCTCCAACAATGGTGAGCGAGTGGAAAAGTTCGTGGTAGCCAAATACGCGAGGTGACAACTTCGGTCGCTTTGTTCCGTAGAACACTGCTCCGACTGAATACGCAATTCCGCCAGCAACGACCAAGAGAAAAACGCTTTGTCCGCCGCCTCGGTAAATCTGAGGCATTACGCCAACTGCGGCCCAGCCAACTACCAGGTAGGGAAGTGTGTTCACCCACTTAGGCGTGTCGAGAGCGAGTTGACGGATTGCAATACCAATCACCGCACCTGATCCAATAACAATTAAAAGAACCATTCGAATGGTGCCGTGCATGGTGAGCCCTGAAATAGCGGCGTAGCTGCCAGTGATGGCGAGAAAGATAGTTGAATGGTCGGCTCGTCTCCACGCACGTCGCTTTGATGGCGACCAATTGACGCGGTGAAAGAGTGCACTCGTTGTCATCATTGAAGCAACGCCGAGAATAAAACAACTAACCCAAATAACTTGTGTCCAGTTTTGCGCTCTGGAAATGAGCAGTGGTGAAGCACCGAGAAGTACAAAAACTCCGACTAAATGAATCCAGCCTCTGAGTAGGGGCTTCGTTTGCTGTGCTGCTTCAGCAAGATTCGCAGTCTCTTTCATGAAACCACCCTAGGGTCCTTACACAACGAAGTCCGTCTGCTCAAACGAGCAGACGGACCAGCGTGTTTGGCTCCCCCAGCCAATACTTAGAAATTAATGGTTCGAGAGAAAGTAAGGTAGTTGAAAGACCTTGCAAACATGGGTTTGTGAGCATATTCACATGGAGTTGTCATGAAAGAACGCACACTTGGACAAGGACTGAAGGTTTCGGCGCAGGGACTTGGCTGCATGGGAATGAGCGAGTTCTACGGCGTTGGTGACGATGTTGAATCAATCGCCACTATTCATGAAGCGCTCGACCTTGGCATTACATTCATCGACACCGCTGATATGTACGGCCCATACAAGAACGAAGTACTCGTTGGAAAAGCAATTGCTGATCGCCGTGACAGCGTTGTTCTTGCAACAAAATTTGGAAATCAACGAGGAGATGATGGCTCATTCCTCGGAGTAAACGGAAAGCCCGAATACGTTCTGAAGAGTTGCGATGATTCACTAAAGCGACTCGGTGTTGACTACATTGACCTTTACTACCAGCACCGTGTTGATCGCACTGTCCCCATTGAAGAGACCTGGGGAGCAATGAAGTCACTCGTGGAAGCTGGAAAGGTTCGCTACCTCGGAATTTCAGAAGCTTCGCCGCAGACAATCGAGAAAGCACACGCGGTGCATCCAATGTCAGCGGTGCAGAGTGAATATTCACTTTGGACTCGCGACCCCGAAGATGGCGTTCTCGCCATGTGTCGCAAGCTCGGTATTGGCTTTGTTGCCTACAGCCCGCTAGGTCGAGGTTTCTTAACTAATGATGTTGACTCTGTTGGAACGGGCGAAAAAGACTTTCGAAAGATGTATCCACGATTCAGTGGTGAAGCTCGAGATGAAAACAAAAAGCTTGTTATGGCAATGGATCAAATTGCATCTGAAAAGGGTGTCACTTTGGCGCAGTTGTCGCTTGCTTGGGTTTTAGCCAAGGGGGAGGACATCGTGCCAATTCCTGGAACAAAGCGCCGCAAGTGGCTGCGTGAAAATGTTGGCGCATTGGATGTTGTTCTCACCAACGATGAGGTTGCGGCGCTCGAGGCGGCCGTTCCTCGCGAAAAAGTTGTGGGCGATCGTTACTCTGCGCTCAGCGCCACTACGCTGAACGGCTAAATGCTTCGAAACTGAAGGTTGCTCAGTTCATAGATCTCGTCGCACCACTGCATGACTTGAGGGTCGTGAGTGGCGACAATGACTGTTGCGGTTGTCGACGCCAGTAGTTCTAGTACGTGCTGGGTTTCTGAGACTCCGAGACCACTCGTTGGTTCATCCAAAATAAGTATGCGTGGCTCAGTAACCATCGACCTCACGACTGAAACACGTTCCTTCTCACCTCGAGATAAGTCTTCCCACTTAGTTTCAGAAGTGGCGATTATTCCAACGTCGGCTAAATCCTTTAGAGCATCGCGCTGTAGCGTGCGACCGAGTCCAATGACATCAACCGCGTACCCTCGTAGAAGGCCAGGATCACTTGGCATGTATGCAAGGTGTTCGCGGAGTTCACCCTCTTCAATTTCAAAGAGCGGAACATTTCCAATCGTTATTACACCGTCGCTTAGGTTCTCGAGCGAAGCAATCGCTCTTAGCAACGTTGACTTTCCAACCCCAGAAGGACCGGTAATGGCAATCTTGTGACCTGCAGGTATTTGTAATGAGGCACCACGAAGAAGTGTTTTGCCGCTTTCTTGCAGTGAGATGTTTTGCAGTTCAATCTCGTACGAATCTGGGAAATCAACTTCACCCTCGTACAAGTCCTTTTCAAGACTCTCTAAACGTTCTGCAGCGCCACTGATGGCAACGGCCACATCAACTGCGTGTCGCACTCCAGTGAGTCCTTCGTAGGAAGAAAAACTGAGCAGGGCAACGACGACAATCCAGAGAGGACTGCTTTGTGGGTGCACCGCGTAAAGAGTAAGCAACATTCCTGAGGTTCCAAGAAGTGGGATGAAGGCAGTGACGCGACGACGGCGTCTAACTTCTGCCTCTGCTACCGCGAGTGACTGCCTCGAACGTGTGCTGAGTGAACTGGCGTAGTGCTCAAATCCAAGGAGAGAAAGCTCAGGTGTCACAGCACCAAGTTCAAGAAGTGTTGCTCGGTAGGAGCTTTTAGCGGTTCGAAGTGCACGGTCAGCAAGAATCAATGGCCCCACGTTTGCGAGAAGGCAGAAGAGTCTAAGTAATTGCCATCCAAGTAGCAATCCTGCAAATCCCCACCACTGTCCGTGCGGTGGCAACAGGCCAATCACCACGTCAGCAATGACCGCTGTAGTGAGTGCTCCAATGAGGGGAATGAAGAATCGGAGCCAGAGATCTTGTAGCTCATCAGTGTCCTTCAGCGAACGCTCTAAAAGGTCACCAGTGGCGTATGAGCGCCAGCGTGAATAGTTCCATGAGCCAACGCTGGCTACCAACCAACGTCGCCACTGCGAGACCGCTTGAAAGCCGAGGTGGTGTGAGCTAAGTCGTTCATTGAATCGAATAGGAGAGCGCAGAAATGCAAGTAGTTCAATGACAATCAATGCACCGCCCACTGCTTTTAGGCCGGGTCGATTAGCACTCTCGACGAGCAGTCCAACTGCGCCAACGAGGAGGCCAACATTCGTTAAAGAAGCAATCAGGTTGCTGAGAAGTGCACGAAGTAGGGCAGCTCGACTTGGACGGGCGCGCTGTAGCCAACGTCCGAGGCGCTCGAGTTCGTTTCTCATGAGCGAACCTCGAAGCGTGTTGTGGAATTCTCGAGAACTGGATTATCGACGGTTGCTTCAATGATTGCAATGTCTGAACGTTGAGAGAGGACGTTTTGAAGTTTTTGTTTGGACTCTTCATCAAGTAGCCCAGCGATGTCGTCAATGAGCAGTAGTTGCGGGTTCGCCAGTAGTGCTCTCGCCAAGACGAGACGCACTTTTTCACCGGAACTGATGCCTTGTCCATCTGCGAGCAACAGACCATCAAGGTCTCCGAATCGTTCTGCGTCAAGTCCCAAGTCACTGAGAAGGCGAGCGACATCTTCTCGGTTATGGCTTTCACCTAGCGTCAGATTTTCATAAAGTGAACCTGAAAGAAGTCCGCTGCTTGGTGATACGAAACCAATTCGCTCAGCGGAGACTTCAACGCGACCTTCGAGAGGACTCAGCCATCCAAGAAGAGTGTGCAACAAGCTGGTCTTTCCGCTTCCCGAGGCTCCAGTGATGAGCAGTCGGCTACCGGGTGTAATAAGTGCGTCAAACGGAACTGAGCTTGCCTGTGTGACAAGTCCTGTCGCCTCCAGAAGAGAGGACTGAGACGTAGAACCAGGCGACGCGCTGTCAAGAGTGAGCAGAGCAATTGACTGCATGGCGTTTTCTCTACGGTGAAATTCTGATCCGTAACGGCGCACTTGGCTGAAGATTTCACTCGTTACAAGTACCGCAATAAGAGCGTGCTCAAGTTCGACAGTTCCGTTCAGTAGGCCAAAGCCAACAACCATCGCAACAAGACCAATGCTCACACCGCTAATAAATTCAGTAACGAGCGAAGAACCAAGGGCCACACGAATTGCTCGAAGTGCAAGCTTGTGCTCAGAGTCAGAAATTGCACCGATTTCGTTTGAGCCGTACGAAACTGCACCGAGACCACGAAGCTCTACGGCATGGTCCAGGAGTTCGAGTTGGCGTGATTCAAGTACAGCTCGACGTTGGTTGTATTCGCTGCTCAGCTTTGCACTGTGATTTCCCGCTCGGATGTAGAACGGGACCGCAAGAATCAGTAGTGCCACGATGATCGCGCTACTGAGCCAGCCAACGGCCCAGAACACAATGCCAATGCCGAGCAAACTTAGCTGTGCACTGGTTAACAAAAGGTCGAGTAGTGGCCCTTCTGAAGCATGTTCAATTGCCTGGGCGAGATCGGCACGACTTCTTTCGCTGCTAAATCTTGGAATGGAAAGATGGCGAGTAAGTCCAGAGCGCCAGAAATCGCGAACGGAACGCGAAGTTTTAAATCCCCATTCTTCGTTGGCAAAACTGAGGGCTGTTCGAATAACGAGAACCAAGATGAGCAAAACGATGGCGTTGCAAAGATGCTTTTTAGCTAGATCGTTTAATGCAACGGCACTAGCGATTGAGAGCACCAGCCCCACGAAAGCATTTAAGGCACCGAAGAGTCGAGCGCTTTTACGAAACGGGGTCACTGCACAATGCTAATGAGATGTTAGAGAGGGTCGTCTCGGTGCGGAAGTGACTTAGCGCCATCATTTAGCCAGTCACGAAGGGCTTTTGTGGCTCGACAGTCGTCCTCGTTGTACTCAAGAAGCCGCTGGCGAGAGGTGAGGCCCTCTGGTGTTTCATTTCTCGCCACTTCATACCAGAGCATCGAGGCTTCGCCGCTTGGATTTTCGTCACGCCATGAGAACCCACCAGCAACGGCGAGCTGCTTGAGTCCGAGTGGGCCTTCTGTCTGGATTTGCTGCTTGGCAATGTCGTGCATGTCAATCCACTGAGGTGGATTCTGAGAACGAAATGACTGGAGATCACTTTGTGTCGGCCCGCCGGGAAGTGGGTTCTGCACTGCGCGGTTCATGGCTCCATCTTCAGCTTGAGCCCAGAAGCAGTAGCCCGCCATGGTGAGCCCGTTTGTCGCGCACTTGTCTCGCAGGTCGCTAAGCCACTTCCAAAAGTCTTGGAAAATTTTCGCTTCAGCCTCAGCGGTCAGTTCGCCCCATTCAACAAATGCACGGTACCCGGGCTCGATGCCTTCGACTGGTTTGTTGAGTGTCACGCTGGCACCCCACAAATATGTTGCGTCGTCGTAGCTCTCCATGTCGATGTCAACTTCAACGTCAGCTGTGGGACAATTCATTTTGTCTGAGTCAACAATGCGAAGGTAGCTGCCACGAACGTGTGCTCGGGCTCGATAAATAAGATCGTCAAGTTTTTCAACTGACTTGCCTAAATAATCTTCGACCGGATACTGCTCAGTGGGATTAAGAACTTTGTTCTTGGCTTGACGTGCACGGTGAGGATCAAGACGTGCCAGTTGCTCTCTGGTGTCAATGCCGAGTTCGTGCATAGCGAGTTGTTCTTCGACTTTTGAGAACCGCGTTAGTGAAACGTCATCAATTTCTTGCAGCGCTGGTTCACAGTGACTCGCGAATTCACAGTCCAAGCACTCTCGGTGCCAGAACGGCTTCGTAGGAAATTCTCCATCGCCGCCCATCCATTTTTCATGGCCATTCAAAACATTGAGGCGCTGTTGGTAGAACTCTTCGTACGCACTCAAGTTAAATCTTGGATAGTCACTGGTATTTAGCTCGAACCACCACAGGCGCTGGTTTCGATCAATCATTCCAACTCGTGCACTGGCATCTCCGTGACCGAGTGATTGCAGTACCCGAGTGGCGTGAGCAAGCACAATGCCGTTTCGCTGCACTGTTTGATTCGACCTTGGACCAACGCCGTTGGTGTAAGCGGCTTCACTCGGTTGAAGTTTTACTAGCGATCCCTCAAGGATTCTGCGAGTAGTAGCAATTTCGATGATTTCGTTATTTTTTACCAACACTGGTGCATAGATAAATTTCTCATTTTCACGTCCAACGCGAACGAGAATGTTTACGTTCGCACGGCGCTTACCGGTGAGGTCGTCTCTAAGGCGTGGTCGAAGGATTACTTCTGCGCCACTTTGCATTAAGGCTTCGGTGTCTTCTACGCCTCGTGCTTCCACGGCTCCAGGTGTATTTGCAGCAATTTCTTCCAAGACAGAGTTTCTTAGTGTTTCCGCGTCCCTTCGACGCTTTTCCATCTCAGGACTTGTCTCTGGGCGAGTGAAATCGAAGGTCGCACCTCTAGTGAGGGCGACTTTGTGCACACAGGCAAGTATTTCTTCACCACGTAGAAGGTCTGACACGCCCGTAAGCCTACGAGCCATTGAAGGTTCTGCAAACCCTTGCGGGTGGATAGTGAGACGACCTGTAAGCGGGGTTCTGTCCACCTTCCTTGCGGAAGGATGGGTAGCCATCCATCTAAGCGATCTACCTCGGAAGTGTCCTGTTTCCAGAACATGCGGGCCACGCGCTCCCACGTTTGATCTTGCTCCGGGTGGGGTTTACCTAGCTATCTCAATCGCTCAAGATACTGGTGCGCTCTTACCGCACCGTTTCACCCTTACCTGTTCTTAGTTGCCTAAGCCATCGGCGGTCTGTTCTCTGTGGCACTGTCCTGCACGTCACCGTGACTCACTATTCGCGAGCACCTTGCCCTATGGAGCCCCGACTTTCCTCACTACTTGTTGCCAAGTAATGCGGCTACCCAGTCCTCTCACTATCCACAACAATTCTGACACATCAGGGCAAAAACCTCAAGAGGCATCTTTTTGTCACTGGGGGCAGGTAGCCTCGCCTCGTGGTTCCTGACGAAATTTCAACCGATACCCACATCCATGAGGTGGGAGAGTTCTATGAACTCTTGACCGCTCAGCTGGAATCGGCCTACGGCAAGCGCAACCCCCAATGGGTCAGAGGTGAAATCGCGAAGGTCTATGAAAAAGGACACGTCTACATCGACCTCGTTGACGCTGGATCATCACCATCTGATGCAAGACGACCAATGCTCGGCACTCACTGCTGGCAAGGGCCATGGGGCTCTCTCAAGCGCAAACTCTCTGAAGATGGAATAACCCTCAAAGAAGGAATGGTCGTTAACTTCCTCGGTTACGTAGACGTCTATGCGCCTCAGGGAAAAATCGGATTCACAATTATGCAGGTTGACGTTGAAGGCCTGCTCGGTGACGCAGCAAAACGTCGTGCAGATTTAATTAAGAAACTCCATGCTGAGGGTGTTGTTGAAGCGAATAAGCAAACAGTTGTCCCACCAGTGCCACTTCGCGTTGGACTTGTCGCCAGTCCTGGGACCGAGGGTTACAGCGACTTCACTGGACAGCTACTTAATTCGGGATATGGATTCGAAATTACTTTGGTGAAAACCGCAGTGCAGGGCGACACCGCTCCTCCGCAAATCGTTAGTGCGATTCAAGCACTCGATGCGCATGGCGTTGACATCATCTGCCTCGTGCGTGGTGGAGGATCGAAGGGTGACCTTTCATGTTTCGACGATGAACGAATTGCTCGCGCCATTGGAGCTTCATCAACGCCGGTCTTTACGGGCATTGGCCACACCGGTGATGAATCAATTGCTGACATCGTGGCCCACACCAGAGCCATCACTCCGACAAAGCTTGGTGAAGAGATTGCTGCTCTCGTGAGCGGATGGCACCAACGACGCGTGATCATTC
>JBAWYN010000030.1:0-11314 GCA_037143535.1 Acidimicrobiaceae bacterium | reverse complement strand
CAGTTTCTTGGTGGAGACCGCTGGCGAAAGTTGATCGCTGGGCCATTCTGGCTATTGCCATAATTCCAACTTTGCTTTTCACGATTCCCGCATTGCTAGGTCATCCAGCAATAACCGCAGACAATTTGATTCAAAATTTCCCACTACGTGCATTAGTTGGAAAAATCATGGCAACGGGTCACTTGCCTCTAATGAATGTGTTCATCAACTCCGGCTCACCGCTGCTTGGTGGAATGAACGCCGGTGCTTTTTACCCTCTAACGCTGCTCTTTATTTTCTTGCCACCACAAGTGGCATGGGCCATAAACCTGATTGCCATTTACGTCACAAGCGCGCTTGGAATGTACGTGTTGCTTCGCTGGCACAGGCTGAGTCCAGTTGCCTCACTCGCAGCTGCGCTTAGTTTTACCTACACCGGAGCCATGCTGGGACAGCTGGTCCATTTGGCGGTCGTGCAAGGCTCGGCACTCATTCCTTGGTTTGTCCTGGTGTTTCTCTCACTGGCTCGGCGCCTTCGCGACCTCCCAGAAACTGCGACGCTGAGAGAGATTGTCGGTCGAGTTAGAACTTCAGTCGTTTGGTTCGCTGTACTGCTTGGTCTTACGTTTTTAACTGGCGAACCAAGATCGATTGCTGAAATTGAATTACTAGGTCTGATAGCTGTTCCCTCAATTCTTCTCATCCGATCTTCGTATTTTCTGGCTACCTGGAAGAAGCGCGTCAGCTATCTACTAACACTCGGCGTCGGTGGGGTACTGGGCGTTGGTATCGGCATTTGCCAGTTACTTCCTGGCTGGGCATTCATTGGATCGTCAAACCGAGCTTCTCTTTCGTACTGGTTCTTTGGCTCAGGCTCGCTTTCAGTGAAGTGGAGTGCGCTGTTCTTCATCCCAGACATCTTTGGTGGCAATGGTGCGGTTGCTGGCCCTAGATATTTTGTTAATTACAACTTGGCTGAAGTAACCAGCTATGCAGGAATCATCGCCGTCATTGGTTTCTTCGCATTTCTCTCACGCCTCAAGCGAAAGGGATGGCAAGGTGAAGACAAAGACTTCATTCTCTACGTTGTCGTTGCGGTGGTTGGTTTATTTGCAACGTGGGGCTCATTCACACCGCTCGGTCACATCTTCCATGGCATTCCACTTCTAAAGAGCACTCGACTCCAAAGTCGCAACGTAATTCTGGTGGACTTCGCACTATCGGTGTTCTTGGCGCTGTGGATTCATCACATTGAAAAGAGAGACTTCAAGAGAGCGGGTCTTGTTGCTAGAGCAAGGTGGTTCACTCTTGCTCCCGCTGCTCTCACTGCACTGCTTTCTCTTGGAATGATGTTCTGGGGTCCTCACATCATTGATTTCCTTGGAACAGGAATCGCTGACTCGTACATGGCGAGCAATGAAAAAGTAACTTTGGTTCAACACCTACTCATCGCGCTGGCGATTTTGTCAGTCTGCACAATGTTTATTGCAAAGAAGTGGGCGTTGAAGTCTCTACTGGTGATCTTGACAATCGATGTGCTGATCTTCTGTCTGTACTGTGGCACTGGAATCGTTGGCGGCAACGTACAAACCCAGCCCTCAAGACAACAAGCACTTTCGCTCTTTGGTTCATCTGGGCGAACATTGATGATCGATCACGCAGGAGCGAACGCCGACGCAATTCAGAACCTTGGAATTGTCGATTCAAACGTGTTCACGGGAATACCTAGTGCTCAAGGCTACGGGTCCTTGGTATCGGCACAATATGCGCAAGTAACGGGAACTCACTCCGAAGCTCTTGCTGATCCCTGCAACCTTGGACGCGGGGAATTCAAGCAGTTGAATCTCACGTCAGTCGTCATTGCTTCGCAGCAACTTATGACAGCTCTCTATCCCGGCATTGTTCTCAGCCCTATTTGTTTGGCTCAAAAATGGAATGTTGGGACTACCACGCGATACTTCGGACGTGAGATGAATGTGAAGTCGATCGAAATCCAAGTTCTTTCAAAAACCGCTTCACCAGTTGATTCTTTGAAACTTCAGATGATCAATTCAGAGGGAAAGCCAACTGGAACCGTGGCGACTCCTACAAGCTCCAGTGATAAATACGTTTCGTTTAAATTTGAAGGAACTGGTGCGCTAGGCGCTGGCTTCTCACTTTCATCACCGAGCGACTTCAAATTGAAGAGCACACTCGTTACTAGTGCGGCTTCGCCATCGGTGGTCTACGAACTCAACAATTCATTTCAAATCGCCATGGACTCTGCTCCATGGGTCATGACCAAGACTTTCGGAACGCTTGCGGTATTCAGGTCGTTCGCTAAGGACATTGAGTACAGATTCTCTGGCAATGCATGCGACTGCAAAATTACCAGTATCAAAGACGTTATTTATGGTGATAGCTGGGTCTACGTTGATGATTCAACGACCGCAGATTTGATCCGAAGCATGGCGTACCTTCCTGGTTGGCATGCCACAGCGATCAATTCTGAAACTGGCAAGTCTCGCGTGCTGACGATTGAGAAATATGGACTTATCCAAAAGGTAAGTGTTCCAAGTGGCAAGTGGATTGTCCACTTTCACTACCACGCACCATTTATTGAAAAGTCACTACTCATCTCATTATTCAGCGGCCTGGGCGTCGGAGGCATCGCACTTTGGCCAGTACTCATCAGGCGTAGAAGTCGAAACGCTAAGGTTTAGTTATGAAATCACTCGCAATCATCGGTGGCGCGGGCCGCATGGGACAGGCAATGGCTGCTGGCTTGGGCGAGCGTGGCGATTTCAAAATTACTGCGTTGGTTGACGTGAATCCTCCACGCGAACTCTTCGGTGCCACATACTTCTCAAAGATTTCAGAAATTGATCCATCAACAATTGATGTTGTCGTTGAATTCGCGAATCCTGAAAGCGTTGTGAGCTCGGCGAACTGGTGCGCCGCCAACAAGATTGGTCTTGTCATTGGTGCCACGGGCCTTAGTTCTGAGCAGCGAAGCCTAATTGAAGAGGCGGGTAAGAAGACTGGCGTTCTGATTGCTTCAAACTTCTCGCTAGGTGCTGTTCTCTCTGAACGCTTTGCTGCAATGGCTGCTCCATACTTCGATCGTGTTGAAATCATTGAACTACATCACGACAAGAAAGTTGATGCTCCTTCAGGAACGTCAATTACTACTGCACAGGGAATTGCTAAGTCTCGTAAGTCTGCTGGGAAGGCTTCAATTGCAGATGTAACAGAACGAGAGACTTTTGCTGGATCTCGTGGAGCAGATGTCGTTGATGGTGTTCGAATCCACTCGGTTCGACTTCCTGGGCTCGTGGCGCATCAAGAAGTGCTTTTTGGCGGACCGGGTGAAGGCCTCACTATTCGCCACGACTCCTTTGACCGATCCAGCTTCGTCCAGGGAGTGGCCGTCGCTGCAAATGCAATCGGTGCGACCCCATGCTTCTTAAGTGGCATCGATTCATTGCTCTAGGCATTTCTAGAAGCCTCAGACTGGTAACTTCGTATTCATGACTTCACCGCAATTTGGCCGACTACTAACTGCCATGGTGACTCCTTTTGCTGCAGATGGCTCAATTGACCACGATGTAGCTCGAGATGTTGCAAGGTTCTTAGTCTCTGAGGGCAGTGACGGACTCGTTATTGCTGGCTCAACCGGCGAAGGAACGTCACTTTCTGACGAAGAAAAACTTGAACTCTTCGCCACCGTTGCCAGTGCCGTAACAGTGCCTGTTATTGCTGGTTCCACCTCATCAGACACTGCTCGCTCAGTTGAGCTGACGAGCAAAGTAAAGGCAACTGGTGTTGCTGGGGTGCTCGCAACTACACCTGCGTATGCTCGCCCAAGCCAAAAGGGAATTGAACTTCATTTGGCGGCGGTGGCAGAGGCAACGCCGCTCCCAGTAATGCTTTACGACATCCCCTCTCGCACCGGTCGAAAGATTGAATCGGAAACAACAATTGCTCTAGTGCAGGGAAATAAAAACATTGTTGCGCTTAAGGATGCATCCGCCGATTTAGACCAGGCAAAGAAGACCAAGACAGTTCTTGGCTCCGCACTTGACCTCTACAGTGGCGATGACTCTTTAGTTTTAGATTTCATGGAACTTGGTGGAGTAGGTGTTGTGTCTGTTGCATCACACTGGGCTGGTCCTGAGTTTTCTCAAATGATCACAGCGCACATTGCAGGTGATGTTGCTCTGGCAAATGAAATGAAAGCTCGACTTAGTGATAGCTGTGCGTTTGAAGGAACACTGCTGTATCCAAATCCAATGCCATCGAAAGCAGCTATGAGATATTTAGGTTTTAATGTGGGCCAGTGCCGCCTTCCGCACGCGCCTAGTGATGCAGCGCTTGACACGAAAGCTGTAGAAATCGTGACGGCCCTGCGAGCAACTCGTGTCTAAAGATTCCGTTCGCGTTACGTTCCTAGGCGGGCTTGGCGAAATTGGACGAAACTGCTGCGCTATTGAACAAGATGGTCGCATTGTTGTTGTCGATGCGGGACTTATGTTCCCTGAGCCAAACATGTACGGCGTCGATCTCATTCTGCCTGACTTTCGCTGGCTACTTGAGCGCAAAGACCGCGTAGACGCGATTGTTCTAACCCACGGCCACGAAGACCACACTGGTGCACTTCGATACCTCGTCAAAGACATCAACGTTCCCATCTACGGGGCAGCACTGACTCTCGGATTTGCTAAGCATCGACTGACTGAAGCTCGCGTTGGTCACGACCTCACATTTATTGAGGTTGCTGACGGTGAAAAGCGAAAAATCGGACCATTCGAAATTGAATTCATTCCAGTTACGCACTCGGTGCCAAGTGCACATGCACTTGCTTTTCACACGGAGATCGGAATCATTGTTCACTCGGGTGACTTCAAGCTTGACCTAACTCCAATTGATGGACGACGTACCGACATTTCACGACTTGCTGCCCTGGGTGACGAGGGCGTTGCATTGCTCCTCTGTGACTCAACCAATGCTGAAGAGCCGGGGTTCACAGCTTCTGAGCGTTCGGTTGGTGGGGCGCTTCGAAGGCTATTTCTTGAACGTCCTAAGAAGCGCATTGTTGTTGCTTGTTTCGCGAGCCATATCCACCGTGTTCAACAGATCATCAATGTCGCCCTCGAGCAGAATAGAAAGATCGCTCTATTGGGTCGCTCAATGGATGTAAACGTGAAGTTGGCTCGAAAGCTGAACTTACTCCACGTTGACACTGCCGACTTCGTAGACATTGCCAACATTGACCGCTACGAGCCAGGAGAAGTGTGCGTTATCTGCACTGGAAGCCAAGGGGAGCCTCTTGCTGCACTCTCAAAGTTGTCGCGTGGAGATGCGCGAGACTTCACCGTTGGAGCAGACGACACAATCATCCTTAGCTCACACCCGATACCTGGAAATGAGTGGTCCGTTGGAAGACTGATCGACGACCTCCACCGTGCTGGAACTGAAGTAATCCATTCCGGTCATGAGCCAGTCCATGCATCGGGGCATGCTCGCCAAGGTGAGCTGCGCACGTTTCACCAGTTACTTCGTCCAAGAAATTTTGTTCCGGTTCACGGTGAGTTCCGTCACCTTGTTCATCACGCCGACCTTGCAGAATCAATGGGTATGTCACATGAGCACATTCTCATTTGTGAAGACGGTGACCAGGTGGAAGTTACCGAAGCCGGCATTCGCCTTTCCGGCCAGATTCCAGCTGGATTTCACTACATTGATGGCAGCGCCGGAGATCTCGATGAGAAACCACTCGAAGAGCGAAGAATGCTTGCCGAATACGGAGTCCTTCAGATCTCAGCTGGTATTGACCGTGAGCGTGGGGTGATTGTTCAACCCGTTCGAATTACTACTCGTGGCTGGTTCGAAGGCGAGCACGACAAGAGACTTCTTGATGCAGTTGCCGACACTGTTCGTGACTCAATCCAGAATGCACTGAGCGATGGTGACCGTGACGAAGGATCAATTAATAAGATCGCGCAACGAGCAGCTGGAAGAATTCTCGGGCAGAAGTACCGCCGCCAGCCCGTTCTGCTGCCAGCGATAGTTGTTCTCTAGTCCTGTTTATTAGGTTCGCCGTTTTCGGCGTTCTTCTCACCGTGGCGCCAAAAGGCCTTGCGACTGATCTGTTCGTCTTTCAGCCCTCGGTCGAGCAATGCTTCACGTAGGACTTTTGTGATTGTGAATTCACCAAAGAGATAGGCGTGACCCTCGTCAGGTGGGAATGCGAAAGCGCTTAGACCACTGAGGAGTCCTGCAGGATCATTCTCCGCTCGTTCATTCTTGTCAACAAAGATTCCAGTGACTCCGAGCCCTTCGTCAAATGATGCAGTAACAGCGTCATCGTCATGCTTTGTTTCAACAATGAAAATTGCCTTGCCAGGAATCTCAATACTTTCAGCCATTCGATAGAAAGCGGCGAGACCAGAAACATCACCCATAAAGAGGTACCAATCGGCGAGGGGGTCCAAAGGTATTTTTCCGCGAGGGCCCACCAGGTCAACCTCGTCACCTGGTTGGGCATTCTTTGCCCAGTGGCTCCCTGGTCCTTCATGGTCGGTACTAACCCACAGCGTGAACTGGTCATTTTCAGCGTCAACAGATCGAACGCTGTAGCGCCTGCGCCCAAAGTCGCCATTGTTGTCGCTCATGCGCACCATTACGTCGTTACCGGGCACACCAGCGAGCTTCTCAGCGTTTCCTTTGAGTATCACCTCATGCAAAGAGGTGCTTATCTGCTTGGAAGAGACAACGGACCCTACGTAGGCATTGACTCCCAGGCGCTCGGCGAGTTTGACGGAAGAGCTATCTGGTTGCGACATGAAACCACACTAGATGGATTGGCACTAAAAATGGGCATAAGTTCAGTAAGTTAGATGGTTGTGGCACAAGCACGACACAAGAAAAAGCCTGCCAAAAAGGCCCCCGCTCGTTCAACGAAGCGCTCAGCACCTACGGACTCACCGTCGGCCTGGAAGCGCCATGAACGAGACATCTGGATCGTTGTTCTTGTAGTTGTTGGACTCTTCTCACTGCTCGCTGAAGCTGGAGCTCTTGGACCAGTAGGGCACAGCATTTCCAAAGGGCTTTCATCCCTATTTGGTATTGGTCGCTTCGCAATTCCACCAATCCTCATTGGCCTTGGTGCTGGTCTCATCTGGGGCAACCTCGAAGTTGACCGCACAAGATTTGGCTGGGGCGTTGGCTTAGGGCTTGTTGGTGCTTGCGGACTTGGACACTTGTTTGGGGGGCGACCCACGCTTGGTGCTTCAACTTCTGAACTCGCACATGGTGGTGGATGGCTAGGTGTACTTATTGGTGGGGGACTGCACCGAACAATTGGAATCGCTGGAGCACTGGTGGTTTTGCTCGCAGTAATAATCATCGCAGTCATGGTGACAACTGGCATTGGACTTAGGGCTCTTGTGTTCGCCTTCGGCGCATTGATGCGTGCGCTTGGTGGCCGACTTGCTGCATGGTGGAATTCACGCCCTGAAGTTGATGAGAATTATGAAGCAGAAGAAGAGGTTGAAGAAAAACCTCGACGCCGCAAAAAGAAAGAAGTCGCTGAAGTAGAACCCCTTCCTGAGCCCTTCATCTATGAAGAAGAGTTCCCAGAAGAAGTGATTGTCGATTACGAAGAAGACGTCCCACCTCCAGCATTGCCAGCAGAGCCCGCTCCACAGAAGCCAGCGGCGAAGGCTGCTCCAATGCATAGCGACTGGGTGCTCCCTCCAATGTCGATGCTTGGCCGCACTAAAGAACAAAAGCAAGATCGCAGTGCGATAGACCTGGCTGGTGCTGAGTTGGTGACCGCACTTGCTGCGCACGGTGTCGACACAACGCTCGTTGGATACACCGTTGGGCCAACAGTTACTCGTTACGAGCTAGAACTCGGACCTGGTGTCAAGGTTGCACGAGTTACCTCGCTAAACAAAGACATTGCCTATGCCATGGCCTCTCCTGATGTTCGAATTCTGGCCCCGATTCCTGGTCGCTCGGCAATCGGAGTGGAAGTTCCAAATCGTCAACGAACACTCGTTGCATTAGGTGACCTTCTTGCATCCGATGAAGCAACAGGGGCTCATCACCCACTTGATGTTCCGATCGGAAAAGACATTTCAGGAAAGACGGTTGTTGTCAATCTCGGAGAGATGCCGCACGTTCTGATTTCTGGTGCGACTGGTGCCGGTAAGAGCTCTTGCATCAACTCACTCGTTACGTCACTAGTGATGCGTGCAACTCCTGATCAACTACGCCTCGTGTTGATTGACCCCAAGCGGGTTGAAATGGGTCAGTACAACGACCTTCCTCACCTCATTGCTCCCGTAGTCGTTGATCCTAAGAAGGCCGCAGGGATGCTTGCGTGGGCAGTAAAGGAAATGGAACGTCGCTACGACATCCTCGCTGCGAGTGGAGCGCGAGACATTACGAGTTACCAAGAAATGATTGCGCGTGGAGAGCTCCAGCCAGAGCCTTCAGTGCGTGAGCAAGTAGCAGAAGCAATTGAACGCGGATCTGGACTTGAGTCTGACATCGAAGAACAGCCTGGTCCAGAGAAATTCCCCTACATAGTTATCGTTGTTGACGAGCTCAATGACCTGATGATGGTTGCCGCCCGAGACGTAGAAGAGTCCGTAGTTCGAATTGCGCAAATGGCTCGTGCTGTTGGAATTCACTTAGTACTTGCAACCCAGCGTCCAAGTGTTGACGTTATTACTGGTGTTATCAAGGCCAACGTCCCAAGTCGTATGGCCTTCGCGGTTTCATCACTTGCTGATAGTCGTGTGATCCTGGACCAAGGCGGTGCTGAGCGCCTCATTGGAAAAGGTGACATGTTGCTCGTAACAGCATCTAGCAACATCGCAAGGCGCTTGCAGTCCCCATGGGTCTCTGAAGATGAAGTTCGAAAGATTGTTGAAAATTGGAAAGCCCAGGGTGGCCGTGCTGAAACAATTCTGGCCCAAGACATTCCTATTGGCCGTACCGGTAATGGCTCACTCAATGCCTCAGCAGGTGACGATGATGACATGGTGCTTCATGAAGCGCGCAGATTGGTTTTAGCAACGCAGCAGGGCTCAACTTCGATGCTACAGCGAAAGCTCCGCGTTGGCTTTGCGCGTGCTGGCCGATTGATGGACCAATTGGAAGAAGAGGGCATCGTTGCGGCTGGTGATGGATCGAAGGCTCGTCGAGTCCTTATGACACAAGAACAGTACGACGAGAAGACCTCGCTTTAAGCCGTGTCAGTAAAACATCCAGTCCTTAGTGGTCTATTCATCCGATTCGTTTCAATAATCATCGGAGCATCAATCGCTGTTGGATTAATCATTGGCATGCAGTTGCCGTTGCTCCATTCCCCAGCAAAGGCATCACACGTAATTGGTGCAGTGAATGTAAGTTCAACCACTCAGCAGTCGAATTACGCCTGGCCAAGTGTTGGCAGCGCAGCAATAAGCGTTCCGGCACTTGGACTGTTGAAATCAAATAATGATCTAACTCGTCCGATCGCCAGCCTGACAAAAATGATGACAGCGTATGTTGTCCTTTCAAAACTTCCTCTGAATTTTCCGGCGAAGTCTCCATCTGATAACGGACCTTGCTTGGTCATTAGCGCTCAAGATGTTTCGACCTACAACCTTATGAAGTCTCAGGGTGAGTCCAACGCGTACGTAACAGTGGGAGAAAAGATTTGCGAACGAGATTTGCTCAATGGGCTTCTTGTGCACTCATCGAACAATTATGCGACGCTGCTGGCGATTATGACCTCAGGTTCAGTTGAGTCTTTTGTCAGCGAGATGAATGCCCAAGCTAACTTGATCGGAATTGTAAGCACGCACTACGTAGATCCGTCGGGTTTTTTACCGGGTTCAGTTTCTACGGCTCAGGATCAAGTTCAGTTAGCCGCGCTGTTGATGCAGTCTCGACTAGTGCGTTCAATTGTTAGTCAATCAAGCGTCGTCCTGCCAGTCGCTGGAAAAGTTGACACGTACACGCCCTATGTCGGCACTAATGACGTAATCGGAGTTAAGTCAGGTCGCACAGTTCAAGCAGGTGGTTGCAACGCAATGGCGATGACCTTCATGATCAATGGAACACCACAAATTGCGTATGCCGTTGTCCTCGGTGCTCAAGGTGGAGATCTGTTGACACCAGCAGGAAATGCGACCCTCGCACTCGAAAAATCAGTGATCTCGATGATTGCTCAAGATGCTCACTTCATTTTTTCACCAAACTTCTCACTCGGAAGTATCGGGTGGGGTAGCAACACCACTACGTTTGGCGTACGCGAAAACATTGAAATTTCTTGGTCGTCAGTTGCCCATGGTCTTCCTGTGAAATTTGTCTCGAAGCACGTAACTTCTCGAATTCATAAAGGCGACGTGGTCGGCTGGCTATTAATAGACGGATCTAAGAAGTACCGGATTCCTGTTGTTGCACAAAAGTCTGCAGTTCCACTGACGCTCTGGCAACGCCTACGCTAGTTACATGCTCGCACGTGTCCCAGCCTCTTCTGCCAACCTAGGACCAGGTTTCGACGCGCTTGCAGTAGCTCTTGAGCTCTACATTGAAGTCTCAATCGAACTCAGCGACTCTTTTTCAATTAGCTCTGAAGGCTACGGTGCTGGCCTCTTTGATGATGAGAACCACATGGCCGCCAAAATTGCGACAAAAGCTCTCGGACACTCCAATTACAAGATGCACGTTAAGTCTGGGATCCCTCTTTCTAGAGGCCTTGGTTCTTCGGCATCGCTCGCACTGGCTGCAGCTGCTGCCGCAGGATCGAATGATGTTCTGGGAATTGCTACAGAGATAGATGGCCATGCTGAAAATGCAGCAGCATCTCTTCTCGGTGGACTGGTAGTGGCGAATGTCGAGAAGGATGGTTCAATAATCGCTCGACCATTGCAACTTGATGATGAATGGCGATTTGTTGTTGTAATTCCAGACGAAGAATTAGCAACCGCAGATGCTCGTCGCGTGCTGCCAAAACAAGTCCCTTTTGCTGATGCAGTGCATAACCTCAACTCACTAGGTTTGCTTATTGCTGGACTCGCGAACCATCAAGACTTTGTGTCGTCGGCCATGGACGACTACCTCCACCAGCCGTATCGAATGCCATTACTGCCGTTCGCGGCACCCCTTCTTCAAACGCTTCGAGATGCCGGAGCTGCTGCGTCGTGTTGGTCAGGCGCCGGTTCAACAATGCTGGGACTCAGCACACAAAAGAATGCGCCAGGAATCGCGAAAGCTGCCACAGAGTTTCTTCATTCGAATTCCATTGCTGGCCAAGTGCTCACTCTTAATGCGGACCGGTCAGGCTTGGAAACCT
>JBAWYN010000029.1:0-11368 GCA_037143535.1 Acidimicrobiaceae bacterium | reverse complement strand
ATCATTGTCTCATCGTCATTACGATCAAAATCAATCGAGTTTGGATCGAGTGTCAGACCATCAATTCGAAGTACAGAACCAAGTTCGCGACCAAGCTCATCCCTGCCCGTAACATTTCGATGCTTAAGTTCCTGTGCACCTTCAGAGGTATCAGCAATCAGCAACTCGATTCGTTCAGCAGTTCGAATAGTTGTATCGCTCATCGTGGACCTGGTGCGTGCTTGAACTGGACCGGCACTTTTCCAATGCCGTAGTCCTTGCGAAGTGGGTGCCCTTCCCAATCTTCTGGCATCAAAATTCTGGTGAGCTCTGGATGACCCGCGAAAAGAATTCCGAAGAAGTCAAACGCTTCTCGCTCCATTGCTTCTGTGCCTGGGTAAACGGAAAATAGTGAGTCAACTTCAGCATGATCGTTGCCTGCCTGAACTCGAATACGAACGCGCCGCTTCTTTGAAAGGCTGAGCAGGTTAACAACTACTTCGAATCGAGTGGCCACAACACCTTCGGGGAGGGGTCGATCGAAGTGTTCGAGGTAGTCAACGCCGCAAAGGTCAACACACATCTCGAAACCATCATTTTTAAATGACTCTACGAGCTTTAAATACTGACTTGGTGTAGGGAAACAAGCAATGTCTGTTGCCATTGCTTCACTCGTAATCACATCTGCAGGAGCATCTGCTGAAAGAGAAATCACTTCGGAGTTCCAATCCGCACAGCAACAGGGACTTCGGGAGTCCACAAGTTATTCGATGCTTCAATGTGTGTTGGGCGACCTTCGGCTCGACGCTTCATAATTTCACCAGTGCGAATTTGTTCGTGCAAGGTGAGAATTGCGTGCATCAATGTTTCAGGGCTCGGTGGGCATCCAGGCGCATAAACGTCGACTGGAACAATCTGGTCAACACCTTGAACAATTGCGTAATTGTTAAACATCCCACCCGATGAAGCACAAACACCCATTGAGATAACCCACTTGGGTTCCATCATTTGGTCGTAGACCTGACGCAACACTGGGGCCATCTTCTGTGAAACTCGTCCAGCAACAATCATGAGGTCTGCCTGGCGAGGCGAATTTCTAAAAACTTCCATACCAAAACGAGAGAGGTCAAAGTCAGCTGCACCCGCAGCCATCATTTCAATCGCGCAGCACGCCAATCCAAATGAGGCTGGCCATACTGAGGCGCGACGAGCCCAACGAACGAGGTCTTCAATCTGGCCCGTTAGGAAATTGTGTTGGAGATCTTCAAGTGCCATAAATTATGCAGCTTGTCCATTATCTGCATTAATGCGAACAATTGTTGAAGAACTAGTTCTAGAAGGCATTCCTTTTGCGAGGTGCTTGACTGGCCCCCAAGAAAGTGCGCCCTCACTGACAAGAAATAGAAGAGCACCAAATACAGTTACCGAGAACGCGAGAACTTCGATGAGTCCAAAAAGACCCAACTCTCTGAAAACAACAGCAAATGGGTACATGAAAACGACTTCGATATCGAAGATTACGAAGATCATCGCTACTAAATAGAAACGAACTGGGAAGCGCTGTGGCAACTCAAACTCAGGAACAATTCCACATTCATACGGAGCAAGTTTCGCATCTGTTGGTCGTCTATGCGGGGCCAAGAGAGCCGAAGCTACAAATGACCCTGAGGCAAACAATGCTCCAAGAATAAGGAGTCCCAGAATGGGGAGGTACTGGTCCACGAGTAATTGTCTATCAGATTTTTGACCCCTAATTTTGATTCACTTCGAGGCCCAGAATGGCCTCCCTGTCAGAAGGGCTCGCACAAGCCAATAGGCTTCATGCGTGACGATACTCGCTGAAATCAACCAGAAAAATGTTCTCTTCGACGTTGTAATTGTCGGTGGTGGCCCAAGCGGTTCATCCTGTGCTTACTGGCTCGCCGAAGCCGGCTGGTCAGTCTGTCTCATCGAGAAGAAGAACTTCCCTCGAGAAAAAACTTGTGGTGATGGCCTCACACCAAGGTCAGTCCATCAGCTCATAGAAATGGGCCTCGAGTCTCAAGTAGCAAAGAATGGTCACAAGTACAACGGACTTCGTGCCTTTGGATTTGGTGCTTCACTCGAGATGAACTGGCCGACACATCCGGTGTTCCCAAACTACGGATACACCATCACAAGATTTAACCTTGACGGCTTGGTCGCAGAACACGCACAGCAGCACGGAGCAGTTCTTTTAAACGGTGTTGAAGCGCTTTCACTTCTCGAACCATCTGAATCGACAACTGGCGGTCTTCGTGGTGCCAAGGGTGTTGTTGTAAAAGACAAAGATTCTGGAGCGACTGGCGAAATTCGAGGTCGCTACCTCATTGTTGGTGATGGACAGAATTCACGAATTGGTCGCGAACTTGGCACACAGCGCAACAAGGACTGGCCAATGGGTATGGCACTTCGTGGCTACTACACCAGTGATCGTCACGCTGAGCCTTGGATTGATTCACACCTCGACATTCGTGACCCCAATGGAAATGTTGTGCCTGGATATGGATGGATCTTCCCACTGGGCGATGGACGCGTGAACGTTGGCGTTGGCCTGCTCTCAACTGGTGGAGCTTGGAAAGGCGTGAACACCACCAAGCTTCAGGAATATTTTGTTGCACAAACTGCTGACGCGTGGGGGCTGAACGATGAATCGTGCTGCGGCCCTGCGACTGGTGGACGACTTCCGATGGGGCTAGCGATTGGTCCACACTTTGGAAGCAACACTTTGACCATTGGTGATGCTGCAGGAACAGTGAACCCATTCAATGGTGAAGGTATCGCCTACGGATACGAAACTGGGCGCCTCGCTGCTGGTGTTGTGGGTGAAGCACTCAGTTCGAATGATGCCTCAGTGCTTCGTCTCTATGACGAGCGACTGGATGCTGCGTACGCTGACTATTACAAAGTTGCGCGAGCATTTGTTCGCATTATTTCTGAGCCTCGAATTCTCAGCGCTTGTGTAGGGCTTGGCCTACGAGTCGAACCACTCATGACACAGCTGCTCGACATCATGGCCAACTTGATGCGCAACGACCAGAAGGGTCCAAGCGAACTTGGATACCGAGCTCTTGTCCGACTAGCCGATGCAATTCCGGAAAGGGCCTATGAGCTCTTGCTCGGCGATTTGAAATCGGAGAATCAGCCAGCATGATTCCTACTTTTGTAATTTTTCTTCGAGAAGGCATCGAAGCGTCAATGATTGTGGCGATTCTTTTGTCGTATCTGAATCAGATCAATAAGCGCGAGCACTTCCGAGATGTGTTTCTCGGAGTTGGAGCAGCCTTTCTACTTATTCTTGGTGGAGGAATTGCTGCCTACATCGCAATTAGTGACTACAAGAATTCAAACTTCAAAACTTATTTTGAAACCGCAACCTATCTAGTTGCCGCCGGTGTTCTCACTGGAATGACTTTTTGGATGCACAAGCACGCACGCACAATGACCAAAGAGCTTCAAGCTCGTAGTGAGGTTGCACTGACCAAGGGTCATAGGTGGGGTCTTGGCATTCTTTCTTTTCAATCCGTAGGTCGAGAAGGTCTCGAAACAATGGTGTTTACACTCGCCATTGTTTTTGCCAGTTCGAATCAGTCGCCAACGCCGCTCCATGGAAAACTTCTACTCCTGGGCGCAGCGCTTGGACTTTTGACTTCACTCGCCATTGCATTTGGAATTTACAAATTAGGGATGAAACTCAATTTCAAACGCTTCTTTCAAATTGTTGGCGTGGTTCTGATGTTCTTCGCAGCAGCACTACTTGCTGCCGCAGTTCAGAATCTGCAGTTACTTAACTGGCTCCCCTTTGGCACTCACATTCTTTGGAACAGTAGCGCTGCGCTTAGCGAAAGCTCAACGCTGGGCAACATCTTGCACGCATTCACTGGCTACGCAGATCACCCAACAGTTTTGCAACTTATCGTCTGGGCGGGTTATCTGGCAATCAGCATTACCGCCTTCATCAGTTATGGGAAAAAAGGAAGTAAAGCTACACAGCCTTCGAAGTAGTTGAACTCGCTCGAGCGAGCAACGTATTTACTAGGTTTGCAAAAAACGGCTCGGCAGCAGGCCAATCTTTAACGATTCCGCCAAGCGTCACTTCATAGTGACCGCTGGTCACTACCGCAACGACCAGAGTGAGCTTCGTGCTGATCGTCGGGATGGCAATTAACTCAATTCCACCTCGTGTCCAACCCTTAACGAATGTGAGAGGCCTCCAGTTTGATCCAGCCGGCACGGTTACTTTTCCACCCAGCAATGACGAAAGAAGTATCGATTCATTGGCAGTGACAAAACAACTGCCGAATTTTGGAGCGGACATTTCTTTGGTGTCACGTTGCACCATTGAGGTTTTCTCGTAGTACTGCGAGGTTGAAATAACTTCTACTCCACCGTATGAAGAATTCCCATAGGCCTTAGAAGTCACTTGGTATTTAGGCAACTGTCCGGCCAGACCAAATACTCGGTCTTTCTCATTAGAGACACCCATACAACTTTGAAATTTCGACTGAATTGCGTACCACGCTGAATTCTTTGGAGCCTTGGTGGTCGTCGTTGAAGGAGTGACAACAGAACTTGTGCCAAAGAGATACGAGAGGAGCGACGATGCAGCAAGCGATGAACCACTGGGAAGATCCTTCAGCGTCAGGTTGATTGCTTTGGTGCTTGCAATTTCAGATGCCTTCAATGCGCCACTGTTGAACAATGAACCAATCGTTCCTGCAAATGAGGCCAGGACGACCAGAAGCACAGTAGCGATAGTGCCGAAGTGTCGTCTTCGTCGAATGACTCTCCCACCGTGCTCACTAATAATTTGACGTAGTGGATCAACATCATTCAGTGATGCAGTTCTCCAGCAATAACGGACTGAACTTATTGTTGCGAACAGCGCGGCTTTGCGACGAAATCGAACTAATTGGATGTTGGTCATTTCAGACCATGGTGTTTGCCAAGCAACAAGTGGATCACCTGCGAGCTGAGTGATACCAGATGCGTCAAATAAGAGTGTCACTGGCTCTGTTGGTCCGTTCGGAACAAAACTCGGTCGAACTACCCAACCTTCACTGCGCAGGGTTGTGGTCATAAATCGAAAGTCACCGAACTATCGGTTGAGCTCTTCAGCAATCTCACGTGCGAAATACGTCAAAATAAAATCTGCGCCAGCACGTCTAATCGCAGTCAATTGTTCAATTGCAACAGCGGTTCCATCGATCCAACCATTTGCTGCGGCGGCCTTAATCATGGCGAATTCACCACTTACGTGATACGCACAAAGCGGAACTTCTAGTTCACGACGTAGATCACTTAGTACATCGAGATAAGTCATGGCAGGCTTCACCATCACGATGTCTGCGCCTTGTTCTACGTCTTGGCGTGCTTCGCGCAATGATTCGCGACGATTGCGATAGTCCTGTTGATACGTGCGTCGGTTTCCTCCGCCAGCGATTTCAACACCAACTGCTTCACGGAATGGTCCGTAGAGACCACTCGCGTATTTAGCGGAGTACGCGAGAATCACAATGTCGTTGAATCCAGCATCATCAAGTGCTGATCTGATTGCTCCGACTTGTCCGTCCATCATGCCGCTCGGGGCAACCACGTGTGCGCCAGCACTCGCTTGTGCGACAGCGACTTTTCCATAGAGTTCGAGGGTCTTGTCATTATCGACAGTTCCGTCAGCTCTTAGTACGCCACAGTGACCATGCGATGTGTACTCATCAAGACAAAGGTCAGCCATAATCACAATGTCATCGTTAAATTCAGCACGAAGTGACCTCAGCGCAATCTGGCAAATCCCGTTCGGATCAAATGCACCACTACCCTGCTCGTCCTTTGTTGCGGGCACACCAAACAAGATGATGCTCGTCACACCGGCGCGCTGAAGTGCTCTTACTTCTTCGTGCAGTGACTCAAGAGTGTGCTGGAACTGACCAGGCAAAGAAAGAATTGGCTTAGGGGCACTAAGGCCCTCAGCAACAAAAAGTGGCGCGACGAAGTCCTTAGGGCTCAGTGTTGTCTCTGAGACAAGCTCGCGGAGTGCGGCTGTGGTGCGGAGGCGGCGTGGACGTTCGGTAGGAAACACCCCTCCAGCCTATTAGCCCTAGCGAGCTGGCTTTTTTGAGCGTAATTAGCGCAGAATTTCCAGCATTGGTGTGAGCGACTTGCCCCAGCCAATTTTTACGCGGTTGTGATCTTCGCGAATTTCTGAAGCAGTAATTTCGCCAGAGGCAATAACCCACGCATCTTCACGGACGTACGCTTTAGCAACCTTCCATGCAGAAGGGGCACCAATAATTACAACGTCAGAGCTTGAAAGTTCATCGCATTGTTCTTGGTCAAGCTCAGCACCAACAGTTTCGTAACACCAAACTCGATCAGTGGCTACCGACTTTGAACTCAGTTCGTCACTTAGTTCGTGGCGCATTTCCTTTGCACCAATGATGAGCACTGGTCCAGTTGTTATGTGACTTGCAAGCTCTGAAGACATTGCTGATGCTTCGACATCAACTTCGTTGCCAGACCTAACAATTGCGCGTGAAGTGGAAGAGCCAACGCTGAATATTTTTACATCACTCGCACAGTTAGCAACCGCTTGAGTGACGAAGCGCGCACTTCGAGCACTCGTTACAACTAGTCCTGTGAATGATCCACACGACTCAAGACTTTCTAATTCTGCCTTGAACGCATTCTCTTCGCGGTAGCGAGTAGTCGTGAGTGGCACTTCAACAACTGTGACCCGCTTAGGTATCCATTTACGAAGTTCATCATTCATGCCAGCTTCACGCGTTAGTGCAACTTTCATGAATTACTTTTCCCAACCTGGAAGCGAAGCACCATTTTCTGTATCACGCAGTTGAATAGCTATTCGCTTACCGAGTTCTTCTGGATTCGAATCTGTCATCGTTGCGCGCACACTTTTTGTTCCATCAATTGCAATCATTACTGCACTCAAGGAAATTTGTCCGTTGCTCATTTGCGCGTACGCACCAGCAGGAATTGAGCATCCAGTTCCTAGCTCCGCTAGAAAAGCTCGCTCGGCACGAACGCAGTCAAAAGCGGAGAGATCATTCAACGAGGCAAGCGCCTCTAATGCTTCATCATCATTTTCTCGCGCTTCAAGAGCGAGTGCACCCTGTCCGACTTGAGGGACGAACCACTGGGTATCGAGTCTTTCGGCGCTCAGCTGTTCTTTTCCTAGGCGTTCTAGAGCTGCAGCTGCAGCAACCACAGCGTCAATGCCTTCGCTTCCGGGCTTAGCGAGCCGAGTTGCCATGTTGCCACGTAGCTCTACGATTCGAAGATCAGGTCGTCGCTCGAGCAATAATGCTGCTCTGCGAGGTGAGCCCGTGGCGACTGTGGCTCCGGGACCTAGACCAGCAAGCGACTTGCCCACCAGAACGTCGGCTGCGTCTCTACGTTCAGGAACACATGCGAGTGATAGGCCTTCTGGGCTGATACTTGGAAGGTCTTTGGCGCTGTGAACCGCAACGTCAGCGTCACCGCGAAGAAGAGCGAGCTGGATTTCTACTGCGAAAACTCCCCTGCCACCAAGTGAAGCGAGAGACGCGGTCGTGTCCTTGTCACCTGAAGTTTCAACAAGAACCAGTTCACTCTGAATTCCAAGGTTAAGAAGTTTCTTCTGAACGAGCTCCGCTTGAATAAGTGCAAGTGGCGAACGTCGAGTTGCCAATCGAAAAGTCTTCACCTTATGAACTCCGTGGCGTAGTGACTGAGGCAATACCGAGCGAGTGAAGTAGTCCACCACCGAGTGGGCCTGTTCCGTTATTGAGGTGATACATCAAGATTTGCAGTTCAATTGAGAAATCAACGTAGTGAACTGCACAACCTATTGGAACGGTGATTACTTGTGGTGCAAAGTTGAGAATTGCGTGGATGCCAGCTTTGACAAATTTATCGGCGACTTCTTGCGCCGCGGAACCTGGAGTCGTAATCACTCCCACCGTCGCATTAACCATTGGTTCATTCATTGACTTAACTTGCTGGCCCGCAACGTATGTTCCGATCATCTCTGGAGATGAGTCGTAGATGGCGACCAAACGCGCACCACGAGTAAGGAAGTTTGATGAGTTCACCAATGCGTGACCGAGGTTTCCCATCCCGACAACAACGACGTCATAACCAATGTGGTGACCGAGCGCTTCACCAATCTGCTCAATGAGCACTTGCACGTCGTATCCAGCACCTCTAGTCCCCAGCGATCCAAGTCCCGCCAGGTCTCTACGAACAGTTGTTGCCGTGACTCCTGCGAGCTGGCCAATTTGTTCTGAGTCAATGTGCTGTAGCCCTCTATTTCGCCATCCTTCAGCAATGCGCTGATAGACGGGAAGTCGAGAAATCGTTGGCTCGGAGAGCTTTTTATTTCTGAGTCGAGGAGTAGCCATAATTTTTTAACGCTACCGCTGCAGCGCTTAGCGACCTAACTGACGACTGCGTTCAGCTGCAGCAGAGACTGCTTCCAGGAACGCTGCACGAACGGCGCGGCTTTCAAGAATTCGAAGACCCGCTGCAGTAGTGCCACCGGGTGAAGTGACTTGTGCACGAAGGTCAGCTGGATTCTCTCCAGACTGCTTAAGAAGTTCTGCAGATCCTAGGAAGGTGTCAATAACCATCTGCTTTGACATTTCGTGTGAGAGCCCTTGATGGACTCCAGCGTCAATGAGTGCTTCGATCACGAGGAATAAGTACGCCGGCATTGGCCCTGAGTGCCCAGTCACTGCGTCAAGATTTTTCTCAGTAACACGGAAAACAGATCCAACTGCGCCCATTACTGATTCAGCCCAGTCAAGATCCTCTTTCGTAACGTGAGCACCACCAGCGATTGCGGTAACACCCTTTCGAACGAGAACTGGTGTGTTTGGCATTGAGCGAATAACGGCGACTGCTCCTGGCATCACTGCTTCAATGCGAGCGGTTGACAGTCCCGCAACGACTGAAAGAAGGCGCATTGTGCCAACAGTTCCGCACACTCGTGCTGCTGCTTCTGCGTGGTCTGGCTTCACACAAAGAACTACACCAGTGTGTGGACCAACGTGGTCGAGTTCTAATGATGCGTGTACATCAACACCAGCGAAGCGCTTCTTTAGATCTTCTCGAGCCGTCGCTGAACTTTCAATAATTGCTAGTTCATTCTTTGCGCAGTACTGCGCAGCGAGAAGTCCTTCAGCCAGAGCTGAGCCCATGCGTCCGCCGCCGACGATTATTAGTTGATATGCCATAGATAAAGGCTACAAGGCGCTCGGCTAGTTCTTTTTCCGACGGCGATAGAGCCCTGGAAAAGCCATAGTCATGACGGTTGGGAAGATTTCATCAACATAGATAACTGTTGCCCCTACGAGTTCGTCGAGTCGTTCAGTTGTCAACTCTCCAATGGGGATCTGTGTCATCAAATAGACCCCGTTTTCTGGACCTAGGGCAATGTGCACTCCTCGGAGCTCAGCATTCTTCACCAGAGCGAACCGGTACACATCTTCCTTATTCGATTCAGGCTCAGGCATGATTTCAGTTTCTACGTGCACGGTGCGCTGGCGAAGGGTGAGCCACAAAGCAATGGTGTCTTTTTCTTCACCCTTTAGACGAATCAACCAGCGATAGTGGCCTCGAACATCGGGTGAAGACGCATGCTCGACAGAAACGCTCGAACCAGTGCTGCGCCACCCCGTGGCCCATTCGTCAATGGTGCGACCAAGTACTTCTAGAGAATCGCTATCGCCAATTGGTGCAGACATGATTAGCAGTGCAAAAGACTTGTACGCGCCAGGTCTTCGGTGAGTAGCGCAAGCGACTGTGCAGCGCCTCGCCATGTGTAGGCGCGAGCTAACAACACTGCGTTTGACGACATTCTCATAGCATCATCAACGTTGACTGCCTTCTTCACATAGTCAGCCCACACCGCAGGATCGCGTGAATCAATGAGGTAGCCGTTTTCGCCAGGAACCACCAATGTCTTTAGGCCTCCGACGTTGCTCGCAATAACTGGTGTTCCACAAGCAGAAGATTCCAAAGCGACGAGACCGAAACTCTCAGCGCGCGATGGAACAAGTGTTACGTCTGCGGCTCTCATCCAAGACGAGAGTAATTGGTGAGACTGTGGAGCAACAAAGAGAACGTTGTCAATCACACCCGCTTCGCTGACTCGCTGGTGCAACGCGTTAAGTGCGAGCCTTCCGTCTGGGCCAGATGGCCCACCAATGATTGCCAGCTGAGCATTTTCTCCGCGACTGCGCATTTCAATAAGCGTTTCGAGTGCGAGGTCTACGCCCTTTAGTGCTTGGAGACGGCCAACGAAGAGCATGAGCGTTGCGTTTTCGTCAATACCGAGCGCTCGACGTGCTTGTGGTTTGTAGCCAGGTGAGAAGAAGGCATGCTCCACACCCAGTGGCACGACGTGCACTCGAGATGGCTCAGCATCGTAGAAGCGAACGATTTGATCTGATTCGACGTCGCAGGAAGCAAGTACCGCATCAGCGCAAGCAAAAATTGATGCTTCCTGCGCAGCGCGCTCTTCTGATTCACCCTCGAAGGTATCTGCCTTGACGCGCTCAAGCGTGTGAAAGGTCATGATGAGTGGGATGTTCATTTCGTGCTTCAGGCGGTGACCACTGAGTCCACTCAGCCAGTAGTTCGCATGGATTGCATCTGGAATGGATGTCTCTCGAAAGATCGCTTCAACGTTGTCAGTGAATTCATCTACGAAAAGTGGAAGTTCACTACGGCCGAGAACACTTGGTGGCCCGGCGCTGATGTTGTGGACTCTAAATCCTGGTTCAACAATGACGGAGTCGAGAACAAATGGATTGTCACGTCGGGTGTAAACGTCGACTTCATGTCCGAGTCGAGCTAGCGCGCTAGAAAGTTCTCGGACGTAGACATTCATTCCACCGCCATCGCCCGTGCCGGGTTGAGCTAGTGGAGAGGTGTGATACGAGATGACGGCTAGGCGTGCCATGTCTAAATCCTACCTGTTTGGTCAACAATTGGCCACGGGAATTATTTGTGCCCAGATCCCGTGACTAGCCAGACAACATCACGTGATGGCACTAAGCCAAAGGAGCGTGAATCAGTCGAAAAGTCTGCATTGTCACCACGAAGATCAAGTTGATTTCCAATGATCGCGACACAACGTTTTAAAAGAAAACGCTGGTGATCTGCTGGGTCATGGACCACGACGACATCACCGACGCGTACTTTTCTCCAACGGCGAACCGCGGTGAGCCGCTCACCTGGAAGGTAAGTAGGCACCATCGAGGAACCCTCAACGCTGACTCGCCGAAAAAAGATCTCTAGGAGAGATGCCATAGTCTGAACGTTACCCGAGAAGGATGACTAACCTGCGGGTAGAGAAATTGGTCAGAAC
>JBAWYN010000028.1:0-11415 GCA_037143535.1 Acidimicrobiaceae bacterium | reverse complement strand
GAGTTGATGGGTGACTTGGGCCCATGTTGATGATCATTGTCTCATCGTCATTACGCTCAAAGTCAATTGAGTTTGGATCGAGTGTTAGACCATCAATTCGAAGTACGGAACCGAGCTCGCGACCAAGCTCATCCTTGCTCGTTGCTTCGCGGCGCTTTAGTTCCTGTGCGCCTTCTGAGGTGTCAGCGACAAGTAACTCAATACGCTCAGCGGTACGGATAGTTGTATCGCTCATCGTGGACCTGGAGCGTGCTTGAACTGGACCGGTACTTTTCCAATGCCGTAGTCCTTGCGAAGTGGGTGTCCTTCCCAGTCTTCTGGCATCAAGATTCTGGTGAGCTCAGGGTGGCCGGTGAAAAGAATTCCGAAGAAGTCAAACGCTTCTCGCTCCATGGCTTCAGTGCCTGGATATAAGGAGAACAAGGAATCAACCTCAGCGTGATCGTTTCCGGCTTGGACACGAATACGAACGCGCTGCTTCTTTGAGAGGCTGAGCAAGTTAACAACTACTTCGTATCGAGTTGCAACAACGCCTTCAGGAAGGGCGCGATCAAAGTGTTCGAGGTAGTCAACGCCACAGAGATCCACACACATTTCGAAGCCATCGTTCTTGAATGACTCAATAAGTTTGAAGTACTGACTTGTTGATGGGAAACAGGCAACATCAGTTGCCATTGCTTCACTTGTAATTACATCTGTAGGTGCAGCTGCTGAAAGAGAAATCACTTTGGAGTTCCAATTCGTACTGCAACAGGGACCTCTGGTGTCCACAAGTTATTTGATTCTTCAATGTGAGTTGGGCGACCTTCAGCTCGACGCTTCATAATTTCACCAGTGCGAATTTGTTCGTGCAAGGTAAGAATTGCGTGCATCAATGTTTCAGGACTTGGTGGGCATCCAGGTGCGTAGACGTCAACCGGAACAATTTGGTCGACACCTTGAACAATGGCGTAGTTATTAAACATTCCACCAGATGAAGCGCAAACACCCATTGAAATGACCCACTTGGGTTCCATCATCTGGTCGTAAACCTGGCGAAGTACCGGCGCCATCTTCTGAGAAACTCTTCCCGCAACAATCATGAGGTCTGCTTGACGAGGTGAGTTTCTAAAAACTTCCATTCCAAAACGTGAGAGGTCGAAGTCAGCTGCACCCGCAGCCATCATTTCAATTGCGCAGCACGCAAGTCCAAATGATGCTGGCCACACTGAAGCGCGACGAGCCCAACGAACGAGGTCTTCGATTTGACCCGTCAGAAAATTATGTTGGAGATCTTCAAGTGCCATGTCTTACGCTGCTTGCCCGGTGTCTGCGCCAATGCGAACAATGGTTGAAGAACTAGTTCTAGAAGGCATTCCTTTTGAAAGATGCTTAACCGGTCCCCAAGAAAGTGCACCCTCGCTCACAAGAAACAACAGCGCACCAAAAACGGTTACTGAGAATGCCAGAACCTCAATTAGACCGAAAAGTCCTAGCTGTCTGAAAACAACAGCAAATGGGTACATGAAAACGACTTCAATGTCGAAAATTACGAAGATCATCGCAACTAAATAGAAGCGAACTGGGAAGCGCTGTGGCTGTTCAAACTCAGGAACAATTCCACATTCGTACGGCGCGAGCTTTGCATCCGATGGTCGTTTGTGTGGGGCCAAGAGAGCCGAAGCTACAAATGACCCTGAGGCAAACAATGCTCCAAGAATAAGGAGTCCCAGAAGGGGGAGATACTGGTCCACGGGTAATTGTCTATCAGATTTTCACCCCCTATTTCCGCTCCATCGAGCGGATAAGCCCCGCCCACCCCCGTCGGAGGGGCTCGCACCAGCCAATAGGCTTCATGCGTGACAACGCTCGCTGAAATCAACCAAAAAACTATTACCTTCGATGTCGTAATCGTCGGTGGTGGCCCAAGTGGGTCATCGTGTGCATACTGGCTCGCCGAAGCTGGTTGGTCAGTATGTCTTATTGAGAAAAAGAACTTCCCTCGCGAAAAAACTTGTGGTGATGGCCTCACTCCAAGGTCAGTACACCAGCTCATAGAAATGGGCCTTGAGCCTGCAGTCGCAAAGAACGGTCACAAGTACAACGGACTTCGTGCATTCGGATTCGGTGCCTCGCTCGAGATGAACTGGCCAACACATCCAGTGTTCCCGAACTACGGCTACACCATCACAAGGTTCAACCTTGATGGCTTGGTTGCAGAACACGCACAGCACCACGGCGCAGTTCTTTTAAATGGTGTTGAAGCACTTTCACTTCTCGAACCAACTGAATCAACAACTGGTGGCCTTCGCGGTGCCAAGGGTGTTGTTGTAAAAGACAAAGAGTCTGGAACAACTGCTGAAATTCGTGGTCGCTACGTTGTCGTAGGTGATGGCCAGAACTCACGCATTGGTCGCGAACTCGGAACAGTTCGTAACAAGGAATGGCCAATGGGTATGGCGCTTCGTGGTTATTACACAAGTGATCGTCACGATGAGCCATGGATTGACTCACACCTAGACATTCGTGATCCCAACGGCAACGTTGTTCCTGGGTACGGATGGATTTTTCCGCTCGGTGACGGCCGAGTCAATGTCGGTGTTGGACTTCTTTCCACCGGTGGCGCCTGGAAGGGTGTTAACACCACCAAGTTGCAGGAATACTTTGTTGCACAAACGGCTGACGCGTGGGGACTCAACGACGAAACGTGCTGTGGACCAGCAACTGGAGGTCGACTTCCAATGGGCCTCGCGATTGGGCCACACTTTGGTAGCAACACACTGACTATTGGTGACGCCGCTGGAACTGTTAACCCCTTCAATGGTGAAGGCATTGCCTACGGATACGAAACTGGGCGACTCGCGGCTGGAGTAATTGGCGAAGCGCTGAGCTCAAATGATTCCTCGGCACTTCGTCTCTACGACGAACGACTTGATGCTGCATACGCTGACTATTACAAAGTTGCTCGAGCATTCGTTCGCATTATTTCTGAACCACGAATTCTTAGTGCATGCGTAGGTCTCGGGCTTCGTGTTGAACCACTCATGACTCAACTTCTCGACATCATGGCCAACCTGATGCGCAACGACCAAAAAGGACCGAGCGAACTTGGTTACCGAGCACTCGTACGACTCGCTGACGCGATCCCAGAAAAGGCATACGACCTTTTACTCGGCGACCTGAAATCAGAAGATTAATCAGATGATTCCTACTTTTGTCATATTTCTTCGAGAAGGAATCGAAGCCTCAATGATTGTGGCGATTCTTTTGTCGTACCTAAACCAGATAAATAAGCGTGAACACTTTCGAGATGTATTTCTCGGTGTTGGTGCAGCTTTTGTACTAATCCTTGGTGGAGGAATTGCTGCTTACATCGCAATCAGTGACTACAAGAATTCAAACTTCAAGACTTATTTTGAAACCATTACGTATCTTCTTGCCGCAGGATTCCTCACCGCAATGACTTTTTGGATGCACAAGCATGCTCGCACCATGGCTAAAGAGCTCCAAGCCCGTAGCGAGGTTGCGCTTTCGAAGGGCCACAGATGGGGACTTGGCATACTTTCCTTTCAATCTGTTGGACGAGAAGGTCTTGAATCAATGGTGTTCACGCTCGCAATTATTTTTGCAAGTTCTAGCCAGTCACCAACGGCATTGCAGGGAAGCAACGTCCATGGAAACCAACTGCTTTTAGGAGCAATTCTTGGCATCCTGACTTCGCTAGCGATCGCATTTGGAATTTACAAATTAGGAATGAAGCTGAATCTCAAGCGATTCTTCCAAGTTGTTGGCATAATTCTGATGTTCTTCGCAGCAGCGCTCCTCGCCGCTGCGGTCCAAAACTTGCAGTCGCTTAACTGGCTACCCTTTGGCACACACGTGCTCTGGAACAGCAGTGGTGCACTTAGCGAAGAATCAACCGTTGGCAATATTTTGCACTCGTTCATTGGGTACGCCAGTAAGCCATCTGTTTTGCAATTGATTGTTTGGGCTAGCTACTTATTGATCAGCATCACAGCGTTTATTCGTTATGGCAAAAAAGGCAGTAAAGCTACACAGCCTTCGAAGTAGTTGAAGATGCTCGAGCGAGCAGCGTATTCACTAGGTTGGCAAAAAACGGTTCAGCGGCAGGCCAGTCTTTAACAATTCCGCCAAGCGTTACCTCGTAGTGTCTACTGGTTACTACCGCAATGACAAGTGTCAGTTTCGAGCTGATAGTCGGAACAGCAATGGTCTCAATACCACCGCGCGCCCAACCTTTGACAAAGGTAAGTGGCATCCACGTCGTACCGGCAGGTGCAATCACTTTTCCACCAAGTAGGGATGAAAGAAGAATTGATTCATTCGCCGCAACAAAACAGCTACCGAAATTTGGTGAAGTCATTTCTTTAGTGTCACGCTGCACCATTGAGGTTTTCTCGTAGTACTGAGATGTTGAAATAACTTCTAATCCCCCGTACGAAGAATTTGCGTACACCTTTGAAGTCACTTGGTACTTGGGCAACTGACCCGCCAAGCCAAACACGCGATCTTTCTCATGAGAGACACCCATACAGCTCTGGAATTTTGATTCAATTGCGTACCACGCTGAATTTTTTGGAACCTGCGTCGTAGTTGTTGAAGAAATGACAACTGGGCTTGTGCCAAATAGATACGAAAGAAGAGATGACGCTGCAAGAGAAGAACCACTAGGAAGATCTTTTAGCGTCAGATTGATTGCTCTCGTGTTTGCAATTTCAGATGTCTGCGAAGACCCACTGTTTAAGAATGAACCAATAGTTCCCGCGAATGAAGCAAGCACAACCACACTCACGGTGGCCACAACGCCAAAGTGTCGCTTACGGCGAATAACTCGTCCACCATGTTCCCCAACAATTTGTCGAAGTGAATCAAAATCGTTCAATGAGGAAGTTCTCCAGCAGTAACGAACAGAACTAATCGTTGCGAACAGCGCTGCTTTACGTCGAAAGCGAATTAATTGGATGTTGGACATCTCAGACCATGGGGTCTGCCACGCAACCATTGGATCACCCGCGAGCTGCGTAATTCCAGCTTCGTCGAACAAGAGTGTTACAGGTTCGGTTGGCCCGTTGGGAACAAAACTCGGACGAACTACCCAACCTTCGCTGCGCAGAGTTGTAGTCATAATTCGAATGTCACCGAATTATCGGTTGAGCTCTTCAGAAATCTCACGTGCAAAATACGTCAAAATAAAATCAGCGCCTGCACGTCGAATAGCTGTCAATTGTTCAATGGCCACAGCAGTTCCATCAATCCATCCATTCGCGGCGGCGGCTTTAATCATGGCGTATTCACCGCTTACGTGATATGCGCACAACGGCACATCGAGCTCTCGACGAAGATCACTCAATACATCGAGATACGTCATGGCAGGCTTGACCATCACAATGTCAGCGCCTTGTTCTACGTCTTGGCGAGCTTCGCGTAGTGATTCGCGACGGTTGCGGTAGTCCTGTTGGTACGAGCGACGGTTTCCACCACCAGCAATTTCAACACCAACTGCTTCACGAAAAGGACCGTAGAGGCCACTCGCGTATTTTGCTGAGTACGCGAGAATGACAATGTCATTAAATCCTGCATCATCAAGTGCAGACCTAATCGCTCCAACTTGACCATCCATCATTCCGCTCGGTGCAACTACGTGTGCACCTGCGCTGGCTTGAGCGATTGCAATTTTTCCATAGAGCTCAAGCGTCTTGTCGTTATCAACAGTTCCGTCAGTATTGAGCACTCCACAGTGTCCATGCGTGGTGTACTCATCAAGACAGAGATCAGCCATGATCACGATGTCATCTTTAAATTCAGCACGAAGTGAGCGGAGTGCGACTTGGCAGATTCCGTTCGGATCAAATGCACCACTACCCTGCTCATCTTTTGATGAAGGCACGCCAAACAAAATGATGCTCGTCACACCAGCGCGCTGCAACGCTCTCACTTCTTCGTGCAACGACTCAATGGTGTGCTGGAACTGACCAGGTAAAGAAAGAATTGGCTTAGGGGCGCTTAGCCCTTCAGCGACAAAAAGTGGAGCGACAAAGTCCTTTGGACTCAGTGTTGTCTCAGAGACAAGCTCACGGAGTGCAGCTGTTGCGCGAAGGCGACGTGGACGTTCGGTAGGAAACACCCCTCTAGCCTATTGGTCTTAGCGAACAGGCTTTTTTGAGCGTAATTAGCGCAGAATTTCCAGCATTGGTGTGAGTGACTTACCCCAGCCAATTTTCACACGGTTGTGGTCATCGCGAATTTCTGACGCAGTTATTTCACCAGAGGCAATCACCCACGCTTCACTACGGACGTATGGTTTTGCAACTTTCCACGCCGAGGGAGCACCAATAATCACAACGTCTGCACTTGAAAGCTCGTCACGCTGTTCTTGGTCTAGTTCTGCACCAACAGTTTCGTAACACCAAACACGATCAGTAGGGACTGCTTTTGAATTTAGTTCATCACTTAATTCATGTCGCATTTCTTTTGCACCAATAATGAGCACAGGACCGCTCGCGATGTGACTAGCTAATTCAGATGACATCGCAGAGGCTTCAACGTCAACTTCGTTACCGGTCTTTGTGATTGCACGAGATGTAGATGAGCCAACGCTGTAAATCTTTACATCGCTCGAGCAATTAGCAAGGGCTGGTGAAACGTAACGGGCGCTTCGAGCACTCGTTACAACTAGACCAGTGAACGCGCCGCAAGACTCTAGATTTTTTAGCTCAGTACTGAACGCGGTCTCATCACGGTAACTCGTAGTCGTGAGTGGGACTTCAACAACAGTGACACGCTTGGGAATCCACTTGCGAAGTTCATCGTTCATTCCTGTTTCACGAGTAAGGACGACTTTCATGAACTATTTTTTCCATCCAGGAAGTGATGCGCCATTTTCTTTATCGCGTAGTTGAATGGCAATTTGCTTACCAAGTTCATCTGGATTCTTTCCAGTCATCGTTGCTCGAACACTTTTCGTACCATCGATTGCAATCATTACTGCACCGAGTGAAATCTGACCGTCACTCATTACGGCGTACGCACCAGCAGGGATTGAACACCCAGTTCCAAGTTCCGCAAGGAATGCTCGCTCGGCTCGAACGCAGTCATAGGCAGTGATGTTGTTCAGTGAGGCAAGTGCCTCCAGCGATTCCTTGTCGTTATCTCGAGCTTCAAGTGCGAGCGCGCCCTGTCCAACCTGAGGAATAAACCATCCGGTATCGAGTCTTTCTGCGCTTAGTTGCTCTTGGCCCAATCGTTCAAGCGCTGCAGCAGCGGCAACGACGGCGTCAATTCCGTCACTTCCGGGTTTGGCGAGTCGAGTGGCCATGTTGCCGCGTAGTTCAACTATTCGAAGATCGGGACGTCGCTCGAGCAGCAATGCTGCTCTGCGAGGTGAGCCTGTGGCGACTGTGGCACCGGGGCCAAGTCCAGCGAGTGATTTACCTACAAGCACGTCAGCTGCGTCCCTGCGTTCAGGCACGCATGCAAGAAGTAGACCATCTGGGCTAATGCTTGGAAGATCTTTAGCGCTATGCACCGCAATGTCAGCGTCGCCTCGAAGAAGTGCCAGCTGAATTTCTACTGCGAACACCCCTCTACCGCCAAGTGACGCAAGCGACGCGGTTGTGTCCTTGTCGCCTGTCGTTTCAACAAGTACGAGTTCGCTCTGCATTCCAAGGTCGTGAAGTTTCTTTTGAACCAGTTCCGCTTGAATAAGAGCCAACGGCGAACGACGTGTCGCCAATCGAAAGGTCTTCACGTTATGAACTCCGTGGCGTTGTGACTGATGCAATACCAAGCGAGTGAAGTAGTCCACCACCAAGTGGTCCAGTGCCGTTATTTAGGTGGTACATCAAAATTTGAAGTTCAATCGAGAAGTCAACGTAGTGAACAGCACATCCCAGTGGCACAGTGATTACTTGAGGCGCAAAGTTAAGGATTGCATGAATGCCCGCTTTTACAAATTTGTCAGCAACATCTTGCGCTGCAGAACCTGGAGTTGTAATTACTCCCACGGTTGCGCCAATCATTGGCTCATTCATTGACTTCACTTGCTGGCCAGCAACGTATGTGCCAATCATCTCTGGAGATGAGTCGTAAATTCCAACTAGGCGTGCACCACGGGTAAGAAAGTTCGATGAATTCACAAGTGCGTGACCCAAGTTTCCCATTCCAACAACAACTACGTCATAGCCAATGTCATGGCCCAGAGCTTCTGCAATACGTTCAATGAGTACTTGCACGTCGTAACCAGCACCTCTAGTTCCAAGAGATCCAAGTCCAGCCAGGTCGCGACGAACTGTTGTTGCAGTTACTCCAGCGAGCTGTCCAATTTGTTCTGAATCAATGTGTTGCAGCCCTCTATTGCGCCATCCTTCAGCAATTCGTTGATAAACGGGGAGACGAGAAATCGTTGGCTCGGAGAGCTTTTTATTTCTAAGTCGAGGCGTAGCCATAATTTTTTACGCCACCACCGAAGCGATTAGCGACCTAACTGACGACTGCGTTCAGCTGCTGCAGAGACTGCTTCTAAGAACGCTGCACGAACGGCGCGACTTTCAAGAATTCGAAGCCCCGCTGCAGTGGTGCCGCCAGGTGACGTGACTTGTGCACGAAGGTCGGCAGGATTTTCACCTGATTGCTTAAGAAGTTCTGCAGATCCAAGGAACGTGTCAATAACCATTTGCTTTGACATCTCGTGAGAAAGTCCTTGATGAACTCCAGCGTCAATGAGAGCTTCAATGACGAGGAATAAGTACGCCGGCATAGGACCAGAGTGGCCAGTCACCGCATCAAGGTTTTTCTCGGTAACACGGAACACTGAACCAACTGCTCCCATTACTGATTCAGCCCAGTCAAGATCTTCTTTTGTAACGTGAGCGCCACCAGCAATTGCTGTAACACCCTTTCGAACAAGAACAGGCGTGTTCGGCATTGAGCGAATTACGGCGACTGCTCCAGGCATGACGGCTTCAATTCGAGCGGTAGAAAGTCCCGCAACAACTGAAAGAAGTCGCATAGTGCCAACAGTTCCGCACACTCGTGCGGCTGCTTCTGCGTGATCTGGCTTCACACAAAGAACTACTCCAGTGTGTGGCCCAACGTGATCTAGTTCCATCGATGCGTGTACATCAACACCAGCGAAGCGCTTCTTTAGATCTTCACGACCCGTAGCTGAACTCTCAATAATTGCTAGTTCATTCTTCGCGCAGTACTGCGCAGCGAGAAGTCCCTCAGCTAGTGCAGAGCCCATGCGTCCGCCGCCAACGATTATTAGTTGATATGCCATATATAAAGGCTACAAGGCGCTCGACTAGTTCTTTTTCCGGCGTCGATAAAGCCCCGGAAAAGCCATTGTCATCACGGTTGGGAAGATTTCATCAACGTAGGTAAGCGTTGCGCCAACGAGTTCGTCAAGTCTTTCAATTGTTAGCTCTCCTATGGGGATCTGTGTCATCAGGTACACCCCATCTTCTGGACCAAGAGCAATGTGGACACCTCGGAGTTCCGCGTTCTTCACCAAAACAAATCGGTACACATCTTCTTTGTTCGACTCCGGCGCAGGCATGATTTCGGTTTCCACGTGCACGGTGCGCTGGCGAAGGGTGAGCCATAAAGCAATGGTGTCTTTTTCTTCACCCTTAAGACGAATCAACCAGCGATAGTGACCTCGAACATCGGGAGTCGATGCATGCTCAACAGAAACGCTTGATCCAGTACTACGCCACGCAGTGGCCCACTCGTCAATGGTGCGACCAAGTACTACTAGTGAATTGCTTTCGCCAATTGGTGCTGACATGATTAGCAGCGCAAGAGACTTGTACGTGCCAGGTCTTCAGTGAGCGTTGCGAGTGACTGTGCAGCTCCTCGCCACGTATAGGCGCGAGCCAACAACACTGCGTTTGACGACAATCTCATAACGTCATCAACGTTGGTTGCCTTCTTCACATAATCTGCCCACACCACAGGGTCGCGTGAATCAATGAGGTATCCATTTTCACCTGGATCCACCAATGTCTTGAGGCCTCCGACGTTGCTAGCAACAACTGGTGTTCCACACGCAGATGATTCTAAAGCAACGAGACCGAAACTTTCCGCGCGTGATGGAACAAGCGTTACGTCTGCTGCTCTCATCCATGACGAGAGCAATTGGTGAGACTGTGGAGCAACGAATAAGACGCTGTCGATGACGCCAGCTTCGCTAACTCGTTCGTGCAGAGCACTGAGCGCGAGTCTTCCGTCAGGGCCGGATGGGCCTCCAATAATTGCCAGCAAAGCATTTTCACCACGACTACGCATTTCTATAAGCGTCTCGAGCGCAAGGTCAACACCCTTAAGCGCTTGGAGTCGACCCACGAAGAGCATGAGTGTTGCATTCTCATCAATGCCAAGCGCTCGGCGTGCTTGTGGTTTATAGCCAGGTGAGAAAAAGGCGTGCTCCACGCCAAGTGGAACGACGTGTACTCGAGCAGGCTCGGCGTTATAGAAACGAACAATTTGATCTGCTTCGACGTCACACGAAGCAAGTACTGCATCGGCGCAGGCGAAGATTGATGCTTCTTGCGCAGCACGCTCTTCTGATTCACCTTCGAAGGTTTCTGCCTTAACGCGCTCAAGCGTGTGGAACGTCATAATGAGCGGGATGTTCATTTCGTGCTTTAAGCGGTGACCACTGAGACCACTCAACCAGTAATTCGCATGAATCGCGTCTGGGATTTCTGTTTCATGAAAGAAGGCTTCAACATTGTCAGTGAATTCATCTACGAACAGTGGGAGCTCGTTGCGGCCGAGAACGCTCGGTGGTCCGGCACTGATGTTGTGGACTCGAAATCCCGGTTCAACATTTACGGTGTCAAGAACAAATGGATTGTCACGACGTGTATAGACGTCAACTTCATTGCCAAGTCGAGCAAGCGCGCTAGAGAGTTCGCGGACGTAGACATTCATTCCACCGCCGTCGCCCGTGCCGGGTTGAGCTAGTGGAGAGGTGTGATACGAGATAACGGCTAGGCGTGCCATACCTAAATCCTACCTGTTTGGTCAACAATTGGCCACGAGAATTATTTGTGGCCAGATCCCGTCACTAGCCAGACAACATCTCGTGTTGGCACTAAGCCAAACGACCGAGAGTCTGTCGAAAAGTCTGCATTATCGCCACGAAGATCGAGCTGATTTCCAATGATTGCGACACAACGTTTTAAGAGAAATCGCTGATGATCTGCTGGGTCGTGGACTACAACAACATCGCCAACACGCACTTTTCTCCATCGGCGAACTGCGGTAAGTCGCTCGCCTGGCAGGTATGTAGGCACCATTGAGGATCCCTCAACGCTGACACGCCGGATAAAGATCTCTAGGAGAGATGCCATAGCCTGAACGTTACCCGAGAAGGATGACTAACCTGCGGGTAGAGAAATTGGTCAGAAC
>JBAWYN010000027.1:0-11697 GCA_037143535.1 Acidimicrobiaceae bacterium | reverse complement strand
CGGTCTCCACGAGGAGCACGGTCAGAGAAGCTGCGCTCAGAACGAGCACCACGGTCACGGTCACCGAAACTACGAGGACCACGGTCACGGTCACGTGAAGATGAGCGCTCCGAGCGACCCTTGCCTCCACGGTCATCAAGACGCTCAGTCGCTGCAACGTCGTCAACAGCACCAAGGCGAATTGCCGGTGCGTCTTCGCGAGGTTCGATCATTGTTGGAATGCCAAGAGCCTTCTGCAGACGCTTCACTTGACCAATTACGTCTTCTCCTACGAGTGAAATAACTGCACCAGTGTTACCGGCACGGCCAGTACGACCAGAACGGTGAAGGTAGTCAGTTGCCTGGGCTGGTGGATCGTAGTGAACCACTACTGGGAGTAGGTCAATGTGAATTCCACGAGCAGCAACGTCAGTTGCAACTAGTACGCGAACCTGGCCACTCTTAACGCTGCGAAGTGCGCGTTCACGCTGAGCCTGTGTGCGGTCTCCGTGAAGGGGGACTGCAGAAATACCACGCTCTTCGAGTTGACGAGCAAGACGGTCAGCACCGTGCTTGGTACGGGTGAAGACAATTGCGCGGTCGTATTCTTCAACAATGTCAGCAGTCATCTGTGGACGCTGGTCACGTGGAACACGCCAGAAGAAGTGGTCAACATCACTAGGAGCTTCTTCTCCAACAACGTCGTGGATAACGGCATCGTTAGTGAATTCTTTTACGAGTGACTTAACGTCTGGTCCCATTGTTGCTGAGAACAACATGACGTGACGGTTAGGAGCAGTAGCTGAAATGATGCGACGTACGCAAGGCAAGAAGCCCATGTCAGCCATACGGTCAGCTTCGTCAACAACAACAGTGGTGCAGCTCTGAAGGTCAAAGGCACGCTGTTCGAGCATGTCCTCTAGACGACCTGGGCAAGCAACAACAACGTCAACACCAAAGTTCAGTGCCTTACGAGCAATGTTGTACGAAGTACCACCGTAGATAGTGATGATGCGTCGACCCTTGTCTTCGGTCAACTGCGCGAGCTCCTTTTGCACCTGAGCGGCAAGCTCACGTGTAGGAACAAGGATCAGGGCCGTAGGTTTGCGTGGGCGAGCCTTTTCGAGGCGGGCGAGCAGGGGAAGACCGAAGGCGAGAGTCTTTCCAGATCCCGTTGCGGCCTTTCCGACAACGTCTTTACCCGCAAGGGCGTCAGGGATGGATGCTTCTTGGATCGGGAATGCTTCAGAAATACCGCGTGAAGCGAGACGCTCTACAAGGTTTGATGGCACGCCGAGGTCGGCAAAGGTCATGGACATAGAAACTCCTACAAGTTGAGATGAGCCCAACTCGAAGTTTCATATCGAATCGGTCTCTACCGCGATGTTGCGGCGAAACAGCAAATACAACGTTACTACGACCCATTCCCAAATAGCAAGGGAAACTTTAAAAACTTGGTGCGGGCGGAGGGACTCGAACCCACACTCCGTAGAACTGGTACCTAAAACCAGCGCGTCTGCCAATTCCGCCACGCCCGCAGGGTTTCTACTCTAGGCGAAATCGGCAGGGTGTCTGGAGCGGGCACGGTAGATTGGACGTATGAGTGACACATCAATGGCCGATTACTTCGGCAATAACGACCTAACCAACCGACTTTTACGCAATCGAATCATCTTTTGCACCTCAGCGGTTGACACCGACATGGCTAATAGGGTCTGCGCACAGCTGTTGCTCCTAGAAGCAGATGACCCAACCAAGGACATCAGCATCTACATCAACTCTCCTGGTGGATCTGTTTCAGACGGCCTCGCCATCTACGACACCATGCAGTACGTCAGCAACGACATTCGAACAATCTGTTTCGGAATGGCAGCATCAATGGGTCAGTTCCTTCTTTGTGCCGGAACGCAGGGCAAGCGCTTCTCGCTTCCTAACACTCGAATCTTGATGCACCAACCACACACCGGTGGTGGAGTTTTCAAGGGTCAAGCAACCGACATCGCGATTTGGGCTGAGGACTTTGCAAAGTCGCGTCACCGCCTAGCTGAGTTGACAGCTCGTCACACCGGCCAGCCGCTCGAAAAGATTCTCGCTGACTCAGAACGTGACCGTTGGTACTCACCAGAAGAAGCGCTTGAATACGGATTCATTGACGCTGTCATCGAGCACTCGGCGTTAACTAAAGGCGACTAGTGAGCGAAGCTACGTCGGACGGCGGCGTTCGACGTTCACTCGATGATGCACCAGTACGCGTTGTCAGTGTCCGACCCGGGTTGCTTGCTCGGCTGAAGAACCTCGTTAATCGACGTGAGCTCCTCGTAAACCTGATTCTTTCTGACATCAAGATTAAGTACAAGGGATCTTCGCTTGGTCTCTTGTGGTCAATGATTTCTCCAGCGCTTTCGCTCTGTATCTATTTCCTGGTCTTTTCAATCTTTCTGAAGAACGGAATTCCTAATTTCGTCATCTACCTGTTCTCTGGACTTATTGCTTGGAACATGTATCAGACTTCAGTTAACACTGCGACCGGGGTCATTGTTGACCGAGCTGGGCTGGTAAAGAAGGTTTCGTTCCCACGTGAAATCTTGGCTCTCGCCAACGTGGGCGCCTCCGTTGTTTATTTCGTCATTCAAGTAGGAGTCCTTGCAATCTTCTTGTTGATTGCCGGACACGCACCAGCATGGAACTTCATGTGGTTGATGCCAATTTCGTTTATTGCGCTCTATCTCTTTAGTGCAGCGATGTCCATGCTCATGTCCGCCATCACGGTGTACATGCGAGATGTAAAGCACCTCATTGAAGTGATCTTGCAGCTGTGGTTCTACATGACACCGATTGTTTACTCCTACGAGAACACGCTGTCTCCAGCGCTCAATCGCCACGGCCTGACGTTTTTGTACTTCTTAAATCCACTCACGCCAATTGTCTTGACGTTCCAGCGCATCTTCTATGGCGATACCTCAGTCCATTCTCTCGTGGCCCCACACGCGCTGATGCAAGTGTTGCCAACGTGGTCGATGACTACATTCTTTGAAATCAATGCAGGCCTCGTTGGAATCATGATTATTTTCTTCCTCGTGGCAGAAGTTATCTTCGGTCGTCTTGAAACAAACTTTGAGTCGGAGCTCTAATGGCGAACGTTATTGAAGTTGACAACATTTCCAAGAACTTCAAGATTCATCATGAACGTCACCAGACGCTTAAAGAGCGCCTTCTCCACCCAAAATCTGGAACAACAGAACTCTTCAGTGCACTCAACAACGTCAACTTCACAATCGCAGAAGGTGAAACAGTTGGCATTGTTGGACATAACGGATCTGGAAAATCGACACTTCTGAAGTGCATCTGCGGAGTCTTGCAACCTTCGTCAGGTGAGATTCGACTTCGCGGAAGTCTTGCTGCGTTGCTTGAGCTCGGAGCCGGATTCCAAGGTGAACTTTCTGGTCGCGACAACGTTTATCTCTATGGCGCAATGCTCGGCTTTTCTCGCAAGATGGTTGATCGAATCTTTGATGAGATTGTTGCCTTTAGTGAAATCGAACAATTCATTGACACGCAAGTCAAGTTTTACTCGAGCGGAATGTATGTTCGCTTGGCCTTTGCCGTCGCGGTGAGCGTGAGCCCTGACATTTTGGTGGTTGACGAAGTACTCGCCGTTGGCGATGAGCGTTTCCAGCAAAAGTGCATTGATCGCATCAAGAAGTTCCAAGAAGAAGGTCGCTCAATTCTTCTGGTTACTCATAACGCAGATCAGGTCCGCGCACTTTGTAATCGTGCCATTGTGCTTGATTCAGGACTCATGATTGCCGACGGCCCAGCCAGTGAAGCACTTCGCGTATTTCGTGAGCATCAGTTAGAAGATGCCCATGCCAATGATGTCGCTGGAACGCAGGCGAACATCAACATTGATTCAGTGACCACACCAAGCGGTTCATTCGAAGTGAGAAGTGGTGCTGGTCTTCACCTTGACGTGAATCTAAGCGCTGAGCAGGCGTACAGCGGAAACTTCATGTTTGAAATTTTTACTCGCACCGGACTGTTGGTGAGTCGAAGCGACCCACAGGCTTCGCCAGTCAATTTGAAGCAAGGGTCAAATCGCATTGGTCTTGATATTGCCCAGCTTCCATTGCTCGACGGTGTCTACGACATCAACGTTGGCATTGTTGACCAACGTGGATCAACCGTTATTTCTTGGAAGGAACAAGCTGCTTCGATGCAGATTATCTACGAAGGTCGCGAAAGCGGCATCGTAGAAATTTCTTCTTCAATCGAGCAGTAGTTACGCCTCGAGGCGACTGAAGTTCTTCAGCGCACCGAAGCGACCGAGCTTGCCGCAGTCGTAGCCGTGATCAGCACTGGTAAGCATCTTTAGATCGCCCCGTGAGTTTCCGTACGCGTAGACCACTGGCTTAGAAGCAAAGCCCTGCTCTGAAATCCATTCGTTGAGGCGGCGAATTTTCTCTGAGCCACGACAGTTCTTCCCTAAATACATTCCGGTCAGTTTGTTTCTCGCGTCAACTCCAAGTCGAGTTCCACATCCGCCGTTCGCCCCAAACGTTTCGCCAACAACATCGACGTAGAGCTGAGGTGATGCAGAAACAATTACCACCTTGTGGCCTTGATCGAGGTGCCATCTCAAGCGTGCAATCACGTGAGCGCGGCCATTGGTTTCTAAGTGGTGAAGAATGAACTCTCGAGACCTTGCCTGAACTTCAGCGACATCTCTACCCGCAAGAAGTTTGTGAAATAAACGTTCTTTTGCGTTGTCGGCGGCTGAACCACTTTTGATTGCGCCAATAGTGAGGGGAGTGATAAGTGAAAGTCCGGCTGAATAGGTGGCACGTGTGCCCGCAATAAAGCGCAACCAGTGAACGACGCTTCCACCTTCGCTGAGTGTTCCATCTAGGTCAAACGCGGCAACAGTCGGGTTCTGCGATTCGGACATTCCTCTAGTTTCACAGGGTTTTGAGGCTCTGCGTGCAATAACCTACAAATCCCATAGACATTTGCAACAATTCAGATATATCCACTACAGTAAAGGAACTCAGTCAAAGGACTGAGTTTTTCACTCGAAGGAGTATCAAATGGCGATTCGTCTTGGTGACGTGGCCCCGGACTTTACCGCGGAGACCACCGAAGGAACAGTCAACTTTCACGAATGGCTCGGCGACGGCTGGGGCATCTTGTTCTCACACCCTAAGGACTTCACACCTGTCTGCACTACCGAACTTGGTGGCTTTGCAGCTCGTAAGGCTGATTTCGACAAGCGCAACACCAAGATCATTGGTGTTTCAGTAGACGATGTTGCTTCACACGACAAGTGGAAGGCAGACATTGCTGAGACTCAGGGCACAGCTCTTAACTTCCCACTTATTGGTGACGAGTCAAAGACTGTTGCAAACCTTTACGACATGATCCACCCAAACGCAAACGACACACTCACTGTTCGCAGCGTGTTCGTTATTGGGCCAGACAAGAAAGTAAAGCTAACTCTTACCTACCCTGCATCAACTGGTCGAAACATCGACGAAGTTGTTCGTGTACTTGACTCACTTCAGTTGACTGCAAACTACTCAGTAGCAACTCCAGTTAACTGGGTTGATGGTGGAGATGTAATTATCGTTAACTCAATCAGTGACGAAGACGCTGTAACTAAGTTCCCTAAGGGCTTCAAGAAGCTCAAGGACTACTTACGCGTAACACCACAGCCAAACAAGTAATTCTTTTACCAATAAAAAAGCGGCCGCTTTCGAGCGGCCGCTTTTTTATTACTCAGAACAAAATTACAGCGCTAGGTGTATCCGAAGGGCTTCGTCGATTGCTTCCATGACGTTCTGGGGCACTTCACCAATTGGCGAACCGAGTCTCTTCACTGAAATCGAGCGAACTTGTTCAGCTTGGGCTTTTGAATCAACACTCAAGCCAGTCGCTTCTGCCATTAACAGCACCTGAAAAGGGTGAATTCGAGTTACGTTGGAAGTTACGGGAACAACACTGATCACACCAAAGCCATTTCGCTCAGCAGAACTGTTGGCTCCGTCGTTACTGACAATGACAGCTGGGCGTTGCTTGTTGGCTTCACCACTTAGCGCTGGCTCAAGATTTACTAAATAGATTTCGCCGCGTTGCACTTAGAGAATCCCGTCACTGGATGTTGCGTCCCAGGATGCTTCGTATTCTTCATTCCACTCCAACCATGCAGATTCATAAGCAGAAGCAAGCCCATTGGCTCGAAGTAGGCGTACAGCTTTGTGGAGCGCGGCCGAACGAGAGGCGAGACCCTTTTCTTCTGCATAAGCGTCGAGGAATCGGACATCTTCATCTGGCAAGCTCATACTTATTTTCATACTTTAATACTACCACAAGTAGTATTAAAGTATGAATCTTTAGTCGAGAATGCTGTCGCGTAGTTCTCTCTTTAGAACTTTGCCCTGAGGATTACGCGGAAGTGGTTCGGTTCGAAAGATCACCTTTGTCGGAACTTGGAACTTCGCAAGGCGTTGGGCCACGTGGCGTGAGATTTCTTCACCCTCAATAACCCTTCCAGGTCGAAGAACAATCACTGCAGCGACTTCTTCACCAAGTGATGGGTGAGGAACACCAACTACTGCGCAGTCGGCAACATCTGCGTGCTCAAAGATTGCGGCCTCAACAATTACTGAGTACACGTTTTCTCCACCACGAATAATCATGTCCTTCGCACGGTCAACAATGAAGATGAATCCCTCTTCGTCAATACGTGCAATGTCGCCAGAGTGCAACCAGCCCTTAGTGAAGGCCTTGTCGGTTGCTTCTTGCTTGTTCCAGTAACCACGGACAACATTTGGACCCTTGATCCATAGCTCTCCACGAACCTCTGGACCCTTTGGAAGATCTGCGCTTGGCTCGTCACCTTCAAAGTCTTCAGGCACGATTGCAACTTCACACGTTGGAACTGCGGGCCCGCAGCTCGCAGGCTTCGCAATGTAGTCAGCGCCATTGTTTAGAGCAACCGCAGCCGACGTTTCGGTGAGGCCGTATCCGTTTCCAGGCTGGGCCTTAGGGAATGCGGCTCGAATGCGCTTTACAAGTTCAGGTGGTGGCGGTGCTCCACCGTATGAAACTGAGCGGATTGACGAAGTGTCGTAGTCAGCGAAGTTTGGGTGATCGAGCAGTTGCATCGCAATTGCCGGAACGCCACCGATTTGAGTGATTTTTTCGTTCTGGATCATCTCTAATGCCAAGGTCGGATCAAAGTGGTGCGATAGGACAAGCTTTCCGCCCGAAGCGGTGTTCACGAGCATTGTGGCTAGACACCCTGTTGCGTGAAAAAGCGGAATGTTTAGCATTGCTGAACCCTGCACCGGATTGCCATCATCGTCAAGATTGGCGTTGCCATAGCGAAGTGTGGCGCGCTGTCCAACGAAGAACAAGTTCATCATGTTGGAAAGAGCATTACGGTGCGTTCCTACTGCGCCTTTTGGCTTGCCGGTAGTTCCAGATGTGTAGAACATTGTGGCGTCGTCATCAGTGTCCATAGGAACTTCGGGTGGTGTCTGTGCTGGATCAACAGATCCGAGTACGTCTTCAAAGCTCTTGACTGCAACTCGTGAATTTGTGATTGCGAGGTTTAGGGGCTTTTTTGGATTGTCATTTAGGACAATCACGGTTGTGAGTTCTGGAAGTGAATCCATAAAAGGTGAGATGCGCGCAAAACGCTCTTCGTCCACAATCGCAATGGATGTTCCAGAGTCGCTGAGTCCATATTCCAATTCGTCAGTGGTCCACCAGGCGTTAAGGGGAACCACAACTGCGCCAGAAAGTATTGCGCCCCAGAAGCTCATGACCCACTGGGGCAAGTTGCGCGATGCAATGGTGATCCGGTCACCCTTTTTAATTCCAAGATCAATAAACCGCTGCGCGAGTGTGGCTGCTGCGCGGTAGTGCTCTTCGAAGGTGTAGCGCTGATCTTCGTAGATCAAAAATTCCTTAGCGCTGTGGTTTAGTGACATGCCGAGAACCTGGGCCATGGTGGCTGGAGCGTTCTTCCAGACATTCATCTCAATGCCCTTAACGGTGGTGCGTTCCATCTCGAACATTTGTCCAGCAGCGATCATTTGAGCGCTGGCGTCTTGAATTGAAAGTACGGTGTCTGACATTTTATTTCTCCGGTGTAGGGAACATGGTATTGCGATAATGAACTAGTTCAGCAATTGATTCTCTGATGTCGTCGAGAGCTCGGTGAGACGTTGCCTTCTCTGGAACCGATGTCAGTACTTCTGGGTGCCAGCGTCGAGCAAGCTCCTTCAGCGTGGAAACGTCAATGTTTCGATAATGCAGGAACTCTTCAAGCTCAGGCATGTACTCCTGCAGAAAACGTCGATCGGTACCAATTGAATTTCCACACAGTGGAACGCTTCGTGGCTCGCTGATGTGCTGCTTTATAAAAGCGAGCGTTTGCTCTTGGGCCTGCGCCAAAGTAATTGTCGAGGCTTCAATTAATGGAAGCAACCCAGATTTCGTATGCATTTCTGTGACGAAGTCGCCCATCTCGCTGAGTTCCTCAGGTGATGCGTGGACCACAAGATCTGGGCCCTCAGCGACAACGTTCAAGTTGTCGTCAGTGATCAAAGTGGCTATTTCCACAATGACGTGGCGTGAGGGCTCTAGTCCCGTCATTTCTAAATCCATCCAAACAAGCACATTGCGACACTACTAATAGTTGACAACCTCAGGGGTGCGGTGACGGGTAGCCTTCGCCCTATGGAAATTCTTGCCAAGGCACTTCACCCAGATGCCGTTCTTCCTAAATACGCAAATGAAGGTGACGCTGGATGCGACCTCGTTGCGATTGAAGACGCAGTGTTAAAGGCAGGAGGTGGCAGGGCCATGGTTGGAACAGGCGTCGCTATTGCCATCCCACAGGGCCATGGTGGCTTCGTTCTTCCTCGTAGTGGACTTGCTTCTAAGCACGGCGTTACGTGCTCGAATGCCCCTGGACTCGTGGACGCTGGTTACCGCGGAGAGATCAAGGTTGCTCTTGTCAACCTTGATCCCACAAATGACTACGAAGTTAAAAAAGGTGACCGAATTGCGCAGCTAGTAATTCTTGCGGTTCCGAGTGCATCGTTCAGCCTTGTTGAAGAACTCCCCGAGGCGACACGAGGCGAAGGCGGATTTGGGAGCACCGGACGATGACGCAATTTCTTGACCCACTCGACAGTGCATTTGTTCTCCTAGAGGTGCCCGGTTCAGCAATGAACATCGGGGCCATTATCGAACTTGAATTTGGTGACGTTGCTGATCCAAAAGAACGTTACGAGTTAATCCGTAACAACATTGAAGCTCGACTTCATGAGATTCCTGTCCTGAGCCAGCGACTCGTGCGCGCACCCTTTGACATGACCTGGCCAATCATGATTCATGAAAAAAAGATTGAAATTGAAAAGCATGTAATTAGAGTTGCGCTTCCAGCACCTGGTACACCTGATCAATTCGATGAGTTGATTTCTCAGTACTTGTCGCAGCAACTTTCGCCTAAGCGACCTCTCTGGCAACTTCTGGTTATCGAAGGAATGCAAGACGGTAGGGCGGCAGTAGCACTAAAAGTTCACCACGCTCTCGCCGACGGAGTTTCAGGTGCTGAAACATTTGCCAGCTTGTTCGATATTTCTCCAGAAGTTCGCGCTCCAGCTCCAAAGCCAGAAGAAGCCGAAGATGAGGCAGTAACAACTTCATTCGGACTGCTTCGACAAGGGATTGGAAGCATTCGAACAAATCCATCACTTGCCGCAAGAAACGTTCGCTCCTGGTTTGTTCGTCTCTACACAATTGTTCGTGCGGTAATTCGAGTTGCAATTCTTCGCCGAAAGAACAAAGCAACTCCTGATCAACCTTCGCTCTTTGAAGCGAAAAGAACATCTCTTAATGCAGTTTCTGGTACGGAGAAAGAATTCCACCGTCTCCAGGTTTCACTGGCTGATTCGAAGAGAGCGGCAAAGTCGAGAGGGGCATCAGTCACCGACTTTGTTATGGCGGTATCGAGTGGTGCGCTTCGTAGATTGCTTGAAGATCGCGGTGAAAAAATTAAGAAGGACTTGATTGCATTTGTTCCAATCAATGTTCGTGGAGAAGGTGAAGCTGCAGCGCTAGGAAATCAGATTTCAGGCATGCTGGTTCGACTGCACACCAACATTGATGATTCTGAAGAGCGAATCAAAGCTATTGCTGCCGACTCGAAAAAAACTGTAGGAATACAGCGCCAAGTTGGAGCGCAGATGCTGCAAAACATCACTAAGTCTCTGGGGCCAACTCTTTTAGCAATCGGTGGAAAGCTGATTCATAATTTCGGATTGTTTAACAAGATTCCACCAATGGCCAACGTCATGATCTCTTCAGTGCCTGGACCACCTCTTCCTCTATGGCTCAGTGGTCACCGTGTCGCCTCGGCAGCTCCGGTGGGTCCATTATTTGGTCCATTTGCTCTTAACATCACCGTTCTCGGATTTGAAGAATATTTAGAATTCGGAATCTATGGTTGCGCTGAAGCAATGCCAGATATTTCTAAGCTTCGTGATTATTTGCGAGAAGAAGTCGAAGCGTTTATTGCCTCTTCGCCAGCCCCGTAAAGATTTTTCCTTTTTGTTGTTGGTCGGCTAGTATTGAACCCACCACGCGGACGTAGCTCAGTTGGTAGAGCGCGACCTTGCCAAGGTCGAGGTCGCCGGTTCGAGCCCGGTCGTCCGCTCCAATTTGGAGTACTGCGTAGCTCAGTGAATTCTTGAAGCAGGCTGATAATTCGGCCCAGCCGTAATGTCCACTCGCTTAAGTAGATCAACGCATGGCGGTTCAAACAACTCGGCGAATCGAACTGAGTTCTCTTGACCAACTAGTTCCCAGACGAGAGAAGTTTTGGTGTCGGTCTCGTCTTCGATCTCTTGACGCAGCGCTAAGCCTTCTTTAGTTACTACGCGCTCAGCTGCGAGCCCTCTGCCTTCAAGGAGCTTCCACGAAGCATCGATGCTTTCTTGTGAATTGCCTCTCGACAGTGAGAGCCAGTCGCCCTCGTAGCCGAGCCATGCATTGTGAAGTACTGACGCTTCTCCAGCGGAAAGTTTCTTTTCTTTGGTGATGTTCCAGTGAACGTCGCCTCTCCATTCGCGAACAAAATTAACTGCGTGCCAACCAGACAGAACGCTGTCACTTGGAATGCTCAAAGTGTTGTGACTCGCAGCGAAGAGACAGTTCTCTATCGGAAGCTTTGGGACAACGTTCCATAGAAGAGGACCAAATTCAATCAGTGGGTCAAGTATTGCTGGAGCGAATTCCTTTAGCCCTTCGAGGACTGCTTCGTTCCTCGCATCCCAAAACTTCATGAAGTTTTCTTTTGTCTTTAGTACTTCAAACACGAGCGAGATTCCCAGTGGCGAAATTGAGCCAAAGACCTCGGTGAGTGCATCAGGGCCCGCATCACTGAATGGTGCTGCTCGTGATGCAATGTAGCCACCACCCGCTGGAAGTCCGAGTGCTTCGTAGCGCGCTACCGCTCCTGGATCCCAGAAGATCCACCCGATTGTTGTCTGCACACTTCGAGCGTTGCGCTTGGAGATTGCGGACCAGTCTGGGGTAGGAGAACTCATGGACACAAGGTAGTTGGTAGAAATGCGTCACATTGCGTAGGCTCAGTTCTATGGTTCATAAAGCCCTTGAGGCAATGGTGACGTACGTTCGAGAGCACCC
>JBAWYN010000026.1:0-13017 GCA_037143535.1 Acidimicrobiaceae bacterium | reverse complement strand
ATCCATGGGCCCTCGAGCGTTCTGCCGGAGGTTCTTCTTCAGGAACTGGTGCAGCACTCGCTGGTGGACTGAGCCCCCTAGGAATAGGAACTGAAACCGACGGTTCCATTACTTGTCCCGCTTCACTCAACGGTGTTGCAGGACTTAAGCCAACCGTTGGCACAGTGTCTCGTGAGTTTGTAGTTCCAATTAGCCCCAGCCAGGACAGCCCCGGGCCAATGGCGCGCAGCGTCGACGATGTGGCACTTCTCTACAGCGTTCTAAGCAACACAACAAAGCCAGAGAACTTGTCGAGTCCACGAATTGTTATATCTCCCACGTGGATGACTGGTCACCCAGAAACCGATGCGTGTTTCAAAAACATTGTGGAAATTCTAAAAATCACTGGCACCGAAGTCGCGCAGCGTGACTTCGCCGTCGCTGGCGAACAAGAAGGCAACGACGAACTTCACGTACTTCTCTCAGAGCTCGTTACCTCAATGGGCACGTATCTCACGAACCGACCAGGCAGTGGCGTTTCTTCACTACAAGATGTTGTGGACTTTGAAGATCGACACGCTGAGATTGAGCAACCTTATTTTGCTCATGAACTCTTCGACATGGCACTCGAAAAGGGTGGCACTGAAACTGAGTCCTACAAACTTGCTCGCGAGCGAAACCTGAAGTGGGCAACTGAAACGTGTCTGACCCCGGGCCTTGAGGGCTACGACGTCGTCATCTCGCCCGCCTACGGACCTGCATGGAAAACAGACTTGGTCACAGGCGGTCACCCAGGCGCTTCCAGCCCCTCAATTGGGGCGGCGGCTATCGCTGGCTGGCCAATTATGAGCGTGCCTATGGGGCTAATTAAGGGCCTTCCAGTGGGTCTGTGCATCATTGGCCGACCACACAGTGAGTGGCAGATTTTAGAAGTTGCGAAGAAGATCGAGCAGCTCGTTACGCTTCCGCGCCCACTGTGGACAAAACCCACTCGCGGCTAGTTATTCGAACGTAGCGTCTGAAGTATCTGGCTTGGTCTGTTGCAGTCGAGCAAGTTCCTCAGGCGCAATGTGACAGCGATACGCATGTCCATCAGCTGTTGTCTGGAACTCTGGTGCCACTGTGGCGCAGCGCTCTCCAAGTGAACGAGGACAGCGAGTGTGGAAACGACATCCAGATGGTGGATTCGCCAAACTAGGCATTTGACCCTTCAGTCGAATGCGCTCACCCTTAACTGAGTTCGCAGCCGAGTTCGCTGACAACAACACCTCGGTGTACGGGTGATGAGGAGGAGCAACAACGGACCTCGCTGGCCCGATTTCAACAATTTCACCTAAGTACATAACCGCAATGCGGTCAGCCAAGTAATTAACAACTGCAAGGTCGTGCGAAATGAAGAGATACGCCAAGTCGCTGTCGCCTTGAAGATCTACGAGCAAGTTAAGAATTGTTGCCTGAACTGAAACGTCGAGTGCTGATGCTGGTTCGTCAAGAATTACTACTTGAGGCACTCCAGCGAACGCGCGTCCAATTGCAACACGCTGCTTAAGACCACCAGAAAGCGCACTCGGGCGAAGCTCTAAGTGATATCCCTGCAGCTTTACTGACTTAGCGAGTTCGAGGATTCTTTTTGTCCGGTCACTGGCAGACATTGGAGCAGCGAGTTGCTTAATTGCACGACCAAGTATTCGAGATACTGAGAACTTAGGGTTAAGCGCCGTGTCGGGATTTTGAAAGACCATCTGCAAGAAGTGCGACTGGGAATCTTGTAAGCGGTGTGCTTCTCCGCCCGACGTAATTGATCCGGCGTCTGGTTTGTAGAGACCGGCGATAGTTCGAGCCAAAGTGGTTTTTCCACTTCCCGACTCACCTACGAGACCCAGAATTTCTCCAGCATTAATTGTTAGCGAGACATCACTAAGGACAGTGATCTCACCGTTCTTACCCTTGAAGCGCTTCGCAATGTGATCAACAACGATTACAGGAGTTGCTTCTCGAGCAACGCGCTTGGTGATTTGCACTGCGGTCTTTGTTCCTCCAGCACGAGCGAATTCTTCTTTCAGACCGTCACGCTTAAGACAAGCACTCTTGATGGAACTGCCTGCACATGCTTGCAGCGGTGGAGGTGACGTTTCACACTCGGGACTTGCGATTGCACAACGTGGAGCAAATGAGCAGCCAGTAAGTACGTAACCAAGCGGTGGCAAGTCTCCAGGAATTGGCTCAAGTCGACTGTCTTCTTTAGTTTCACCCCACTTAGGAACTGAGTTAAGAAGTCCAATGGTGTACGGATGGTGAGGGTCACTCATTACTTCACTGGTGATGCCCTCTTCAACAAGTCGTCCCGCGTAAAGAACGCCAACACGGTCACACAGTCTTGAAACAATGCCAAGGTTGTGGCTAATAAACAGTGTTGAAGTACCCATCTCTTTTCGAAGTTGAATAACAAGTTCAATAATGTCGGCTTCTACCGTGGCGTCAAGGCCAGTTGTTGGTTCGTCCATGACGAGTAGGGCTGGGTTTGCAGCGAGCGCCATGGCAATCATCACGCGCTGTTGCTGACCACCAGAAAGCTCATAGGGGTAACGCTCCATGATTCGCGCAGGGTCAGAGAAACGAACTTTCTCGAACATCTCGACGGTCTTAGCCATGGCGTCGTCCCAGCTATCGCCACCGTGGAAGTGAAAGACCTCAGCCACTTGGCGGCCAACGAGCATGGTTGGATTAAGCGATGATCCCGGGTCTTGGTAAACCATGGCAACACGAGTTCCGCGCCATTCGCGAAGTTGCTCAGGTGACGCAGTAATAACGTCTTCGCCCTTAAGCAAAATTGTTCCAGATTCAGTGAGCGCATTGTTGGCGAGATACGCCATAACAGCCATAGCAACGGTGCTCTTTCCACAACCCGATTCACCCACGAGCCCGTACGCTTCACCACGGTTAATTTCAAATGAGACGTCACGAAGTACTGGGAGCTTTCGCCCCTGGCTCACGTAGGAAACACTGAGGTCATTTACTTGAAGTGTTACATCGCTACTCATGCGTTCAGTTCCTTTTGAATAGCTTCAACAATCAAGTTGATTCCAACGACCAATGTCGCGAGCGCGAGCGCTGGGAAGAGAACAACCCATGGTGCCATCTGAATGTAGAGACGACCCTGTGTAATAGTGAGCCCCCAGTCAGGTGATGGTGGTTGAGCGCCTAGCGTCAAGAATGAAAGTGTCGCCGCAGTAAAGATTGCGTATCCCACTCGAATAGTTGCTTCCACAATAATTGTGGAGGTGATGTTCGGGAGAATTTCCGCAAACATGATGTAGAGACTTCGCTCTCCTCGTAATTTCGCCGAGGCAACATATTCTTTTTCTCGCTCAACAAGCACCACGGAGCGAATCGTTCGTGAAATAACAGGAGTGAAGATAATTCCGATCAACAAAACGACTGTGAATTCTGATGTACCAATTAGTGAAAGCACTAGTACCGCAATAATGATCAGTGGGAACGCCAAGAATGCATCAACGACGCGCATGATGATCGAGTCAATTTTTCCGCCGAAGTACCCAGTGATGAGACCAACAACCGTTCCTCCAGCAATTCCTAGCAGTGTCGCAAGTGGAGCAACCTTAAGGATTGACGTACATCCAGCGAGTACTCGTGAAAATACGTCGCGCCCGAGCCAGTCGGTGCCAAACCAGTGTGCGCCAGATGGACCTTGCAGCGTTATGAAGGCGTGCTGCGACTGAGGGTCTTGAGGTGCGATGGTCGTCGCAAAAATTGCATCAATGACCCAAAAGGCAACAATGACGAAGCCAATGACAAAGCTTGGCTTCTTAAATAACTGCTGCCAGTGCGACCTAAAACGCTCACTGCGAGTTTGGAGTTGTCCAACGTTTGCAAGAAGTGGATCAATGATTGCTTCAGCCATTACGCCAACCTCACTCGTGGATTGAGCCATGCCGTAAGTAGGTCGGCCACAAGATTGCCAACCGTGTAAATAAGGGCCACTAAGAAAACAGACGCCTGGAGTACTGGTTGGTCGTGCTGGGTGGCTGATGTGTAGATCAAGTTGCCAATACCTGGGTAGTTGAACAACGTCTCAACAACGACAAGTCCTCCAACGAGGTAGCCCGCCTGTACTGCGGTTACGGCAATGGTTGGTAGGAGCGAATTACGAAGAATGTGTCGAGCCAGAATTCTCGATGGTGGAAGTCCCTTTAGTACTGCTGTGCGGTTGTAGTTCGATTCAAGCGCTTCAATTGTTCCAGCCCTAGCAATACGAGAGATGTAACCAAAGATGAGAAGCATTTCAGGCATGGCGGGGAGAAAGAAATTTCTTACAATCTGCCAGGGATTCCATCCAGGAACATTCGAGAACACCGGGAACCACTTAAGAACAAGTGAGAACAAAATAATTACTCCCACACCTGTTACGAATTCAGGTAGTGCGAGCATTGACATTCCTGTGATCGAAATGATCTTGTCAATCTTGGTGTTCCTCTTAACTGCAGCCAGGACTCCAAGTCCTACAGAAATTGGCACAATGATGATGAGTGCAAATGCGCCGAGCATCAGTGAGTTGAGGAATTTTTGCATCACGAAAGATAGAACTGGGATTTGCTGAGTGATTGATGTGCCCCAGTCCCCTGTGACAAATGAGCTAATCCAGTTCCAGTATCGAATGAGCACCGGGTGATTAAAGCCAAGTTGCACGTCGACTGCGTGCACCTGCGCATCAGTTGCAAACTGACCAAGAATTGTGCGGCCAATGCTTCCAGGAAGTACGTCACCCGCAATAAAAACAATGAATGACACGAGCAGCAACGTTGCTAGAGAAAGCAACACTCGCTTCGAAACGTATCTAGACATTTTTCCCTTACTTATTTAAATACTGCCGGACGCAAGGCGCGCCCGGCAGTATTTAAATGACTTCATTTGCTCATTTAGTAATGAACAAAAACTATTTACTTGTGTCCCTTTGGAAGTGACATACCGGTGACGTTTACAAGTGTTGATGGGGCGTATCCAATGTTTACGCCCTTTGCAACTGCCTGTGTGTCACTGATCCAGTAAGCAAGACCGAACGGCACCTGATCGTGCATTTCTTTTGCGATCTTGTACGCAACGTCCTGAAGTGCTGCTGGGTCAGTTGTGGTGTTCATCTGGTCAACAAGCGTGTCGAATGTTGAGTCTGCCCAGTGAGACACGTTCCATGAGTTACCTGTCTTGTAGTACTGGAGTCCCTGTGAAGGAATTCCACGTGCTGACCAGTCAGTAATACCCATTGGCACTGCAGTCCACTCGTTGTAGAAGTTGTCCTGTGACTCAATCTTCAAAGTGATGTCAATGCCAGCCTTCTTGCAGTCAGACTTAATCTGCTGAGCAAGGGTTGGAATTTCGTACACGTTTTCAGTTGTCAGTGTGACCTTGAGACCATTGGCCTTTCCAGCCTTAGCCAAGTACTTCTTAGCTGCAGCGATGTCCTGCTTGCGCTGTGGAATCATCTTGTTGGCCTTTGCAGACTGCGGGAACACAGGAGCCATGTAGTGATCGTTGGCGAGTGTTCCGTATCCGTGAAGACATGCCGCGATCATTGCAGGGCGGTCGAAGCAGCTAGCGATTGCAAGACGTGTGTTCACGTCAGCAAGTGGCTGTCCAGCGTCGGTACGCATCTGAATACTGCGGTATGAAGATGAAGCGTGTGACTTGATGGTCACGTTTGGAAGGTGGAACAACTGCGCTGCAGTACCGTACGAAACCGCAGGCATGTAGTCGTAGATTCCACCAGCCATTGCAAGAACACCAGTAGAGATGTCCTGGTAGAACGCAAGGTTAATTCCGTCCATGAATGGTCCAGCAGTTGGGTTCCAGTACTTAGGGTTCTTAACGTATGTTGCACCTGCACCTGGGGTGTAGGACTTAACCATGTAAGCACCAGTTCCTTGAGCTGAAGACATGAATGTTCCAGCCTTGTAGTTCGCAGGAAGAATGATTGACTGGTACGCAAATGGTGATGTGAGGTAAGGGAATCCAACCCATGCAGCATCAAGGTTGAAAGTAACTTCCATTGCACCAGTTGCAACAACTCCAGAAGCTGACAAAACACCCTTGTATGTTGCTGCAGCAGCTGATCCGCTTGCAACGAGTGACTTGTATGTAGCAACAACGTCTGCAGCAGTTAGCGGCTGTCCGTTGTGGAATGTAACGCCTGGGCGAATTGTGAAGACGTGTGTCTTTGCGTCGACCATTTTGTAAGCAGAAGCGAGCTGTGGCTTAAGCACCCAGTCAGTGCCTGGGTACATCAAGTACTCACCAGCGATCTGAGTCGCAACAATTCCGCCTTGGTCAAGAACCATTGCAGGGTCTGGAAGCGCAGTTGGAACGTTTGTTCCAATAGTTGCTGTACCACCAACATTGACTGTTGCAGCTGCAGCAGCACCCGGAAGCGCAGTCTCAATGATTGAACCAATCATCGGAACACTGATTCCAACAGCAGTTGCTTGCTGCAAGAACTTACGACGGTCCCATCGGCCAGACTTCAACTCTGTATACATGTTGTATTCGAGTTCGTTTGGCGTATCTGAATTATTTGCCATTTTATTTTCCCCCCCGGTAAAAGGCCTGTCCACTTTGGAAGTGCCTTTTCACTGGACAAACGAACATTACGGCGAGTTCTCTTTACTGTCAAGTAACTGCTCTGCTTTTAACCTAGGTAGTCGTGAATCTGATAATTGCTATGTTTATTCCTATACCGCACGCGGAAACGCTAAACAATTTTAAGGAACAAAAGTGTCAAATAAAAATGATTTAGACGGCAAAATTTCGCAAGGTTGGGGTGGCTCTGCACCAAATGGCGCACACGTCAATGTCTTTCTCGCCAAGCGAGGAAGTGCTACCGCCGCTGCACTCACCAGCGTTTTCACTAACCCATCTCCTGGATTCTGTCCAATCGTTGTTGTAACTGGTGAAGATCAAGCTTCGTATCAAACAGTGCTTCCGCCAACAATCATGCTGAACAAGATTGCACCCTCAACTGAATTCCAGGAAACATTGATTTTTGGTGCCGCACAAGTTGGCATTGCCCAAGCAGTGCTTGACAGTGTTGCAGCTGGACTTCTTGAAGCAACGCAAGACACCCTGGTCTACGTCGCACTATGGATTGATGGTGCTGCAGATTCTGAAGACGCAGTTCGTGTCTCAATGCGCCAAGCAGTTAACGCTGCAATTAATGAAGCTGTTAATGGTCGCCCAGCAGGTGCTGGCGAAGCACTCGTGCAACAACGTGACTCAGTCACCCACCCTTTTTACGGAGGGTAATTAGCGTTCAGCGCGAAGCTGAATACCCATCAAGTCTTCGTAGAGTTTCACCGCGAGCATTTCGCCACCGTTTTCTCCGTACTGACGCATTGCGCGACGGTGTACTTGCTCGGTGAGTGCTGCCATCTCTACAGGAACGCCTAAGTCGCGGCCCATGTCAACTGCGAGTCCGAGGTCTTTGCACACGAGACGCATGGCAAATGACTCGTCGTAGTCGCCCACGAATACAGAATTGATGTCGTGCTCGATGAAGTTCGAGTTCGCAGGACTTGCAACGAGCGCCTTTTGAAGTACGTCAATGTCAATACCTGCGAGCGATCCCATCACGAATGCTTCAGCTGCGGCGATTGCGTGTTCGAACCACAAGAGATTGAGGATGAGCTTCACTGTGTGACCGGCACCGACTGGTCCGATTCTGAAAATTCGTGCAGGGTCACCCATTGCTTCAAGGACTGGGAGCATCTGTTTGTAGAGATCTTCATCGCCACCGACAAAAATCTGCAACGTTCCAGAGATTGCACCCTTGGCCATGCCGCTCACCGGAGCATCAAGTTGACCAACACCCATTGCGGCGATCTTTGGAGCAAGTTCACGACCGAGCCCTGGTGAGCTCGTGCTCATGTCAATCCACGTAGAGCCCTTTTTCATTCCCTCAAGAACGCCACCAGGTCCCGCAATTACTTCTCGAACTTGAGCTGGCCCAGGGAGCATGGTGATGACAACATCAACTTGCTGCGCGAGTTCTTTTGGAGTTGCTGCAGCGCTTGCGCCTAGTGCAACAAGTTCGCTCACAGCTTTTTCATTTAGATCGAAGACAACCGTGTCGAATCCACTCTTGATGATGTTCTTGGTCATTGGTGATCCCATGTGGCCAAGTCCTATAAATCCGATACGCATATATCCCCCAGTTTTAATCAGCTCCATAAAGCCAAATCGAAGGTAGCACACGTATTTGCGAAGAATTGTCCACAATTCGCCGCCGGTAGGCTGAAGGAGTGATTCTTCCAACTATTGAAACGCCCGCCGACCTTCAGGCGCTTTCATACGACGAACTAAACCAACTCAGCCAAGAAATACGTGAGTTCATTATTTCTAGTGTGACAACGACTGGTGGACACCTGGGCTCAAACCTTGGCGTTGTTGAACTCACCTTGGCGATGCACCGCGTCTTTGACTCCCCGAAGGACATTCTGCTTTGGGACACTGGTCACCAGTCTTATGTTCACAAACTCCTCACCGGTCGTCGTTATGGATTCAAAAACCTTCGACAGCGCGGTGGCCTTTCAGGATATCCAAGTCGCAACGAATCTGAGCACGACTGGATTGAGTCAAGCCACGCATCAACCGCACTCTCTTACGCCCACGGACTCTCTGTTGCTCTAGAAGCAAAGAAGGAGCTCATTGGTCATGGTGGGAACCGACATGTAGTTGCCGTTGTGGGTGATGGATCGCTCACCGGAGGAATGGCGTATGAAGCGCTTAACAATCTCGGGCACTCCAATCAGCGTGTGGTCATTGTTCTAAACGACAATGGACGTAGTTACGCACCAACTATTTCTAAGTTGTCAGAACAGCTAACAACACTTCGACTCAACAAGTCCTACCTCACACTTCGTGACCGTATTCGCAAACTCGTCCCTCGCATGCCAAAAGCGGGTCAAGCTGCGTACGCGGGTCTGCACGGATTTACAAAAGCGGTTCGTGAATTAGTAACGCCCCACGCATTCTTTGAAAACCTTGGTGTTCGCTACGTTGGCCCTATAAATGGTCACAACATTGAAGCACTCGAGGTCGCACTAAAGAGCGCATCGACGTGGGACGGCCCAATTGTTGTGCACGTACTTACTGAAAAGGGTCGTGGCTACGAGCCCGCAACTAACGACGAACTAAAGATGCACGACTTCAAGTTGCCACCACGCCTCAATGATGAAGAAGTTGCCCCACAGTCATTTACCAAAGCATTCTCAGACGCCCTACTTACTCTTGCCAGTGCCGATGAGCGCATTGTTGCTATCACCGCTGCCATGGCGGGGCCAACAGGACTACTTGGATTCCAAGAACAATTCCCTAAGCGATTCTTTGACGTAGGAATTGCAGAGCAACACGCCGTTACTGCTGCTGCGGGTATGGCAATGGGCGGACTCAAGCCCGTTGTTGCTCTCTATTCAACATTCTTCTCGCGAGCATTCGATCAAGCCAACCTCGATGTTGGACTGCTTGACCTGCCGGTTGTATTTGTATTTGACCGTGCCGGAATTACTGGTGACGACGGACCAAGTCACCACGGAATTCTCGACATCGCGCTCTGTCTCGCAATCCCGAACATGACAATCTTTGCGCCATCAACTACGCAAGAGATTCCTGGCATGCTCGCCAAGGCCCTTTCACTTTCGACACCTTCAGCCATCAGATTCCCGAAGACGTTGCCCCAGCCCTTCGATGGAAAAACTGGTGACGGCCTCGAAGCTCGAAAGATTCAACAAGGTGACGGATCGCTCTGCGTTCTCGCGGTTGGAAAAATGGCCACCTCAGCCTTTGCCGCGTTAGAGCTCATGGGCGAGGACGCGAAGAAGATCACGCTCTACGACGTACGGGTGCTTCCACCAGATCCGAACATGATTGATGATGCAGTGAAGCACGCACGAGTTATCACCATTGAAGATGGCACCCGCCACGGTGGAGCAGGCACGCTCATGGTGTCTGAAGTTAGAAGTCGCGCCCAAGAACTTGAATTGCCATTTCCAACAACTCGAATTCTCGGTGTGCCACGTGCCTACCTCGAGCAAAACAAACCAGATCTGCTGCTCGCAGAAATTGGCCTGGACCCCGAAGGCATTAAGGGCGCACTGTCACGACTGCTCAATGACCAGCCTGAATTTGCTCCCGAAGCTCCCGAAGCTCCACGTCCAAATTTTCTCTAAAACCGCTACATTGAACTAATGACCTACGAAGTTGTAAAAAGCGAAGAACAGTGGCTAGAAGAACTAGGGCCTGAGCGTTACGCCGTACTGCGCCAAGCAGGAACTGAGGCACCCTTCACCGGTTCACTTCTAAATGTCAACGCCAATGGAACGTACACCTGTGGTGGATGCAACCAGGTCCTCTTTAACAGCGGACAAAAATTTGATTCGCACTGTGGATGGCCAAGTTTTGATGCCTGTGAACCAGGAACAATCATTGAGAAAGAAGATCGCTCACTCTTCCGTGTGCGTACAGAGATTCTCTGCTCAAAGTGTGGTGGTCATTTAGGACACGTCTTCGACGATGGTCCGACCCCTACGGGTCTTCGCTACTGCGTTAATTCACTATCGATTGAATTCGAAGAATCGAATTAAACGTCGAGGAAGCGTCGGATCGCGATTGCTGATCCAACTGATCCAATAAGAATTCCAACGACCAGCACTACCGCATTCGTGCCCAGCAACGCATTGGTGTTCAGTTGGAACTCATTGTGTAATGGGTACCAAACATGAAGCGCTGTAACGGCACCAACGGCTACCAGCGATCCAAGGAGTCCCTGAATAAAGCCTTCAGTTATGTACGGAACTCTGATGAACCAGTTAGTCGCTCCCACCAGCTTCATGACTGACACTTCGCGGCGTCGAGCGAAGATTGCCATGCGAATGGTGTTGAGGATCAGCACAGTCGCTGAAAGAAGCAACACTGCAGCAAGTGCCAAGAACACAATTTGGAGAACTCTGATTGCCTTATTCATTTGGCGAATCTGTTGCTCTGGAGCGGTGACCTTGTACACACCAGGCTCATTGTTAAACGTTGACTCAACAACAAAAGCATCTGACGGAACTACTGGAACACAGCGGAATGACGATGGCATGTCAGCAACGGTGAGGACCTGAGACTCTGAACGAGGAAGAAGCTGCACGGCTTCTTGGTAGTCCTGTTGTTGCGTGTAGAACACGCAGTTCTTAACAATTGGCAAATTAGCCAGCTGACCTTGAATGCTCGTAATTTCACCCTCAGAAGCTGATGGTTGCATCCATACAGTGACTCGAGTTCCCTGCTGCCACTGTGCAGAAGCCTGCGCGGCGCTCTGCTTTAGAAGAAGTGCTGAACCTACAAGTGACAGAGAAACCGCCACGGTGAGAATCGCCGCAATTGTCATCATGCGGTTTCGCCACAAGTTAGAGAATGTTTCTTTAAAGGCGTAACGGAAATAGACGCGCATTAGCTCGAAACCTCATCAATGCCGTAGACACCGCGCACTTGGTCACGAATCATTTCACCCTTGTCGAGTTCAATAACGCGTCGACGCATGCGGTCTACGAGTGCTTTATCGTGAGTAGCCATAACAACTGTTGTTCCAGTGCGATTAATTCGCTCTAGTAGCGCCATGATTGACTCAGAGTTTGTCGGGTCGAGGTTTCCAGTTGGTTCGTCTGCGAGAAGAATGAGCGGGCGGTTCACGAAGGCACGAGCAACGGCAACGCGTTGCTGTTCTCCACCAGAGAGTTCGCTCGGCAAGCTGTTGGCCTTTTCACTAAGTCCAACGAGCTCCAGAATCTGGGGAACCTGTGAATCGACTGTTGATTTTGGACGGCCGATCACTTCAAGGGCAAAAGCCACGTTTTCAAAGACAGTTTTGTTAGGGAGGAGTCGGAAATCCTGAAAGACACAGCCAATGTTTCGGCGAAGGTAAGGGACTCGCCACTTTGGAAGATCACCAATGTCACGTCCAGCTTCGAGGATTCGACCTTGGTCTGGAGTCTCTTCACGAAGGAGCAGTCGAAGGAAGGTGGTTTTTCCAGACCCTGAAGATCCGACAAGGAATACGAATTCTCCCTTTTCAATGTCGAGTGAAACGTCCTTAAGGGCGTGCGTACCGTTCTTGTACGTCTTTGAAACATTCTCAAAACGAATCACGGTCACCCCCTTGGGTCAATCGATAAATGTAAAAACACTTATATCTACGTATTAACCATTCTAGTTAGGACAAGAGTATTTTTGGTGCAAGAAAATACAGTGGTTAAAGGCTTTTAAAAGTTCTTAGAAAATGATTCGGCTGCCGACAGAAGTCAAGCAACCTGGACTACGGCAGCCTGCACATGAGGGATAGGAATTTCTTCACCCATTTCACGCAGCATTTCGATGTGAAGGATTAGTGCCTCTTGCATTAGCTCGCGAGTTTCGTCAACGGTGTCCGCGGCAGCAACGCATCCTGGAATATCTGGTGCGTAGGCAGCAAAATTATTCCCAGCTTTTTCAATAATTATTGTGTACTGAGTCATGATTTCCTCTGATTGAGTCCAGCTTGTTTAATGATTGCACGTGCAAGTCCAATGGGCAAGTCGCGACTTAAATGCCCAGCGACAGTGACTCCTCCACTTTTGAGTGGATGCTTGAATTGCCTATGGCTGCCCGTTTGTCGAACTTCAATCCATCCGTCGTCTTCAATTATTTTTATGATTTCTCGCACTTTCACACGACACAAAGGTCGCGGTAATGCCTATTTAATCAAAATAATTTGAAATTATGAACGAGACCGCTGGCGACGAAGCTCTGCTTCCATGAACCCATCAAGGTCACCATCAAGAACTGACTCAACGTTTCCAGTTTCAAAGTCGGTTCGGTGATCTTTAACGAGTTGATACGGAGCCTGAACGTAACTGCGGATCTGTGATCCCCAGGCATTCTCTCCGCGGTTCCCACTCAACGCATCCATTTCCGCTTGGCGCTCACTACGCGCCTTTTCTGCGAGCTTTGCTTCCA